>DATFQQ010000181.1:0-62689 GCA_035264195.1 Candidatus Sulfotelmatobacter sp. | reverse complement strand
CGCGATCGGATCGGTGGACGCGTTTACACGCGACGCGTTCCAGGCTGCGATGCACCCATCGAACTCGGGGCGGAATTCATTCACGGCAAACCACCCGAGATCTGGGAACTGCTCGAAAAAAATGGAAAGACCATCTATGAGGTTGATGGCGACAACTGGTGCGTCTCTTCAAGGCGCCTGGAGCCATGCGACCTCTTCTCTGATGTCGAAGATATTCTCGACAAGATGGATGATTCATCACCCGACGAGTCGTTTCTCGCATTCCTTGAGCGCGGCTTCTCCAGTCGCGCCGGCGATTCCAGCTTTGATGAGGCCAGGCAGCACGCCATCGATTACGTCAGCGGCTTCAATGCAGCCGATCCGGGCTTGGTCGGAGTTCATTGGCTTGTTCAGGAAATGCGTGCTGAGGAAACGATTGAAGGCGGTCGCGCTTTCCGCACTGAAAACGGATACGACGACCTGCTTTCGATTTTGCGGAGACAAGTTAAGGAATCTGGCGTCATCATCCGTACAAATACCATCGTCGAACGCGTCGACTGGGGCAGTGGACCTGCAACGGTCCACGTCAGCAACGAGTCGCGAAAGTCTAGGCTCTTAGCTTCATCCGTGCTGGTCACCGTCCCTCTCGGTGTCTTGAAAGCTAAACCTGGGGCGCCAGGCGCAATTCAATTTGATCCGCCCCTACCCCCGGAAAAGATCAACGCCTTCGACCAACTCGAGATGGGCGAAGTGATTCGTGTTGTCCTGCGGTTTCGTGACCGCTTCTGGGAAAACATTCAACCGTCTCCCAACCGCAATTTGGGGGACATGAGCTTCGTTTTCTCGCAGGATGAATGGTTCCCAACCTGGTGGACCACGATGCCAAAGAAATATCCGCTCATCACCGGTTGGGCTCCATTTCGCGCCGGGCGCCGCTTGTCAGGCCAAGACCATGCGTTTGTAACCGCCAGGGCATGCCAGACGCTTGCCCGATTGTTGGGTGCAGATGTTGGGATCGTCGAGAAATCTTTGGTCGATGCCCATTTCCACGATTGGCAGTCCGACCCGTTTTCGCGCGGAGCCTACAGTTACGGCAAGGTTGCAGCCGATGGGGCTCAAGCAATGCTAGCTGCCCCCCTCTGCGAGACTCTGTTTTTTGCAGGCGAGGCCACCGATACCTCGGGCCATAACGGCACGGTTCACGGAGCAATCGCGAGCGGACACCGCGCTGCGGCAGAGATTGCTCGACTGCGCCTCTCAGCGAAATGAACTAAGGTCAGGCTCGGTCAACCCACAATTTCTTTCAAACATCGTGTTCTCGAGTGGCTCAGGAAATAGCGTGACCTTGTTCTGCGCGCCGAAACATCGCTACCCTGGAACAACTGCTGCGGGTATCTGGCGCCTCGTCTCCGTGTTATCCTTCGCGGTTGCATAAATTCCGTAAACGTTAACGGTCCTTATTGGCGACTTCTTTATAGCGGGAGGCTCGGTGCCGGCTCCAAGGCTCGTCATCATTACTGTCGCGATTCTTAGCGTATCCCTACCCACTTTTTCTCAAGACCATCCTGCTTATCGTGATCCCTCGCTGCCCGCGGCGCAGCGTGCGGCCGATCTGTTGAAGCGGATGAGTCTGGAGGAAAAAGTTGACCAGTTGTCAGGAGGAAGAAGAAGGGCGCGCAACTCCAACGATACGGAAGAAAAGCAAGTCTTCGAGCAGTTGGTCAAACTCTACAACGAGAACTCCCAGGTCAGTCCGCACGATGCCGCGGAGATACGCAATCGTGTTCAACACTTTCTCGTCGAGAAGACCCGCTTGGGAATCCCCGGCCTCCTTCAGGGCGAAGCCCTTCACGGATTCATGGCTTATGGCAGCACCAGTTTCCCGCAGGTCCTTGGACTGGCCAGTACGTGGGACCCGAACCTTGTGCAGCAAGTATTCAACGCCGCCGCCGATGAAATGGCATCTTCCGGCGTGAACCAGGCGTTCACTCCGGTGCTCGATCTGGCACGCGATCCACGGTGGGGCCGAACCGAAGAGACCTACGGTGAAGATCCGTACCTTGTGTCGCGCATGGGCGTGGCAGCCGTCAACGGTCTGCAAGGGACATCGTGGAATATCGATCGCCACCATGTACTCGCCACCATGAAACACTTCGCCGCCCACGGGCAGCCGGAGAGCGGCACGAATACAGCACCGGCCAACTTCTCCGAGCGAGAATTACGTGAGACCTTTCTTGTGCCCTTCGAAGCCGCGGTGAGAGAAGCCCATGTCGGAAGCGCAATGGCTTCCTACAACGAAATCGACGGCATACCATCGCATGTTAACTCGTGGCTGTTGGATAAGGTCCTGCGGCAGGAGTGGGGATTTCGCGGCTATGTAACTTCCGACGGCGGCGGCCTCCAGATGCTCGTAGAGGCTCATCACGTCGCAGGTGACTTCGCGGAGGCTGCGCGAAAAGCGCTCGCCGCGGGTGTCGATTACGATCTCTCCGATGGCTCGGTCTATGCGACTCTTCTCGATCAGTTGCGCCAAGGCAAGATTCCTGAAGCACAGTTGGACAGGGCAGTCCTCCGCGTACTGGAAGCAAAGTTCCGGCTGGGATTGTTCGAGAATCCCTTTGTCGATCCGGACTATGCCCAAAAGATCACGAACAGTCCCGAGCATCAAGAGTTGGCATTAAAGGTGGCGCAGAAATCGATCGTCCTGCTCAAGAACGACAAGAACCTACTTCCACTCGATCTCACGAAATTCAAGACCATCGCTGTCATCGGACCCAATGCAGCTGACGTACATCTCGGAGGCTACAGTCGCGACCCAGGTCCTGGAAATCAAGTCAGCATCCTTGATGGAATCAAAAAGCGCGTTCCCGCGAGCGTGAGAGTCCTCTACGCAGAAGGATGCAAAATCACCACAGGCAAACAAGGCTGGGCGGCGTGGTACGAAAACAAAGTCGAACAGCCGGATCCGAAAACCGAGATGGAAGGGATTCGTGCCGCCGCGGCGCTGGCTCGCAAGTCAGACGTAGCAATCCTGGTTGTCGGCGAGAACGAGAGCACAAATCGCGAGGCCTGGTCCGAACAACATCTCGGCGATCGTGATTCGCTCGACCTGCTCGGCTCGCAGGAAGCCCTGGTGAAAGCGGTCGTGGAAACCGGCGTGCCGACGGTCATCTTCCTGATAAATGGCCGACCGCTGTCGATCAACTACGAAAAAGAACATGTGCCGGCGATTCTTGAAGGCTGGTACCTCGGCGAGCAAGGCGGAACTGCGGTAGCCAACGTTCTCTTTGGGGACGTGAATCCGGGTGGCAAACTCCCCATCAGTTTTCCAAAGTCAGTCGGGCAACTTCCCGATTACTACGACCACAAACCGTCACGCAATCGTTCCTACCTGTTCGACGGTCGCGAGCCAATCTATCCCTTCGGATTTGGATTGAGTTATACGCAGTTCCGGTTCGACAACCTGCGGGTTGAGCCACAAAAGATTCTGCCGGGTGGCACGGCGAAGGTCTCGGTCGACATCACGAACACCGGTGCAAGAGCCGGAGATGAAGTTGCACAACTTTATGTCCATCAGCGAGTCGCATCGCGTACACGCCCCGTGAAGCAGTTGCGCGGATTCAAACGTGTCACCCTTGACCCCGGCCAAAAAATGACCGTCGACTTCACGATCACTCCAGAAGATCTTTCGCTGATCGACGTGAACATGAATTGGGTGGTTGAACCTGGGACATTCGATCTAATGATCGGATCAAGTTCGGCAGAAACCTCGAGTGTCGCGCTCGAGGTGACGAACCAGTAGTTCTTGATTCATTGATATCGCTGTACCGCGTAAGAATCTATCGGGTGGAGCAAAAATCATAATGACACGTAAAGTCGCAGTCTTCGTCTTAATTGCTGTTTCGATCGCTTTCTTCGCAGCCAACGCCGCATACGCTCAGTGGACCCCAATGAATCCCGTGCGCAGCGTGCAGCAGCAAGCGGACGGCGTTCTTTTCTCCATGGGAACGGGCACGTTGAAGCTACAAGTCTGCTCCGATTCAATCGTTCGCGTGCTGTACTCGGCCACCGCTTCTTTTCCCAAGAGGCCGGATTACGTCATCATCAAGGAAAGCTGGCCCGCAACAAAGTTCGACGTGCAGAACACAGATGACGCAGTCGTGCTGATCACCTCCCAGCTCAAGATCACCGTAACCCGTAAGGATGGCGCGATTACATATGCGGATGCGAACGGCAACGCGCTTGTCCAGGAAGCGTCCCGCAAGCTGATTCCTGAGAAAGTGAACGGAGAAGACACATACCGCGCCGAATCGTTCGTAAACGTCTACGGCTCGCATGAGGGACTCTACGGCTTGGGCCAGCATCAATCAGGCGTCTGGAACTACCGTGGAGAATCGGTCGATATCGCTCAGGACAATAGCAACATCTCTGTTCCTTTGATGGTTTCCAGCAAAGGCTACGGAATTTTCTGGAATAGTACGTCGCGCAGCCGCTTCAATAATCGCTTCGCAAATTATCTCTACATCAGCTCGGAAGTAGCCGACGTCATCGACTACTACTTTCTCTACGGACCTGGTCTGGACAAGGTCATCGCTGAATACCGCGATCTGACCGGGCAAGCGCCGCTCTTCGGCAAATGGGCCTACGGATTTTGGCAGTGCAAGAACCGCTACAAGTCGCAGGACGAAATCCTCGGCGTCGCGAAGAAGTATCGCGACCTCCACATCCCGGTCGACAACATCGTGCAGGATTGGTTCTGGTGGAACCGCAAGGGAGAATTCGTCTTCAACAAGAATTATCCCGACCCGAAAGGCATGATCGATCAGCTGCATAACGAGAACTTCCACTTGATGATTTCGATCTGGCCGTTCTTCGAGCCCGGCTCGAAGAATTACGACTACATGCAGAGCAAGGGATGGTTCGTAGACAAGTTCAAGTTCGCCAAACCCCCGTACCATACCGACGCGATGGCCGTGTATGACGCCACCAGCCCCGAGGCGCGCAAATACTACTGGGATGAGGTGAATAAAGGGCTCTTCAGTATTGGAGCCGACGCATGGTGGATGGATACCACCGAACCCGAGACCGAAGGACAGGAAGACAACATTCTCCTGAATCACAAGCTGGCCGCGGGAAGTGGCAACCGCTTCGTGAATGTTTATCCACTGCTCGACACGCAAGCGGTTTATCAGGGGCAGCGCAGTGCTTCCGACAAGAAGCGAGTGTTTATTCTTTCCCGATCTGCTTTCGCAGGATCGCAAAGAAATGCAGTGACCGCATGGTCCGGCGACATCAACTCTGACTGGTTCAGTTTCCGCCGACAGATCCCCGCGGGCTTGAACTTCTCGCTCTCGGGAATACCTTATTGGACAACCGACATCGGTGGCTTCGTGTTCGGAAGCCCGACTGATCCTGCATTCCGTGAACTTTTTGTGCGCTGGTTCCAATACGCCACTTTCAACCCGGTGCTGCGAGTTCACGGCACAAGAAAGCCCGACGAGAACGAATTGTGGTCCTATGGTCCAGATGCGCAGAACATTCTCATGAGCTTCGATCGCCTGCGCTATCGCATGCTTCCTTATATCTACTCGCTCGCCTGGAAGACGACGTCGGAAGCCTACACACCCATGCGGCCTCTCGTGATGGATTTTCGAGACGATACCCGTGCACAAAACATCGGCGACCAGTTCATGTACGGCCCGGCATTTCTGGTCAGTCCAGTAACCGAGCCTGCCGCATCAACAAGGCAGGTCTATCTGCCTGCCGCCAAGTGGTTCGACTTCTGGACTGGATCTGCGATCGAAGGTGGGCAGATGATCAATGCTATTACTCCGCTTGATCGCTTGCCAGTCTACGTCCGTGCGGGATCGATTGTTCCTCTAGGACCAGAAGAAGAGTGGTCGACGGAAAAACCTGCTGATCCGATCGAGGTGCGGATTTATCGCGGCGCGAATGGCGACTTCACGATCTACGAAGACGAAAACGACAACTATAACTATGAAAAGGGCGCCTACGCTACAATTCCGCTCCACTGGGATGATGCATCTCGCACCCTGACCATCGGCGAACGGAAGGGACAGTTTCCCGGGATGCTGCAGAGCCGCACCTTCCGCGTAGTGTTTGTCGGCGATAACCACGGCGTTGGAGTGAACCCGGCCGACGAAGCCGACAAGGTCGTGCAGTACTCCGGAAACCAAATCGCGGTCACTCCGTAGCACAGTCAACAATACGATCTTGCCGTTCTCGGCGTTCTCAGTGGCGCTTCCTCAGCGGACTCTGCGGTAACGGCTTTTCACCGCAGAGTGCGCTGAGAAATTCCGGAGAGTTCGTAGAGGACCTCTAGGACCTGCGCCCGCAGGCATTTTCCTAAAGAGACAAGCGCTGCTTGACAAGTTGGCAGTTTTGCGCGAATATGGCGTTGTACGACATGTCGCGGACAGCCATGACGAGCGATCTTCCTTTGACTGAACCGGTCCTGCTCATCCTCCTGAGCTTGGCGGGACAGCCTCAGCACGGCTACTCCATTCTGAAAGATGTCGAGCGCATGAGTGACGGCCGCGTTGTCCTTAGCACGGGAACGCTGTACGGCGCGATTCGAAGGCTACTGGATGACGACTGGATTGAGCGATTCGACGAGGAAGATGCCTCTCGCGGGCGTCAGGCCTATCGGCTGACCCAGCAGGGACGTCGAAATCTGCAGCTTGAAATCGACCGAATGAAGCACATCACGCGCCTAGCTTCCCTCCGTGTCGCCCTAAAGGAGCGATAATCGATGCTTGCGATTTATCGCCAACTTCTCAGACTCTATCCGCCGGCTTATCGGCAACAGTTCGCCGATGAGATGCTGGCGGTGTTCTTGGACATAAGAGCCGACATCGCGAAGAAGAGATTCTTTGCCCAGACGGTATGTGTAGTACGCGAGATCCTCGGCCTCATTGGCGGCGCATGTGGCGAACATTTGCGCTGCTTTCTGGGGCCTGATTCCGGATTTCCGCTTCGCGGAAGGAGCTTTGTTATGCGCAATGGATTCCGTTTTCCAAACACCACAGCGGTATTAATGGTCCTAATTCTCTGCGGAGTTGCGGTCGCGATCAAGAAAGGTGAGGAAATCGCGATGTCACTTCCGCATGTCAATCCTGGCGTCGAACCGATCCATTCGGTGCATTCAGCCCTGCTTCCGCCCGTAGTGCTTCTCTTGATTGTTTTCTACGCCGCCGGGTTGGTGGGGTGGACAATTTTGTTTGCGCTGCGGCGGTCCGGAGTGCATCGCCTGGCTCAGTTGTCAGGCGAGCAGAAATAACATATCGGGCGCTGCAGGACGACAGCGTACTTAAACTGTAGCGTCGCGCTCCTCGACTATCATTCGCATTCCGAATTTCGGACGCAAAGTAATTAACGGCTCAGGCTCGACGCGGTGTTCAGGAACAAGCCTCAGCTTCCACCGCTGCGCCAAAGTTGCAAGAACGAGCACACCTTCCATCCACGCGAACGACTCTCCGATGCACTGACGAAATCCTGCGCCAAACGGAAAATAAGTGAACTTCGTGCGCCGCGCTTTAGCTTCCGCTGTAAACCTCTCCGGATCGAACCGCAGAGGATTGGGGAAGAATCGGGGATCACGATGCACGACGAACTGGCTGATCAACACCGTCGTCTTCGCTGGCAGGAAGTAGTCTCCGAGTTGGAAGTCATTTCGCGCATATCGGCCCATCGCCCATGCTGGAGGATATAACCGCATCGATTCTGCCAACACCATCTCAACGTACCTCAGGCGCGGAATGTCTTCGTAGGCCGGAGTACGGCCCTGCAATTCGCGGTCGATTTCGACGCGCATGCGGCTCTCGCAGTCCGGATTCTGCGAGAGCAGATACCAGGTCCAGGAGAGCGCATTGGCTACGGTCTCATATCCTGCGAGGAAGATTGTGATCACCTGGTCTCGTAGTGATCGTTCCGATGACTCGCTTCGGTCTGGAGACGCAGCGAGCATCATGTCGAGCAGGCTGCCTCTATCGCGGTGCTCCCGGCGATGCGCTTCGATCATCCGATAGACCACGGCGTCAATGCGCTTGCGTGCGCGAACAAACGCAGCAAGGCCCGGTGGACGGACATGCACCAGCCACTCCGCTGCCGGTAACATGACCAGGAAATTGTAGAGACCCATGATACGGTTGATCGCACCGGCAAGCTCATGGACCTCGTCGCAAAGATCGGTCGCAAACAGAGTTTGGGCGACGATCTTCAGGGTGAGGTGCATCATGTCGATGGCAATATCGCGCTGCTCGCCCACTTTCCATGAATCCCGAGTACGCATGGCTTCGCGTACCATCGTGCCCGCATACTCGGGGATGCGCTGACGATGAAATGCCGGCTGCGCAACTTGCCGCTGCATGCGGTGATCGGCGCCCTCGGCAGTGATCATCCCTTCGCCGAGCAGCATCTTCGAGCGTTGCACGGTGCGCTCTTTGATGAAGGTATCGTTTTGCACGACGAGCACTTCGCGAATGTAGTCGGGATGATTGAGAAAGACGATGTGGTTCCAGCCGATTTTGTAGTGTGCGATGTCGCCATACTTGTCGGCCAACAGTTGGAACAGTGTGATCGGATTTGCGGGACGAAACTTGCGCCAGGCAAACCACAGCAGGTTGCGCTCGAGGCCGTGCGGGAAGCGATATGGGCGCGTGCCTTCCGCCTGTTGATGCAAATCTTTTTGGACCGCCGTTGCCATCTCGTTTAGTCTACGACGACGCTGTGCTTACGGTGGGCCGATCCCCAGTGTGAAGCCGGTCAGTGACGTCGGCGCCAACCAAGCCAGAGGCCGAGCGCGATCCCTGCGGCTACAGCGCCTGTCAGCTTCTTTCGATCACTGATCGGAACGAAGCGAGTCTGCTGGTCAGCAATCTCGATCACACCGACAGGGACGGCTCGTGCCCCGCCGCCACCACCGCCTCCTTCACCGCGGGCTCTGGAATCACCCATGCCTCCGGTGCCCGCTCCGGCTCCATAGCCATAAATTATTTTTGCAACCGGAACGATCGTCTTTCCTTGAGCTGCGATGGGTTCTCCGTAAACCGACTTAACGTTGGCCTGGGTGATGATTGTGTCCTTGAGCGATTGCAAGAGAGCGAGGCTGCTCATTTCAGAACTCCCTTCAATTCTCACAATGTTACTGGAAAATAGAAGACGGAGGAGCGCAGGTGTTTGAGGAAAGACTAGTAGTGTTGACAGGCGACACCGATTCTTTCCACGCATAGACTCTGTCTGACCCGTTGGGCTGGGTTTCCAACCCAACTCTGTGAACAACTTTTCTCTAACCGACCAATCAGGAAGCCCTGACAAAAAAAGGAGTAGACCATGTCTCTTACACCTGAACTACGCGACGCAGTGTTGAGCGAACTGAAAAGAATCGGAGGCCAACTGAATCTGTCAGATGACCAGAAAGAGCGGCTGCATGCCTTCATGACAGAAGCGTCTGAGAAAGTCCAGCAGTATAAGCAGCAGAATCCGAATGCAACGCCAGCTGACTTGATGAAGAAAGTCTCCGAAAATCGTGCAGCGATTCGCCAGCGCATTGTAAGTTTCCTGACTCCCGATCAACTCAGCAAATGGGACTCGGAAGTAGCCAAAGCCAGGGAATTTCTGGGACAGAAGATCGCCGCTTAGCATTTCTGAAAAATCCGCTTCGTTCGGAAGACCCGCCGCAATCGGCGGGTTTTTGTGTGTCGGAGCATGGCCGGCAGGGATGCAGGTCTTTGCAACTATTGAGTTAGGGTAAAAATGTCGCTAACCGTACTCATTTCGGTTGACAGAACGTAAGGGATTCTTTCGAATATCGGATCGACACTTAATAAATAAAGGTTAGCGAGATGAAAGAAGTCGGTCTGGTAAGAATACTGTGCCTGGTTGCGGTGCTCTGCGCCGCAGCGGCGGTGGGGGCGTCTGCACAGACATTTCAAACACCCGTTACATTTACCTCGACCAATGGAGCCGTCCCCACTGATGTTCTGGTGCAGGGTACGGACGGCAATCTCTACGGCACGACCCAATACGGCGGAGCTGCAAACATCGGCACAATCTTCAAGCTTACGCAGGGCGGAGCGCTCACCACGATCTACAGTTTCTGTTCCAAAAACTTATGCACGGATGGGAGTTTGCCCGATGCCGGCTTGGTCCAGGCAAGCGACGGCAATTTTTATGGAACCACCTTCTGGGGCGGGAGCCAAGATTCGGGCACGATTTTCAAAATCACCGCGGGCGGTTCTCTGACTACGCTTCATAGTTTCTGCTCCCAGGCGAAATGCGCCGATGGCGCGAACCCGCACGCGGCGTTGATGATCGGAAGCGACGGTAACTTCTATGGCACGACCTCAGAGGGCGGAGCCGGAAACGCGGGCGGAGTCTTCAAATTGACGCCGAGTGGAGCCTTTACGGCGCTCTACAGTTTCTGTTCACAAGCCAATTGCGCGGACGGTTCCTCTCCGCAGGGTAGTTTGATTCAGTGGACCGACGCAAACTTCTACGGGACCACATCGGCGGGCGGCAATGTCGGAGCCGGCACAGTTTTCAAGCTGACACCGTCAGGCGTACTGACAACGCTTTACACTTTTTGCTCGTTGGCGAACTGCGGAGACGGAGAATTCCCTTACGCTGGGCTGGCATTAGGCAGCGATGGGAACTTTTACGGGACGACTTCCGGATCGCTGCCCGCTACCGGCGGCACGGTTTTCAAGATCACTCCAAGCGGGCTGCTGACAACCCTTCACCGTTTTTGCTCGCTCGCGAACTGTGCGGATGGTGAGTATCCATTTGCGGGCGTAGTGCAGGGCACAGATGGCAATTTTTACGGCACAACTGAGATTGGCGGCCCGAATGCGAATAACGTCGACTGCCTGCTGGGCTGCGGTACGTTTTATCGGATTACGCCCAGCGGAACGCTGACCACGATATACAGCTTCTGTTCCAACAACAATTGCACCGATGGCGCTGAGTCGATCGCTGGAGTTGTGCAGGCGAGCAGCGGCACGTTTTACGGGACGACGTTCGCTGGCGGATCCTGTTTAACACTGACTGAGGGATGTGGGACGGTGTTTACCTGGTCAACGAAGGTTCCTCTCCCGCCGACGCTTTTGCCTTCCTCCATCAACTTCGGCAACCAGGCGATTGATACGACCAGCACTACAAGGACAGTGACCATCAAGAATGTGAATACGGGATATTCCATTCTCGACCTGAACGGCATCAAGGTAAGCGGGAACAAGGACTTTGTAATTTCTGCGAACGTCTGCGGGCCAACGCTGACGGCCGGCATGGGCTGCAAAGTCAGCTTGACGTACACGCCGACTTCACTGGGAGCAGAGTCAGCTACATTGAACGTTTTTGACAATGCTCCGGGAAGTCCGCAGACGGTATCGATGTCGGGGACAGGCATCGCACAAACCGTGGTAACTCCGGTGAGCCTGACGTTTGCCAAACAGAAAGTCGGGACGACGAGCGCGGCTAAAAAGGTAACCCTGAAGAACAATCTCGACACGAATTTGACCGGCATTTCTTACGTTGCAACGAAACCGTTCGCGGTCTCTACTTCAACGTGCAAGACGACGCTGGCCAGCAATTCAAGTTGCACGATCAGCGTTGTATTCAAACCGACGGTCACCGGCACGGTCACGGGAACACTCACGATCAAGGATAGTGCGAATAACAGTCCGCAGATCGTGAGCCTGACGGGCACCGGAGACTAAAGAGCGTATCTGCTCGCAAGGTCCTTCCTCATTCATCGGAGCACAAGCGCTTAACCATAACAATGCGCGACGCTCCGTTTCTTCACCCTGTGCACTGTCCAACGCCGAACAGTGAATGCCAATTGCGGACGGCAACGGGCAATTCGCAAGTGGCCTCCTCTTCTTTACTGAAGACGCATCAACTAGATAGAGTTTCTGGTTTTGGCAAGACGAATGCAGTGTTTTCGTTCTTGCCACTGCGTCGACCGGAGGAGAGAGATGATTCGTGAGTTCAAGCATGCCCTCAGATTCCTGATCCGAAGTAAAGGATTTGCCACGGGCGTCATCGTAACGCTGTCGGCATGCATTGGCGTCAACGTCGCAATTTTTGCGATCGTCAACTCTGTCCTGTTGAGACCACTGCCGATTCCTGACTCTAACCGAATCGTATTGATGTCGAACCGGTATCCGAAGGCCGGAGTCGGGAACCAACTTATCAGCAGTTCGGGAGACTTCTTTGACCGTCGAGAGAAGGTAACTGCGCTGGGGGAGCAGGCACTCTTCAAGTTCTCCAACGAAACGATCGATATCAATGGAGCAACGCAGCGTGAGAAGGCTATGACGGCGACCCCGTCGCTCTTCCAACTGGTGCGAGTGCCACCATTGTTGGGTCGGACGTTCAGCGCCGCCGAGGGAGAGATAGGGAATGAGCAGAAAATCGTTTTGAGTTATGGGCTATGGCAACAGATGTTCGGCGGCGACTATTCGGCGATCGGACGGGAAGTTCGACTAAATGGACGTCCATTTACGGTTGTCGGGGTGATGCCGCAGAACTTTGTGTTCATCGATCCGGAAGTGCGGATGTGGATTCCAGCGGTTTTCACTGATGAAGAGAAGACCGTTCATCACAACAACGATTGGTACAACGTGGGTCGCCTGAAGCCGGGAGCAACGATTCAACAGGTTCAGGCACAGATTGGAGCATTGAACGCGGTCAATCTGGAAAAGTTCCCGAACTTTAGAGATCTTCTGGTCAATGCCGGCTTCTACACGTCAGTGGAACCGTTGCAGGAGATGGTAGTCCGGGATGTAAGGTCGGTCTTGCGTCTGCTGTGGGCCGGGTCGATGTTTGTGTTGCTCATCGGAGTGTTGAACGTTGCAAATCTGGCGGTTGCCCGGCTTACGTTGCGGAAAAAGGAATTTGCAACCCGTATGGCGTTGGGCGCCGGACGGGTGCAACTGCTGCGGCAATTTATGACGGAGAACCTTGTTATGGCTGCGGCAAGTTGCATGGGCGGAGTAATGATCGGCTGGCTTGTGTTGCGCATCATAGCCTGGACGGGACTCAACCACTTTCCCCGCGCGTATGACGTGCGCATCGATTCCCATGTGGCGTGGGTTGCCATTCTCATGGCACTGGCAGCGGGTGCACTGCTCAGCAGCCTTTCGCTGGTGGGTATTTCAATCCGAGGGTTTCACAATGTTCTGCGCGACAGCGAAAGGACTGGTACCGCCGCCAAGGCTCGTCCGGTGCGACAAGCGCTGGTCGTGGCACAGGTCGGATTTGCTTTTGCGCTGCTGGTGGGCGCGGGCTTGTTGCTGGCGAGCTTTCGCGAACTCTTGAAAGTCAATCCGGGATACAGAACCGATAACGTGGTAACCGCATCGGTAAGCGCTCCGAGTAACAAGTACAACGATTCGCAACTGGAGACGTTGGTGAGCCGATCGCTACAGGGTGTCCGGCAAATCCCCGGTGTTACCTCAGCAGGTGTAAGCACCATCGTTCCACTTGGAGGCAAGTACGACAACAGCGTGATTATGGCCGAGGGCTACGCCATGAAACCGGGTGAGTCGGTGATTTCTCCAATTCGTCTTTCGGTGACGCCCGGATACCTGGAGACGATGGGAATCTCGTTGGTTCGAGGACGGTATTTTCAGGATAGTGACAATGCTCATTCGCCACTTGTCGTGATAGTCGATGAAAAACTGGCGAAGCGCTTCTGGGGCGATCGAGATCCGGTGGGACAAAAGATGTACGAACCGGATGACACCGGTTTGGGTATTAATGATCGTACCGTTCGGTATACGGTTGTGGGCGTCGTGCGTTCAGTTCGGCTGGAGGACCTTTCAGGAAGAGGAAACCAGGAGGGCGCCTATTACTTTCCGTATTCCCAGCGTACTTCGAATGACTACACGATTGCTGTGAGGACGGCAGGAAACGGTGCCGCAGTGGAACCGGCGATCCGCGCGCAGATTGCAGCGATCGATCCTCAGATGCCGCTGTTCGACGTCAGGACGATGGCGCAGAGGGAGGAACTGTCGCTGTCGTCACGGCGGACGTCGATGTTGCTGGGATTGGCGTTCGGGATGCTCGCGCTGTTGCTGGCCGCCCTCGGGATTTATGGAGTGCTGGCATATTTGGTAGCGCAACGGAGGAAGGAGATCGGGATTCGCGTTGCGCTCGGTAGCACGCATTCCGGGATCGTTAAGCTGGTACTACGAGAGGGATTCGTTTTGGTTGGGATCGGCTTGGCTCTGGGGATCGTCGGTTCGATTTCGTTGCGGACGATTGTCCAGAAAGAGATCTACGGAGTGGCTCCGCTGGATCCGTTGGTTTTGGGAAGCGTCGCACTTCTGTTTGCGGCTATAGCGCTGTTGGCCTGTCTCGTCCCGGCTCGACGTGCCACACAGGTGGACCCGGCAATCGTACTCAGCGAGCAGTAGTGTTTGAGGGCAATCCCACTCAGCTCATCTTGGCGCCAAAAAATGGCCCCGTTCAAGCTCGCGCCTGAACGGGGCATTGAGTTGGTGAAAGGAAATCGTCTACGGCGTTGGCGAGTTGGCCAGTTGTGCTACTGGACGCGCCAGACGCTGCGGTTGCGGCCCTTGCCTCGTCCGTTGCTGCTCTACCAGTGCTGCCTTCTTGCTCTGTTCCAGAATCGCTTTGTGCTTGCGGATCATTTCAGGATGGCGCGCATACATGATCTGCTTTTCCCCGGCCTGACCAAAGAGTTCAGGAGCAATATAGTAGCCACGTTCCTGTTCGCTCTTTTCCTGCTCGACCGGAATGCGATGCGCGTTGGCCCATGCATCCTGACGCGTGCCGGTGACCTGCCAGGAAACTTTTGCACCGGGCTTTCCGCCCGCAATGGCAAAGTGGTTTCCTGAGATCTCCTGCGAGACATAGAGATTCGGTCCGGGCGCGCCGATGGAAGTGAGCTGGTAGCGGAAGTCCTTGTTGAGGGCGTCGAACCAGTCGGGTAACACCACCACGGCCTGGCCATTGACATCGAGGGTAACCACGCCGTCGTAGATGTTCTTCATGTCGGGCGACTCAACGAAGGAGTGGTAGAGGTACTTGTTTGCGGGATCGAGCGGGTGGTCGATCTTGAAAGAGCCGCTACTCTTGGAGAGGTTGCCGAACACAGAAACGTCCCCTTCGAAGAAAGCAGCGATACCGCTTCCGGGGAAAACCAACAAGCCGTCGCCGTCACCAGCGCAGCAGCCGCCGAAGAAGACTCCGCCAGTGCCGTCGAAGCCGCCGGAAGCGCCGCTGCCGCCGCTACCGTGAACGCCATCGCCGCCGCTGAAGCCGGCGTCAAAGGTTTCCTGGCCGAGGGCAATCAGACCGACGTTGCTGCTGTCGCCTGCGGGCGGATTGATGAAGACCTGGGTGCCGCCGAACTTCTGGGTCGAATTGCCCATGCCGATCGTTCCATCCTGGTAGATGGACATACGGGCAGCGAAAGCGGTGTAGAAGTCCAGGCCGAACTGGTTGAAGAACGAATTGGCGCGATTGGAGGTGATCGACTCGCCACTTCCAGTGCCGCCAAAGATCACGCCAGGAGCGAATGAGGAATTATTCGTTCCAGTCACATCCGGAAAGATGCTGCCAACTACAGATTGGCTCGCCGTGAAAGTATTGGCAGCCGCCAGAAGAGGAACTTTCGTGGTGTCGAGATTCAGGGTGGTGTTTCCGCCTAGAGGCACCGAGCCGCCGCCCGTGAGGCCGGTGCCCGGATTCACGCTCAGCGCGGAATTCTGCAGCATTGCATTGGTGACGCCGGCAGTCTTTACGTTCAACGTTACGTTGCCGCTGGTGCCGCCGCCGCTCAGTCCCGATCCAGCGGTCACGCCCGTAATTGTTCCCGTGCCTGCCGCCGCACAGTTCCAACTCGTGCCGTTATATTGCAGAATCTGACTGGCCGAGCACGGCTTTAATCCGATGGTGAACGTGCTGCCCAGGGTCATTGCACCCGGAGTCGTCAGGCCTCCAGCGGTGTTGGCGTTCAGCGTGATCTTGGAGTTCTGCAGCATCGCATTCGTCACTCCGGCAGGCTTCACACTCAAGTTCAGGGTGCCAGTCGTGCCGCCCCCTTGCAGTCCGCTCGTGCCTGAGGTGGTCACGCCCGTGATGGTCCCCGTACCGGGAAACTTCTGGCCGGTGATGAATGTCACCGTGCCGGTGCTGCTTATCTTGAAGGCAGTCCCGCTTACGGCCAACGTGTTGTCGGTGCTCTTCGGAAACAGCGTCAGCGTATCGCGCACATTACCTTTGCCGTTCACATCGATCGTGGCCGTAGGCGAAGTCGTGCCAAAGCCGATTTGCGAACTCTTCTGGAACATCACCGAATCGACGATGTCGCTCGTCGTATCCCAGACGGGGACGAATCCGGCGACACCTTTGCCCGTCACCGCAGGATTCGCAGGTGGAACTGATGTCTTGTTTGAAGTCGAAGCCGCCGTCGTACCTGCGGCCGTGCTACCTGCGGCATGCTGCTTCGCACTACTGGCGAGCACGAAGGCTGACGGAGGCAGTCCGCCAATGGTTTGGGCATCGCCGGCTTTCATCGCATAGGGCACGGACACCAGCAGCACGCGCGGCTGTTCGTCTTGCCCCGAGATCTGCACGCCCAGCCAGCGGGCTTCGCCGTTGGCGAATGAGTCCGACAGCGATGCGTCGAGCTTGGTGGAACCGAGCGTCACGGTGTATTTGCCGTTTTTGTCGGGAGTGATGTTCTGGGTTTCGATCCATACTGGCGATCCGCCCTGCTCTTCTTTGTACAGCAGGAAGGTGACGCCCGTGATTCCGGTCAGCGGCTTGCCGTTGATATCTTTGAGCACGCCGCTGTAATTGACGAGACCGGGTACGGCAGTATTAGTGGTCGATGCGGTTGCCGATGTGGCGGTGGCGGCCTCCTGCGCAAAGCCGGCATCGGTCATGGTGCACAACGCTGCGATGAGGCTCCAGAGGAGCCCCCACTTCTTAAGCCTCATATAGTTTTCTCCTAAACGCGTTCGTACGCCTCGCTCCCCCAGCGAGGCGGTTGCGGTCGAATACCAAGCCGAAGCTTCTCGGACAGCCTTCTCAGGCTTGCCGATAAAATTCAGCAGCTGATAGTGATTGCAGGGATAAGCTTCCGGGTGATCTTCAATGGAAAAGCCGGAACTCTATAGCCCGCACTTCCGGCGAAATCGCCGGGGCAGGGCAGCACGAAACCATCCCCAGCCCGGCTGACAATTTCCATTCAGCAGAATAGTGACGGAAAACTTCGAAACGTTTCAGTCGGGGCATCAATAAAGTATTAAACTGTGTGTAACGAACTACGTGGTCCGGCTCAGAAGCAGGGAGGGTGACATTATGGCACCCTGGGTTCGCCGCTCGGTCGCTGAACTCGAGCTTGTGGTTTGCTGCGCGGTTGCCGTGTGCGCTGTGGCTCCATTCGCTTGGGCACAGCATCCTGTCGGCCGTCCTGCTGGGCCGGTTGTGCGCGCGCCTGCTCCTCCAATTTTCCATGCGCCGATAGTGCAACCGATACCTCGTGGACCTATTACGTACACGCCAATGACGACGCCTGGAGTTTCGAGGATCCCATCAGTGGGAGCGCCTGTCGTTGTAGTCCACCCTCCGCGGAGACCGATCCGTCCCTTCCCGGTTGTCTTTTTTTACAATCCTGTTTTTTTCAATACGGCGCCGTTCTGGGGATTCAATTCTTGCGGGTGGACCACCTGTGATTTCTTATGGCCCTGGGCGTATGGATACACAAATTTCTCCTCACCCGGCCCCATCAGCTATGTTCCACAGGTCGAAGGTGCGCCAGCGGAAGTTTACGGCGCAGAGGGACCGGACTTACCGGAACTCGATCTAAAAGATGGCACTGTTCTCAGCGTGAGCGACTACTGGGTCGTGGACAACCAACTTCATTTCATGATCGTCGAGGAAGAGGGCGGGAAACCGACGGAAGAAGTAATTCCGTTCGACGCACTGGATCTGCAGAAAACCGTGGACGCAAATACGCGCAGAGGATTCCGGTTCATGCTGCGGAATGAACCGGTCGAGCAGTATATTCGAGATCATCCGGAAGGACCGCCGCCGGCCATTACTCCCTGAGTCAAGACGAGTTTGCTGTTTGCCTGCAGCGGATCAGATGCCGGCCGAAGCAGATTTCTGCCTAAAGTCGGAATGACAATCAGCGCGAGCCATATTTATCATTTTGCGGGCGGCTCGGGATCAAAAGCTAACCCTGTTTTGCTCGCCGTTTCGAAGCAGGCCGCCGCGGTGAGTTCCGGGCAAGCTCTGTCCGCGCTTTCTTACTGCGCGCATTCTTCCGAAGATGTGGTGGCGGAGGATATATCCAGTCGTGCACTTGCCGCTCGGCTTGTCTGGGTCGACTGTTGTAGTTGGGGTTGAACATGGCGATCACGGTGATCGCGCGATTGGTGTAGCGCCTTGCCCACTCACTTTGCATGAGGTCGCGTTGCGCGGCCTTCCAGTCGACCTTTTGAATGACCGGTTTCTTCTGCGAGTCAGGAGGGTAAGCGTTGATGGCACTAAGAAAATCAACGAATTCCTCGAGGTTCACGCCCATTTGATAGACCAACTGGCTTAGCGCCATCTGTTGCGATGCACTCAGGTGATCGAAGTTGACGCTATAAGCTCTTGCGTTGTGTACGGCCTGCAGAGCTGAAATCCGTAGCAGCTGCGTGGCTTCTTCCTCGGTGATGTCGGGCGGCAGTTCGTTTGCTCTGACCTTCCTGCGAAGTTCTTGCTTTCCCCACAATTCCACGCGGTGATCGAAGCGATCGAGGATTGCCTTTAGTTGAGCCAACTCGAGGCCAGCCGCCTGCCACAACTGTGCGCTAGAGGGCTCAAGGAATGTGTTGGGATTGAGAGGATTACGCTGCGGGTGTTCGGTCGCGCAGAGATCCAGACTGAATCCTCCACCGATAAGCGGACGTCCGGTCGTGGGATCTGGATATGCGGTTCGTACCCAGCCTTCATGGCGGGTGTCGCGGAGAATGCTCATCAAACGCTCGATGCGGAACTTTATTCCCGACTTCTTGAAGAGCACTGGCGATATTGGGGATGAAGCTTGTTTTGTGTCCGGTGAGCTTTCCGGTCGACAGGACCGGGATGAAGGTTCTATTGACGGTTGCGACTCTGGTGTTTGAAGCAAAGACCGCGATGTCAGAGCTTCCGCATTTAAGCAGTCAGGTAACGTTGCGACGAGAAGGGTCGCAAGCGATATCTTGAGCGCTACTGCTCGAAGCAGGGCCACACAGACACTGATACTTGAAGAACGATCTGATGTGAACTCGCAGATGCACCAGTTTGGCGGCTGAACATAGTAGAGTTGGCGAGTGTCTGTACGAGCCAGTCGACGAATCCGGCCTAACGCCCTCGCCTGGGTAATCTAGATGCTGGCCGTCTCTCTTATGCGGCCATCAGCGACTCTGGCGCGAGCAGCGTGACACCGCCGCGATGCTTGGCGAGCATCCCATCATGCTCCCACTTAGAGAGGATTCGGCTGGTGGTGAAGTAGCCGATGTCAGAAAGCGAGCTCAGTGCTTCGTTGGTAATGTCAATCGTTATTCCTGAGTTTCCAACTTCGCCCGCGGTGGTCGCGAGCTGGATCAGCCGGTTGGCGAGCCGTGACTCTGCGCTCTTCGTTACGAGGTTGACGTGGCGTCTCATGTACGCAGCAATGTGCTGAAGCGCAAGACGAAACCCATTCTCCATAATCTGAGGATGTTCAGCTGCCAGTTTGCGGAGAGTATCGTGATCCCAGACCAGGAAGTCGCACGCGGTAACCGTCGAGGTGTTTGCCATATAGTTGGGAGGACTAGGCAAGAGCGATGCCAAACCAAGGACTTCGCCGGGCACCGACCACAAGAGGACAATCTCACCGCCATCTTCGGTCAGTATGTAAGACCGCGCGCGGCCTTTCTTCAAAAGAAATAGATGATCGGAGTGTTCGCCACGTAGAATAACGTCCTTTTTGGGCGCGATATGGCGAGGCCGAGCTGCGTCAAGGAGTTGCCGCAATGCTGCATCGCTTAGACCCGCAAGAAACTTCGACTTTACCCAGGAATGATCGTTGTCGTCACCGATCCTCACCACCGCACCCCTTTCGAAAGCTGTCACCAAAAACCGGTACTGCCTACTTGCGGGTGGCGGCTTTGCTGTTAGGTATTCATAGCACTTGCTATATCGAAACGATCCAACGGTCGCGAGGCAGTGCTGAGCGTTCGGCAGAGCCAAGTAGAGAATGGTTGATTTGAGCCGAGCGCAGAACTGTCAGAGATAACAGCCATCGCGCTGAACTAGCTTTAGTGGGGTCTTTCGGAATCAGACTTTCGACCCCTCTCGAGAACTTACTGGGGTTCATGGTTAAGAGGCTTAGCCGAATTTCCCGAGTGACAGAGATCATAGACCGCGGTAGGCTATTCACCTCAATATCGCGGTCGGGTAATGAGGACGCGTCGACGCAATGTCGGGGCGTGATTGGCCAAATGGGTTTGCGAATGGCACGGACCATACGGAACATAGCTTTCGTCTCTGTGTGTCTGGTGGCGATTGCTCAGGTGACGAGCGCGCAGGCCTTCAGCGTGCTTTATTCGTTTCAAAATAAGACCGACGGCAGTAATCCCCAAGTCGGCCTCTTTCTAAACGGCATTTACGGAACTACCTTTCTCGGCGGCGATCCAGGCTGCGCCTGTGGAACGGTCTTCCGGATATTGCCGAATGGAACGTTCTCAACGCTGCACACGTTTGTTGGGACCGACGGTGCCAACCCAATGGGAAATCTGGTTGCGGACGCCAACGGCAATCTGTATGGAACAACCTCGCAAGGTGGCACCGGTAGTCTGGCTGCCGGAACGATATTCAAGCTGGCGCCGCCAGCCAAGCCGGGTGGCTCATGGACGGAGACCGTGCTTTACACCTTCACAGGCGGAGCAGATGGAGCACATCCATACGCGGGTTTGATCCGGGACACTGCGGGAAACCTCTACGGCACGACAAATGTGGGGGGCGCCTTCAACCACGGCACGGTCTTCAAACTCGATACGCTGGGCAACGAGACGGTCCTGCATAGTTTCACTGGAGCTCCGGATGGCGCATATCCATACGGAGGAGTCATTCGAGATAATGCCGGAAATCTCTATGGCACAACGAACGATGGTGGCGCATTCAATGCCGGTACATTATTCAGACTCAGTGGTACCGGCAAAGAGACCGTGCTCCACAGCTTCAACGGAACAACCGACGGAGCACATCCGAGCGCAGGTCTTACGTTCGACGCTGCAGGAAACCTCTGTGGAACGGCGAACCAGGGCGGCACCGATCAGGAAGGTACGATCTTCCAACTGGCTAAGACTGGCCGCTTCATCGTGCTGCACGCCTTCACAGGAAGTGTGCAAGGTGCAAACCCTGCGGCAGGCCTCGTCCTCGGTGCGTCTGGATACCTTTACGGTACAACCTCCGAAGGCGGCAATTTCGATAATGACGGGACCATATTCCAAATAAACCCGTCAACGGGCGCCTTTACTTTTTTGCATACGTTTGCTTCAGGGAATCTTGGAAACTACCCCTATACACGTTTGATTTCGGATCCTGCGGGCAATCTATATGGCGCCACCGAGAGCGGCGGAACAGGGCAGAGAGGTCTGGTCTATAGGATCGTCCCTCCGGCCGCGACTCAATCGCAAGGCGTCAACTAGCCTTTCGGTTGAGCGACTTTTGTTCGGGCAACTCTGAGTATGAAACGCAAGTAGGAGCAGTAATGCACCAACAATCGCGATCATCCGGCAGGTATTCGATACGATCCCATTCATTTGTGGGCATCCTCACGCTGCTGCTGACTTCGGCGCTGCAACTCGGGGCACAGACATTTCCTGTTGGGAAAGGGCCATGGGTCGCGGCTTTTGATGGGACGAACATCTGGATTTCGAACCGGGGCGACAACACCGTGAGTAGGATCCGGCCCAGCGATGGCACGATACTCGGAACTTACGCCGTGGGCAGTGCTCCGACGGGGATTCTATTTGACGGAACAAACATCTGGGCGGCAAACCTCAATAGCAACAACGTAACCAAGTTGAGAGCGAGTGATGGGACGTGGTTGGGAACTTTTGCTGTAGGTAAGTATCCTCACGAACTCGCGTACGACGGCGCCAATATCTGGGTTACGAATGGCAGCAGCAACAGCGTTACCAAGCTGAGAGCGAGTGATGGCGCAGTGCTAGGAACGTTCACCGTGGGCACCTATCCTTTCGGAATTACATTCGACGGAGCCAACATCTGGGTGGCGAACTTCAGCAGTAACAACGTAACCGAGCTTAGAGCGAGTGACGGCGCCTTGCTGGGAACCTTCGTTGCTGGCCGATATCCGCTCGAGATCAAGTTCGATGGCGAGAACATCTGGGTCGCAAACCACGGAAGCAGCAACGTCACCAAACTCCGGCCGAGCGACGGCGCTGCGCTGGGCACCTACAACATTCCAGTGAAGGCATACGGGATTACCTTTGACGGCATCCACATCTGGGTTGCCAATGACGGCGCCAACTGCGTAACCAAGATGCTTCCTGATGGCACAGTCCTCGCTACCTATCAGGTCGGAACCGATCCCACCTCGCTGGCCTTCGACGGAAGCAGTGTTTGGGTGACAAACTCCGTGAGCAACACTTTGACGAAAATCCCGGACAACTGAGTGTGGCTTTGCGGTTCCACCAGCAACCTTCTCTCCTACTATCCGCTACGGTTTTGCCGGTTGCGACCTTTCCAGTTGATCGAGCTCGGCGAGAACCTCGGCGCTATGGTTGGCGGGATTCACGCTCGTGTAAACCTTAGCGATTTTGCCTTCGGGATCGATGACAAAAGAGTGCCGGGACGCGAATTTCACTATGCCAAGATTTGTAAGTGAGCCATAAGCCGCGGCCACCTTGTGATCTGTGTCCGCAAGCAGCTTGAAATTGAGGCCTTCCTTCGTGCAGAACTTTTTGTGGGAATCCACGTTGTCGGCACTGACTCCGAGAACAACGGCATTGCGCTGGGCAAATTTGGGCTGGTCCACCTGAAACTGGTGGGCTTCGCGCGTTCAACCTGGCGTCTGGTCTTTCGGATAGAAGTAAAGGACGACCCACTTGCCTCGGTAATCCTTTAAGCTGACGAAGCCATCCTGCGACGGAAGTGTGAAACTGGGAGCTTCGCTGCCGACTGACGGCGTGGCGGAGCCAGACATCAGGCGGGGAACTAACGCGGCCAAGGCTGCTGCCACTATCAGTGACAGAATCAGGATGCGAAGCATTTGAGGTGCTCCTCTCAGCAGGGTTGATTGTAGTACTCGTGGGCGGGTGAGGTCATTTCCCCTGCTAGTCGGCACAATAAACTCGTCCCTTCCCGGCTCGTGCGTCATCTCGGCTTCACCTTTAGCGTCGGTTGTGGCGCGCCTCGGGTTCTCTTCGGCCGGGTGGACCAAGCGTTCGCGCCTCCACAAAACCTGTTGATTGAGGCCGAAGGCGGTCGCAAAGGCTTCGCGCTTGATATGATGGAATATTCAACAATTCTCAGTGGGGAGAGTAGAAGTGGCTCAGACAGAAACTGACGGCCTAGAAGTGTTGGAAACCAGGGAATGGGTCGACTCCCTGGACTATGTGTTGTCGCACGGGGGCCCGAACCGGGCCGGCCGTCTTTTGCAGCAACTGGCGCTGCATGCCCGGCGCCAAGCCGGCGTAAATCTGCCCTTCACGGCCACAACGCCGTATCAGAATACGATTTCCGTCCGGCAGCAGGCTCCATTTCCTGGCAGCCAGGAGATGGAACGCCGTATTAAGAGCCTTGTCCGCTGGAACGCGCTGGCGATGGTGGTGCGCGCGAACAAGATTCAGGAAGGTATCGGCGGACATATTTCGACGTTCGCTTCTGCTGCCACGCTCTACGAAGTGGGCTTCAATCATTTTTTCCGGGCACAGACCGAAAGCGGCGACCGCGACATTGTGTACTTCCAGGGGCATGCTGCTCCGGGCATCTATTCCCGCGCGTATCTCGAAGGCCGGTTGTCGAAAGAGAAGCTGCAAAACTTTCGGCGCGAGCTGAAGCCGGGCGGAGGGCTCTCGTCTTATCCGCACCCGTGGCTGATGCAGGATTTCTGGGAGTTCCCGACGGTTTCGATGGGCCTCGGTCCGATCCAGGCGATCTATCACGCGCGGTTTATCAAGTATCTCGAGAACCGCGGACTGAAACCGTCGACCGGTGGCAAGGTGTGGGCATTTCTGGGTGACGGCGAGATGGATGAGCCAGAATCGCTGGGCTCGATCACGCTTGCATCGCGCGAGAAACTCGACAACCTGATCTTTGTGGTTAATTGCAATCTACAGCGTCTTGATGGCCCGGTGCGTGGGAACGGAAAGATCATTCAAGAACTGGAAGCGATCTTCCGCGGCGCCGGCTGGAACGTGATCAAGGTGATCTGGGGATCTGATTGGGACAGCCTCATCCAGAACGATCGCGATGGGCTGCTGGTCAGGCGGTTGGGCGAGGTTAGCGACGGTCAGTATCAGAAGTACTTCGTAGAGAGCGGAGCGTACTTCCGACAGAATCTGTTCGGCAGTGACCCTCGTCTGCTCAAGATGGTTGAACACTACTCTGACGATCAACTGGCCCGGATGCGGCTGGGCGGGCATGATCCGATCAAGGTGCATGCGGCGTATCGAGCTGCGGTCGATCACACCGGATCGCCAACCATCATTCTGGCGAAGACGATCAAGGGTTACGGTCTGGGCGAAGCCGGTGAAGGCAAGAACATCACGCACCAGCAAAAGAAGCTGAACGACGACGAATTGGAGATGTTCCGTTCACGCTTCGGCATTCCGATTCCGGACGATGAACTGCATAAGGCGCCGTTCTATCGCCCTGCGGATGACAGCGCAGAAATCAAGTACATGCAGGCGCGTCGTCAGCAACTTGGCGGCTATATGCCGCAGCGCAAAGTGCGCTCGGCGGCGATGAAGCCCTTCCCTGAGTCGCACTTTGAGGAATTCCACAAGGGCACCGAGGGGCGTGAAGTTTCGACGACGATGGTGTTCGTGCGGCTGCTGGCGAAGTTGCTGCGCGATCCAGAACTTGGCAAGTACATCGTGCCGATCGTTCCCGACGAGGCGCGCACTTTCGGCATGGAAGCGTTGTTCCGGCAGGTGGGAATCTATTCGAGCGTCGGCCAGAACTATGAACCGGTCGACATGGACACGCTGCTCTATTACAAAGAGGCGAAGAACGGTCAGATTCTCGAAGAGGGCATCACTGAAGCTGGATCGATGTGCTCGCTGATTGCGGCGGGTTGCGCCTACGCGAATCACGGAATCAACACGATTCCCTTTTTCATCTATTACTCGATGTTCGGGTTCCAGCGCATTGGGGACCTGATCTGGGCGGCCGCCGATATGCGGTGTCGCGGATTCCTGATTGGCGGTACGGCTGGACGTACCACGCTGGCTGGCGAAGGTCTGCAGCACCAGGACGGGCACAGCCATGTACTAGCGCTGCCAGTGCCGAACCTGCATGCCTACGATCCGGCGTTCGCGTATGAGATTGCCATCATCATTCAGGACGGTATCAAGCGGATGTATATCGATCAGGAATCGATCTTCTATTACCTGACCGTCACGAATGAGCCGTTGCCAATGCCGGAGATGCCCGGGGATGTCCGTGAAGGCATTTTGAAGGGCTTGTACCGGTTTAAGGCTTCTTCGAAGAGTGACGCGAAGCTACGGGCACAGTTGCTCGGTAGTGGCACGATCATGTTCGAGGTGCTGAAGGCGCAACAGATTCTCGAAGAAAAGTACGACGTTGGAGCCGACGTATGGAGCGTCACAAGTTATAAGGAACTGTACCGTGACGCGAATGACTGCGAGCGCTGGAACATGCTGCATCCGGGCGAGGCAGCGAAGGTGCCATACGTCACTCAGACATTGAAAGACGCGCACGGACCGTTCATTGCGGCATCTGATTATATGAAGGTTCTGCCCGAGAGCTTAGGTAAGTGGGTGCCTGGCCAACTGGTTTCGCTCGGCACCGATGGCTTTGGCCGCAGCGAGAATCGTGCGGCTTTGCGCGACTTCTTTGAGGTCGATGCCAAGCATATCGTGCTGGCCACTCTCGGAGCGCTCGCGCGTGAAAAGAAAGTTGGAACCGACCTGGTGAAGCGCGCGGTTCAGGAACTGGGGATCAACCCGGAGAAGTCGAACCCGGCGGTCAGCTAGAGAAATTGAGCCATTGAGTGATCGGGTGACGGAGCGATTGCACTCTTTGGCGAACTTCATCTTCAATCGCTCAATGGCCTAATCACACAATGACTGAATTGATTGAATTCAAGCTTCCTGAGCTGGGAGAAAACATTTCGCAGGGCGACCTTGTGCGCCTGATGGTGGAGCCGGGCGCAACGGTAAACGCGGGCCAGTCGGTTATGGAACTGGAGACCGACAAGGCGGTGGTCGAGGTGCCATCGTCGGTGAGCGGAACAGTGCAAGAGATCCGTGTGAAAGAGGGCGAGAAGATCAAAGTTGGGCAGGTGATCTTCACGGTGGATGGGGCGGAGACGAAAGCCGAAGCCGCTGGGCAGGGCCAAACGGCGACTCCCGCCTCCGCTGTGAAAGAAACACCTGCGGCCGCGGTATCTCAGCAAAAACCCAAGCCTGCACCCGCAGTTCCTGCTCCAGCACCTTCAGTGGCTCCGCCTTCGGCGCCTTCCAGTGCGCCTTCTGGTTCGAGTGAGTTCAAACTTCCGGAACTCGGAGAAAACATCTCGCAAGGCGATCTGGTGCGTCTTATGGTTTCGGCCGGGACGAAGGTCTCGGAAGGCCAGCCAGTGATGGAACTGGAGACGGACAAAGCCGTCGTCGAAGTACCGTCGTCCGTGAGCGGAGTGGTCAAAGAGATCAAGGTCAAAGAAGGCGAGAAGATCAAAGTCGGCCAGGTGATTTTTACGCTGGAAAGTGCGGCACCGGCTGAACCCTCCCGTCCCCGCTCAGCACCGGTCGAGCATGTGTCGGGTCAGCACGGCGCGCGCCTGGCGTTTCAGGCGGCCATTCGCGCTGAAGGCAAGACGGAGGAACAAGCGTTGCCTCCCGACCAGCCACAACAGCCGATTCCGGCCTTCAGCATGCCCGCCCAATTGGAAAAAGTGGCGGGTACAGAGCATCGCCAGCCGGTTCCTGCAGCGCCGCATGTACGAAGATTGGCCCGTGAAGTCGGGGTGGACATCTACGAAGTGAAGGGCAGTGGACCCGGCGGGCGTATCAGCGAGGACGACGTCAAGGCATACGCAAAGTCTCTTGTCACCGCTGCAGCCACCGCACAAGCCACTCCGCAGGCCGGACATTTCCGTCAGCCGCAGCTTCCCGACTTCGCCAAATGGGGCAAGGTCGAACGGGTCTCAATGCGCGGTGTGCGACGCAAGACGGCCGAGCACCTTTCCGAAGCGTGGAACACAATCCCGCATGTAACGCAGCATGATCGCGCGGACATCACCGAGCTTGAGCAGTTGCGCGCACGATTCGCTCCGAAGGCTGAAGAAGCGGGCGGGAAGATGACCGTTACCGCGATTGCGCTGAAGGTCTGCGCGGCGGCATTGAAAGTTTTTCCGCAGTTCAATGCCAGCATCGATATCGAAAAAGAAGAAATCGTCTACAAGCAGTACATCAATATTGGAGTTGCTGCCGATACTGACCGTGGATTGCTCGTTCCGGTGATTCGCGATGTGGACAAGAAGAACATCGTCGAACTGGCAGTGGAGTTGTCGGGACTTTCGAAGAAGGCACGCGACAAGAAGCTGACGCCATCCGATATGGAAGGCGGAACATTCACCATTACGAACCTGGGTGGAATCGGCGGCATCGGCTTCACTCCGATCGTGAATTTTCCTGAGGTCGCGATCCTTGGAATTTCCCGCTCGCGGATGGAGCCCGAATGGATTCAGGGGAAAGATGGGGGCAAGTTCGAGCCGAGGCTGATTCTGCCATTGTCGCTTTCATACGATCATCGCCTGATTGACGGGGCGGATGCAGCCCGCTTCTTGCGCTGGATCGCCGAAGCATTTGAGCAACCGTTCTTATTGTCTGTGCAAGGGTAAGTCGAGGATATTGAACCACAGAGGACGCAGGGGTCACGGAGTTGTTCCAAGAAAAGTACTCGCTGTGGATCTCTGTGCCCCCTGTGTTGAAAGCCTTTCATGTCAGATTCCACGAACCTAAACATTGCTGTCATTGGCGGCGGCCCGGGTGGATATGCCGCTGCCTTTCTCGCCGCCGATCTCGGTATGACCGTCACGCTGATCGATCCTGAGCTGAATCCCGGAGGCGTGTGCCTTTATCGAGGCTGCATTCCGTCGAAGGCGTTGCTGCACGTGGCAAAGTTGTTGGAGGAATCGCACCAGGCGAAGGACTGGGGCATCGAATTCGCCGCGCCGAAGGTCGATCTCGTGCGGCTGCGTTCGTTCAAAGAGAATATTGTCAAGAAACTGACCGGCGGACTGGGTGTTCTGTCGAAGCAACGCAAAGTACGTTACGTTCAGGGCCACGCAGCGTTCGAGAACTCAACTAGGCTGCGGGTCGCGAAGAACGATGGTACCGAGGAATCGCTGAGTTTTGACCGCATCATCATTGCGACGGGTTCGCGGCCCGCAGTGGTTCCCACGTTGAAGCTTGATACTCCGCGAATGATGGATTCCACCGGCGGGCTCAACCTGGAGGACATCCCGGGTACGCTGCTTGTAGTTGGCGGCGGATACATCGGCCTTGAACTCGGATCCGTTTACGCGGCCTTGGGCACGCGGGTGACGGTGGTTGAAATGCTTTCGGGATTGCTGCCCGGTGCGGATCGCGATCTCGTGCTTCCCCTACATAAGCGGCTGGAGAAGATGTTCGACAGCATCCTGCTGAATACAACGGTTGCATCGGTGAAAGATGAAGGCAACGGTATTCGCGCGACGCTCAAGGCTCAGGACGGAAGCGCTCAAGAAAAAGTCTTCGATCGCGTGCTGGTTTCGGTGGGACGAAAACCTAATTCCGAAATTCCTGGACTTGAGAAGACGCGCGTTCGGGTCGGCCAGCGCGGATTCATTCAGGTGAACAAACAGCTGCAAACCGACGATCCAGCGGTCTACGCGATCGGCGACGTTGTCGGCGAACCCATGCTTGCGCACAAGGCTTCGCACGAGGGCCGAACCGCCGTTGAAGCTATCGCTGGACACAAGGTTGCCTTCGAGCCTCATGCCATCCCCGCCGTGGTATTCACCGATCCGGAAGTGGCATGGTGCGGTCTGACCGAAACGCAAGCGCAAAAAGAAAATCGTGAAATCAAAGTTGCGAAATTTCCCTGGGCTGCTTCCGGACGCGCTATCACCCTTGACCGTCCGGAGGGAATGACAAAGCTCATCTTCGACCCTCACACGGAACGCGTGCTCGGAGTCGGTATTGTCGGCGTGGGAGCAGGGGAAATGATCGCCGAGGGAGTCCTGGCAATCGAGATGGCAGCTGTCGCCACCGATATTGCGCTGAGCATCCATCCACACCCTACGCTGTCAGAAACGGTGATGGAGTCCGCCGAAGTCTTCTTCGGCACGAGCACGCACATTTACCGGCCAAAGCGGGGATAACCGACAGTCCCAGTAAAAACAGGGTTCGGTACAATGATGATTCATTTCATGATTGCGCTCGTCCGTTGGGCCAAGCCCGCAATGCATTAGGCGGGAGTTGAAAATGGTTCGTCTCTGCAAAACCGTTCTGTTCGCTCTGCTGTTCGCGGTCGTTGCCGTAAGCCCATCGCTGGCCCAGGGAGCGATCACGCAAGCGATACAGTCGGCAACCACGCCGAGTCCGGCAGCTGCGCCGACCGATCCCCTAGGGCGCGAAACCCCCTCCAGTTCGATTCTCGGGTTCTTAAAGGCAGCTCAAAGCGGGGACTACGCCATTGCGGCGCAGTATCTGCAGATGACTCCGGCGCGGCGCCAGTCGGAGGGCGAGCAGTCTGCTACGCGACTGAAGTTTGTTTTAGATCACGCGTTTAGTGGAAACCTGAGCAAGTACAACCAGCAGGAAGGCATCCCGCAAGAAGGTGTACCGCTTGGGCGTCAGCGGTTGGGGACGATGACGGCGGGCGACGTCGAGGCGGATCTCGACATGGTGCGCGTGCCCGATCCAAACGCAGGCAAAATCTGGCTGATTTCTTCAGACAGTCTCACAAAACTCGCGGAACTCTCCGACCAAGTGGAGGCGCGGCAAGTAGAGGTCGAACTTCCCAGCGTGCTGGTGAAACACCAACTGGCCGGTGCACCCCTCTGGCAATGGGGAGCATTGTTATTAGCGATCCCTTTGGCTGCAGGCCTGGGTTGGATCATCTTGGCATTGCTGGAAGTTCCACTGCGTTGGTGGGCGAGGAAGCGGGGCCAGCTTGAGGTGGCAACTTGGCGCTCGGTTTCCGGGCCAGCTTGGTTTCTGGCTGGCACTCTAATCCACCAGATTATTGTCGTCCGGCTGCGTATGCCTTTGCTTCCTCGGCATTACTACTTCGAGGTCACGTCGGTCGTCCTCATTCTGAGCGTCACATGGATCGCTTGGCGCTTCGTCCGCTGGTCACTGCACCGGGTTCGTGCTCAAGCGTTGGCTCGCGGACATGTGGGCACGGGATCGTTGATGTTGCTGGGCGAGCGCATTCTTAAGGCTGTCATTTTCGTTCTCGGTATACTCGCGGTGCTTGGGAGTCTCGGCTTCAACATGAGCACGGCGCTGGCCGGCCTGGGAATTGGCGGACTGGCAATCGGCTTCGGTGCACAGAAAACCATTGAGAATCTTTTCGGCGGAGTTTCTGTACTTGGGGACGAGGTGTTTCGTGTTGGTGACGTCTGCCGATTCGGCGACCGGACCGGAACCGTCGAAGATATCGGATTGCGATCAACCCGCATTCGCACAGAAGATCGGACGCTGTTAGCCATTCCCAACGGTACGGTGGCGACGATCAACCTGGAGAATTTCAGCCGCCGGGACAAAATCCTGTTCAAGACGAATCTTGGCTTGCGCCCTGAAACCATGGCCGATCATGTGCGCTTCGTTCTTCTCGAGATTCGCAAGCTGCTTTACAGCCACCCCAAGGTTGAAACCAAGACGGTGCGGGTCCGACTGATTGACATCGCAGGCTCGTCCCTGAATGTGGAAGTGCTGTCATACGTTTTGACTCAGGACTTCAATGAGTTTGCCGCTGTTCGCGAAGACCTGCTGCTGAGGATGCTCGACATTGTTGAGGATGCAGGCGGCACTCTCGCTCTTCCCGCGCAGACTCTGTATTTGAGTCGTGATGGAGGACTGGAAAAAGAAAAAACCGAAAATGCGGTGAAAAAGATCGCTGAATTGCGCGAGACAAAGCAACTCCCCTTCCCTGATCATCAGCAGGAAGATATTTCTGCTCTCAAAGGATCAATCGAATATCCCCCCGCGGAATCGACGCTGCGCAAATCCGGGGATGGCTCCGGAAGGTCGCGTTAGGCTACCGGCTTTCGGAACCCTGCCTTACTCTCTGGAGGCTCGGTCCCGTAACGTCCTGCGGCTAAACATTCCCTGAAGCAGTAAGTGCGTCGGCAGATAGATGCAGAGCGGGGCCACGATCAGATAGCCGAGCAGGTAGACCCACCCTGGCATCGCGTGTTGCTCGTGGAAGAACAAGCCTCTAGCCCAGTTCACATCCTGCTGCGGACGCCAGCAGTAGTTAATGGGAATCACAACCCAGGTCATTAGTGTTTGGAGTTTCCATCCTCGCGCGTCGTAGCCGAGACGCCAGACTGCCCATAGCAACAACGGCGGAGTCGCAACGTGGAATAAACTGAGCAATCGGACTACCAGCGGCAAGTGCGGATCGAACATGTATTCGGTGCCGCCGATGATGTGGTAGCCAGTTAGCAATGCGCCCACGAGATCAATGATGTAGAGCGACTGAAACAATAACAATCCGCAGGCGGCCCAGGAAAAAATGAGGGGGCTTTCCAACCAGAGGCCGATTCCGATGAGGATGTTTCCGATATCGCAAAAGTAGAGGAAGTTCTGCGCTCCATACTGCCGCCAATAGATTGGAGCCCAGAAGATCAGCCAGACCGCCCAACCGATTTTGAGCCAGAGCGGGATGCGCATGGCTCGTTCATTGTATTCGCGAACGTGGGACCTCGGACTTCCGACCTCAGACCCTCGACCTCTGCGCAGCATAGACCCGAAGCCATCGTCAGTGGGACTCGGTTTTGAAAACCTTCTCACCGCAGTCCGCGGAGGACGGGGGCTAAGAACGCTGAGAAACGCGTGCTACTTAGGACCGAAATACTATCCTTCTACCACTGCGCCTTTATCTTTTTGCCTGACGCGGTCGAGAATGATACAAAACGCCCTTCGCGTCGGAGAGTTGGCGAGACCGGTGAATCGAGGTTATTCACAGAACCGGGTGAAACCGAACACGGCGGATTTTCTCCGCGAATAGGATTCGGAACGAAGCGAATGGGGGTCCACTCTCCGCAGTCCTGGATTAGGGTGCGATCTGTAACGGGTACGAAGTAGGTCTCGTTTCTTGTTCCGTCGGTCCTTGTGATCAGGAGGATCGTTCGATCGGCGTTGGCGTGCATGTAACCCGAGGTTTCTCGGCCATCGACGAGCACGTGGCCGTTCACGCGAAAATACCATGTGGTGGATCCCCTCACGGTGGAATACAACAGTGCGAACGCTCCTAAGAGAAGCCCTGCGAGAGCAACGGAACCCGCAATTCGAAACACTTTCTTCATAACGCTCGCCAACAAAATGTCACTTCAACGCGGATCATAGTGGAAGCAAATCATCGGCAAACGACACGTCGGACGTTGTCCTTTTGGTTGCGGATTCTCGCGAGAACTCCGCACAAAAATCAACGTAACTCGAATTACCTGCGTAACTTGATGGGTCTTACGGGTGTACCTACGATGACTCCATGGGTTACCAAGCTCTTCTCTTCTGTCCCGATGAAAAAACGGCTCGCACGGTGACGCAGGTCTTGAACGAGTTGGAGTTCAACGTCGAGCCCTGCATCGAGCCATTCGCGGCGGTCAAGAAGTTGATGGGCGAACACTTCGACGCTGTCGTGGTGGACTGCGATAACGAGCAGAATGCCACCTTGTTGTTTAAGAGCGCGCGCAATTCGACGTCCAACCAGACGTCACTTGCCGTAGCCGTAGTGGAAGGTCAGGCCGGGGTAGCAAAAGCGTTTCGCATCGGCGCCAACCTCGTCCTGACCAAACCCATAAATATTGAACAGGCCAAAGGAACACTGCGCGTAGCGCGCGGACTGCTGCGCAAAGGCGAGCCGGCCAAGCCGGGCGCTCCGGTGGTTGCTCCTGCACCACAGGCTGCAGCTCCAGCACCGGCCAAGGCCGCAGCGAAACCAGTAAGCGCTACGAAGCCGGTTGCATCTACACCGCAAGCAACTCCGCCAGCGCGACAGATTCAAGCTGCGAAACCGGCGAGCACACCAGCCTGGCCGGCAGCGGCAGCAGCGAGTGCAGCGCAAGCACCAAAGGCGAGCAACCTGCCGCCGATCCCGAAGAGTGCGCCAGCGGTTCCATCGATTCCCGAGCCTCCGGCTCCGAAGTTGGAAGCACCAAGCTTTGCCAAGGCGCCGGAGGCGCCAGCTGTAACCCCGGCATCATCCATAAGCGCTTATTCCGGTTCTGGCGCGGCGAGCGCAGCCGCCCCTGCCCGTGATCCACAAGTATCCAAAGCTCCTGAAGTGCCAGTCGCGAGCGCCATCGAGGCTCCGAATGCAACAACATCCTCTTCACCCGAGCCCGCTGGCATCGTCGGGGCTGCTCCAACGTTTAGTTTTGGTGGTTCCGCAGAGCCTGCAACCAGCGGCGCAAACAAGAAGATATTCATCGGCGTTGCGGCGGCGGTAGTGATTACCGCAGCTGCGTACTTCGGTTGGGTATCGAAGAGTCACAATGCCGGAACGCCCGCGGCGACGACGCAGTCGGCCTCGGCAACTCCTCAGGGAACCAGATCTTCTGTGGAACCGTCCTCGGTAGCGGCAACCAGCCCTGTTGAGAACGTGACTGCAAGCGCACCCTCGAATGTCTCTTCTGCAGAATCAAGAGAGTCAATTTCAAAGCCGACGGCAAGCACAGCCAAGGGTTCAACGAGTTCCGCTCCGGCAAAGTCAGCTGCCAAAGAGAAAGCAGCGCAGGAAGACGCGCCAGAGGAAGCCGAAGCAGCACCAGAAGCAGCCCCTTTGATGGTCAAGGGTGGCAAAGCACCAGAGAAACCGAAATCGGCCGCTGCTGAGGTTTCTGCCCCAAGCATGATCGGAATGTCCACTCCTGCTTCGGCTCCACTTCCAGACATGGTTCCGGCCACGACGAGTGAACTCAAGCCGAAGCTTCAGATGATGAGCGTGTCGCAGGGCGTATCGCAAGGTCTGTTGTACAAGAAGGTTTCGCCTGTGTATCCGCCAAACGCTCTGCGCCTGCGGATCGAGGGTACGGTCGAGTTGCTGGCGACAATCTCCAAGAGTGGCGACATCACGCTGGTCAAAGTGGTAAGTGGAGACTCTCAGCTTAGCAAGGCCGCCGCCGACGCAGTCAAGCAGTGGAAGTACAAGCCCTATCTGCTGAACGGCGAGCCGGTAGAGATTCAGACACAAGTTACCATCAAGTTCAAGCTGCCGAATTAATCTGACGGAAGGCCGGGCACGCGAGGATCACTCGCGTGCCCTTTTTTTTGGCGAGGCCGTGTTCCCGGACACCTGCCATGTAGCGACCGCCTTCGGCTGTTGCTCGGACGCCCAGAGCTGTCTGCGCCCTGCAGGCGCACGATCATTTTCGACTGCATTGATTCAATTTGTCATTCCGAAACGGCGTTTAGCCGTTGAGGAATCTGCTTTCTGCCGGCGGTGCATACGCTGCAAGCAAACAGCAGATTCCTCACCGCTTCGCGTTCGGAATGACAAGGTTCCGAGATGCGCAAGAGTCCTTGCGTAGAGCGCTACTGCTGCTGAAGTGTCTCATCAATCGAGACTTTACCGCCCTGTGTAGCCGTGACGATCTTCTTGATGGGCGCGTATCCCGAAAGTTCGATCTCGACCTCATAATTGCCGGGATCGAGGATCAAATCCACGGGCGTGTTCTTCTCGATCATGTGCCGATTGATGGAGACTTGAGCGCCCTTTGGTGAGGTGTGGATGCTGACCGTGGCCTGGTTCGGTTGAGCCTTTCCACCAAAGAGTCTGGACATCTTTCCGCCGCCGATCTTGATATTGTCCGTGTTGCCGAGAGGACGAAGCGTCGGAGTGAAGCTGTAGGTTTGCCCCAGCGTGTACTGTCCGGACTGGGTCTCGTCGAGATAGCCAGACATGCGGACCAGCACCAGGTGCTGCCCTTTGTCGACGCTCACTTGCGCCGGAGTTTTCGTACCCATATCGCGGCCGTCGACGTAAATGCTGGCGCCCGCCGGATCGCTCTTCACCACCAGCGTCGCCATCAATTGGGCAAGGTGGATGTTCGCACTCGTTCGGTTCCCCGAGATAATGTTCACCGTGCGCGTATCCGTAGAATAGCCGGCTTTGCTGACCATGATCGAGTGCTGTCCGGGTTGCAGATTGGTCAGTGCGAATGGCGTCACCCAGCTTGGATCGCTGGCGCCATCGACCTGCACCTGAGCGCCTTCCGGTGTCGATGACACCGCCAATTGCCCGGGCAACACAACTGGAGCCGCTGGTGTTTTCTTCTTGTTGGCGTTTCGCGACTTGGCCGTGGTAGCAGGCTGCTCGACCGGCTCGGGGGTATCCGTGACTTCAACGGGCTGTGCCGCCACGGGAGCGGGAGCAGGTGCCGGAGCAGGTTCGCTCGGAGCCGCCTGCTGGGCAGCGTCGGGTTGCTGTGTCTGCGCCGGCACGCTGGTCCGCGGAGCACCGGCATCATCGCCCTGGCCGTGAATGTAGATCGTTACGCCGATCGCAATCGCAAGTATTATTGCGCCAGCTATACCCAATGCGTACATATACAACTTGGGCGGAACGCCTTTTATTTCTGTAATTGCCTTTTGCGCAACTTCGCGAGCTTCGACTTTTGGCTTTTCATCTCTCCTTGGACTGACCCGATAAGTCTTCGGAATCGTTACGACAGCTGGCACCGGAGCTTCTTCCACCGGAGTCGGAGGCGGCGGAGCCACATAGACTTCTTTCAACGGAGGCAATTCCGAAATGTCGGAAAAGCTCGTGCCAGTAGCAGCGGCAGGGCCACCCTCGGCCATCATCGGATCGACAGCAATCTTGGGAGTGTTGTCGGCCTCAGGCTCAAAGGTCTCGACTTGCGGTTCATTGGCCACAGCTGCAGACATGTATGCCGCGGGCTCCTCGCATTCCTGTTTTGCCGCTCCAATAAATTGGTCGGAGAGGTCCAGTTCTTCAATCTCGCCGGCAGGACCGCTGGAAGTGGAGCCGCCGATACCTGCCGCTGCGGCGGCCGCTTTGGGTGAGGCAAGTTTCGACGCCGGGCGGGCCAGCTTGGAACTCGGTTCAGTTGCTGCGGCTTCGGTCTTCTTCTGAGCTGATACTGCCGATGCTCCCGGCTGGGCCGTCGCGGACGGCCGCGCTAACCCAGGAGGAGCTACAGCTGGCTTCGATGTGGCCGCAGCAGGTTTGGCCGAGGTCGCGCCTACAAACTTGGATTGCGCCGCGGACCTGGCTTTCTCTGGAGCCATCGTTCCTTTGGCGGGCTCAGCTTTCTTACCAGCGGCCGGCTTGGATTCCTTGCATTTCTCCAGGTCGTCAAGCAGTTCGCGGCCATTCTGATATCGCTCCGCCGGATCCTTCGCCAACGCCTTCATGATTAGGTCGCTGAGCAGTGGGTGAATCTTCGGATTTACGTGGCTCGGCGCTACGGGCGTGCTTTCCAGGATGCTCTGCTTCAGTGATTCAAGATCCTCGCGGTCGAAGGCTTTCCGCTCGGTGACCATCTCATAAAACATCGCACCCAGGTTGTAAAGATTGGATCGACCATCGGTCGCATCGCCACGAACTTGCTCGGGCGACATGTAGTGCCACACAGGAGAAATCGCACCACCGGAATGCTGCAAGAATTTGCCGGCGCTCGATACTCCAAAACTGAGAATCTTGACCGTACCGTCCCACCCGCACATGACTTTTGCGGGTTCCAAACTGTAATGCACCAGCTTGTGCGAATTGGCGTGATCGAGGCCGCCGCACAATTGCCGGCCGATGTCGAGCAAATCCCAGATCGAAAATCCTTCTTTGCGGGCAAGCATGGTCGCAATGCTGTTGCCCTGTACATACTCCATGGCGGCGCAGAATTGCCCCTCGATTTCGCCGGCTCCCCAAATCTTGGTGATATTAGAGCTGCTCAAGACATTGGTGCTCTCAGCTTCGGCCAGTAAGGCGTGTTCCAGTTCCTGAGAGGCTTCTCCGAAAGCGCCGAGCTGGATTGCTTTTAAGGCAATCGTTTGCCCGCTCTCGGGATCATTCGCTTTGTAGACTGCACATGTCGGCGATTTCGCCAACTCGCTGAGAATTTCGAAGTGGCCGATTTTCGTAGGCATTGCTTCCTGGCTCCAATCCATGAAAAGCCGATTACAGCCGGCGCGACACACCTGCACCGGCGGGAAACGGATTGAGTACGTGTAGGATAGCGCTGCCCGTACGAGCCTTCGAGTTACCAAGGTAAGCAAAATCCAGATGTAATACGGGCCGCCTAGGCCTGTTATTGGCGGGTCGCCGCCTGCAAACGGTCGGCTAGATTGCGCATGTAAGAGATCAGTTCTGGCGGTTCGTGTACCTGAAAGTCAACTCCGAGTAGCGACAAGTGAATGGCGATTCCCTCCAAAGAGTGGGAACCGGTGTGGAGGAGGCAACAATCCTGGTTGATCGCCTCCAACACGCCCGCGGAAGGTGGAATCCGCGGGGCCAAGGCTTCCACTGATGCCTGCAAAGTGACGCGTGCCCGAAATGGATACGGTATCTGCGAGAGGGACTTGGCAACGAAGGCCGCGAAATCCCCTTCCGGCGCCGGGCGTGGTTTGAACCGGATTGAGGTCTTTGGTTTACCGGCAATGCGATCGACTCGGAATGTACGCCAGTCTTTCCGTCCGCCGTCCCAGGCGACCAGGTACCAGCGGTAGCCAGTGTGTACCAGCCGGTAGGGCTCGACGACCCGTGTGCTGGGAACATCGGTTCGGTTTTTGTAGTTGAACCGGAGTCTTTCATGGTCACGGCAGGCACCCGCCAATAACGAGACGAGGTTTGCATCGACCCTCGCTCTGCGGGATTCCAACGGAACGATGAAACCATGCAGCGCGGCGACGCGGTGGCGCAGTCGCGGCGGCAACACTTGTTCCAATTTCAACAGAGCCCGCACAGAGGCTTCGTCGAGCCCTGTGACTCCTCCGCTTGCGGCGGTTCGTAGTCCGAGCGCCACGGCGACAGCCTCATCGTCGTCGAACAGCAGCGGGGGCAGCGCGGCGCCCGCTCCCAGCTGATAGCCGCCTGCAATTCCCGAGGTTGAGTGAACCGGGTATCCAAGGCTGCGCAGCCGGTCCACGTCGCGCCGCAGGGTACGAGCGGTGATATCAAGGCGTTGAGACAGTTCGGACCCGCTCCAGTAACGCTGTGCCTGAAAGAGCGAAAGCAGGCGGAGGAGGCGAGCGGACGTCTGCACCATGGGTTTGTATTGTGGCACAAAGTTGAGGACTAAATCTGTCCTCAATCGCTGATACCGTGTCGTTCGTCGATTCGCCGGAGTCGAATCGGTTTGGAGAAAAACGATGAAGATGACTGAGTTTTTTCTGTCGGAGTTGGAGCGTCAAGCCAACTCTTCCCGCCTGGCCTTGCAGCGAGTTCCCGAAGGACACAATGACTGGAAACCCCATGAGAAATCGATGCCGCTGGGCTACCTGGCCGCGCTAGTGGCGACGATGCCTTCGTGGATTATCTCGATGGTGAGACAAGACAAATTTGATATGAAGTCGCCTGAGGCGGCGAAATTTAAGCCTCTCGAGTGGCACACACGAGGTGAGTTGCTGGCTGCGCTCGATTCCGCGGTCGCCGGAGCCCGCGAGGCATTGCAAAGCACGACCGACGAGCACCTTTCGACAAATTGGAAATTCATGGTCGGAGAACACGTCGTTAGTGACAGCCCGCGTCACGCGATGATCGCCGATTCCGTATTCAGCCACCTTGCCCACCATCGCGGGCAGTTGACCGTGTACTTGCGCCTCAATGAGGCGCCAGTACCGGCACTGTACGGCCCCTCCGCGGATGAAGGCCGCTTCAATTGATCAAGCAATCCTGGATCGCAGACTGCCTTATCACGGCGACGCCGCGGCCCAGAACCAAAGACTTTCCAAAAATAAGAAATAATCGCGACGGCCTGTCGAATTCCGATCTGGCCGTTCGACGTTGTAGTGAAGGCCGGGCTGAGAACCCAGCTGAAAGGACCGTTACAGGCGATGTATCTGGAAACAACTCAACACCCCAAGAAGATGTAACTTTCGTCAGCCGATAGGCGTTATGTTTCATAGATAGTCTCCGGATGACATTTGTCATCCGGATGCGGTGACGATCTCCACTGGCAAGCAAAAGGACGCCGCTCGAAGATATTTCAGTCAGCCTAAGTGGGAGATTCGATTGTTCAACTTACGATTGTTTAACCATCGAGAAACCGGATCCTGGACGGTTGTCTGGCGAGAACCAGTTCGACTATTCTTGTCGGGTCGAGCTGCAACTACCTCCTGGTTCCGGTTCCCCACTTTCCCTGGAGTGCACCGATGACCCTATCCCGGTTCGTCACGAAAAATGCGTTTCGCAACAAACGGCGAAGCATCCTAACGGTTCTGAGCATTGCCTTTTCGCTGCTTCTGCTGACTTTCATGATGACGCTGTGGCATGCCTTTTCGCTTGAGGATGGCAGCGCGGAATCGTCGGAGCGGCTGATCGTTCGCCACAGGGTATCGCTCACCTTCACTCTGCCCGGTTTTTACCGCGAGAAGATACGATCGGTTCCCGGCGTCGTAGCAGTCGTGCCCAGTTCATGGTTTCAGGGAGTTTATAAGGATCAGAAGCCGGAAAACTTTTTCCCGCGTTTTGGCACCGACCCTGACGAATTCTTCAAGGTTTATCGGGATTTAAAGATCCCGGACGATCAACTGAAAGCATGGCAACGCGATAGGCAGGGAGCGGTAGTTTCCGAAAGCTTGGCAAAGAAGTATGGCTGGAAACTTGGGGACCGGATCACGATTGTTGGCGACATTTATCCAGTGACACTGGAACTCTATATCCGCGGCATTTACCACGGCGACCCAGATCCTAAGTCGCTGTATTTCAATGCGAAGTACGTGGAAGAAGCAGTCTCGTGGTTCAAAGGCCAGGCAGGCACATTCGGAATTCTGGCGGACAGTCCTGCTGACGTCAGCAAGGTTGCGAGCGCCGTCGACGACATGTTTCGCAATTCACCGCAGCCCACAAAAACGGAAAGCGAAAAAGCCTTCGGTCTGGAATTCGTAGCCATGATGGGCAACGTGAAAATGTTCATTCTGAGCATCTGCTCGGCCGTATTGTTCGCTACCTTGCTGGTATCCGCGAATACGATTGCCATGTCGATTCGCGAGCGTACAAGGGAAGTGGCGGTACTTAAGACATTGGGATTCACCCGGCGGGGAGTTTTGGTCTTGTTCGTCAGCGAAGCGGTGGCGCTGTCGCTGGCTGGAGGGGTGATCGGCTCTCTGCTCGCAAAAGCAATGGTGTTTGGATTCGAACACGCGCCACAGATGACTTTCTTCCCTTTAAAAATGACGCCGACGATCTGGGTGATGTCGTTGCTCGTGTCGGGAGTGGTCGGACTAGTGAGTGCCTCGATTCCTTCGTACCACGCATCACAGGTGAACATTGTCGACGGATTGAGACACATTGGATAAGGCTCCGTCGCACGGTAGTTTTGTGGGGTTCTAGAAACTAGACAGTATGACGCTGGGAAGTTTCATCGTGCGCAATGCGTTCCTCCGCAACATTCGGCGGAGCCTGATGACGGTGATCAGCATCTGCTTCTCACTTTTACTGTTGACGTTGATGATCTGCATTTGGCGCGCCTTCTATGTGGATCAAGTGGCGCCTGAGGCATCGCGGCGGGTCATCATCCGCGACAAGGTATCGCTTGCGTTCTTCTTGCCAGCCTACTATCGCGACAAGATTCGCAGCGTGCCAGGAGTCACCGCGGTATCGCCGATGACGTGGTTTGGCGGCCGCTACATTGACGACCGGCCGGAACATTTCTTTGCGCAGTTGGTGACGGATCCTGAGGAATACCTGAAGGTCGCGTCGGATAAGATTACGCCTCCGGATGAGGTCAAGGCATGGCAGCAAGACCGGGCTGGCGCCCTGGTCGACGTCACGCTGGCGAACAAATTCGGCTGGAAGGTCGGAGACAAGATCACGCTGCAGGGCACGATTTTTCCGGTGAATCCCGAGTTGACGATTCGCGCAATCTATCATCGCGATCCGCCGCAGAATGCGCTGTATTTCCACACGAAATACCTGGAAGAAGCGGTGCCGTGGTTCAAGGGGCAGGCGGGCTGGTATTCCGCGCAGATCGACGCTGCGGATCATGTTGCCGAGGCATCACGAATTATCGATGACATGTTCCACAATTCTCCGCTCCAGACCAAGACCGAGAGCGAAAAGGCGTTTCAGCTTGGCTTCGTGGCTTCCCTTGGCAATGTGAAGGCGTTCATTCTTGGCATTTGCGGGGCGGTCGCGTTCGCCATCATGCTGGTTTCGGCGAACACGATGGCGATGTCGGTGCGCAGCCGTATCCGCGAGGTTGCGCTTTTGAAGACTCTAGGGTTCACGCGGCGACGAGTGCTTTCTATTTTCGTCAGCGAAGCGATCTCGCTGGCACTGATCGGCGGCGCGCTGGGAATAGCAATCGCAGTGCCAGTTATCTCGGCCATGACGCATCGCTTCATCGGGCTCGGCATTCCGCTGGACATGAAAGTCAAGGGCCCGGCTGCGGGATTGGCGTTGCTGATTTCGTTCATCTTGGGCCTGGTCAGCGGATTCATTCCCGCATACCGCGCTTCGCGGATGAACATTGTGGATGGATTGCGGCACATTGGATGACTTATGGCGATACCGATCAAATACAACATTCGCAATTTGAGGCTACGCGTGGGACTCACGGCGATGACCGCGCTGGGTATTGCGCTCACCGTCACGACGGCGATTTTCCTGATGGCGCTGATCGCCGGACTAAATCGCGCGTTTGTGTCGAGCGGCAGCAAACTGAATGTTCTGGTTCTGCGCAAGGGATCGGAATCAGAACTGACCGGAGGCTTCGACGCGGCGCTCTTTCCCACCCTTAAGACGTTGCCGGGCATTGCCAAAGATAGCCACGGAGAGCCCATGGCGTCGGCGGAGTGGGATGTAGTGATCGTGCTGCCGCGCAAAGATGGAACGGGCGAAGTGAATGTGACCGTGCGCGGGATGATGCCTGACGGTCTCGAAATGCGGCAACTACCGGACGCTCCCGGCGGCCCTCCGAAAGTAAAGCTGGTCGCGGGCAACTGGTTTAGGACCGGGCAACGCGAGGTTGTAGTGAGTAAGTCCATTCGCGACCGTTTTTCTCACGCGAATATCGGCGACACCATGCAATTCGGCAAGGGGCCGTGGACCGTGGTTGGCGTTTTCGACGCCGGTGGCTCGGCGTATGAATCCGAGGTCTGGGGCGATGTGAACCAGATGGCCTCCGACTTCGATCGCCAGGGGGGCTACTCATCGGTGTACTTGCGCGCAACCGATCCGATATCGGCCGAGGCGCTCAAGAACCGTGTCAGCGACGACCAGCGACTGAAGCTCGACGGCGTGCTGGAGAAGGACTATTACGCCAAGCAAACAAGTTCAGGTACGCCAATCAAAGTGATCGGATTCGTGGTGGCGATCATCATGGGAGTCGGTTCCATCTTCGCGGCGATGAACACAATGTATGCAGCCGTTGCGTATCGCGGACGCGAGATTGCGACGTTGCGGGTGATGGGATTCTCGCGGCCCTCCATCCTGACTTCGTTCGTGCTTGAGTCTCTGTTGCTGGCGTTACTCGGAGCGCTCGTGGGGATCGTGTTGATGCTGCCATTCAATGGGATGCAGACGGGAACCTCGAATGCCGTCACCTTTAGCGAAGTGGTATTTGCCATACAGATCACGTGGGAGGTGGCTCTGTACGCGATCGCCTTTGCTCTGATCATGGGATTCATCGGCGGGCTGGCTCCAGCGTGGCATGCCGCCCGGCAGAACATTTTGGCGGCTCTGCGGGGATAGCAGACCGAACTTAATGAAGATCGGAATCGTAAATAAAAATTATGGCGCTTGATACGAAACACGAAGACTTACAAAGCCTGCGAATCGATCGTTCGCAACGCGGAGATGGACCCGGCGAGCCATCGATTTGGGTGCGTCGCTACATTCTTGGCTCCATTGCCATCATTGTCCTCCTGGGCGTGATCACGCTAGCCTATCGCGCGTTTTCCGCGGATGTTCCCGAGGTCGAGGTCGTGCGGGCGGCGGCGCAGACGAGCGGCAATGACGTGGGCGGAACGGTGCTTTCGGCCACGGGTTACATAGTGGCGCACCACACGATCAATGTGAATTCCAAGGTTACCGGGCGCCTGGCATGGATCGGCGTGGAAAAAGGAGACAAGGTCAAGGAAGGTCAGGTGCTCGTCCGCCTGGAGGACCAGGAGTTTCGCGCTACGTACGATCAAGCAAAAGGGGCGCTGGAAAACGCTCGTGCATATCTCGAAGAACTACAACATGGTTCGCGGCCCGAAGAAATTCAGCAGGCGCAACACAACCTGGACGAAGCCCGGGCCACCTTGGCCAACGATAAACTAACCCTTGATCGTACCAAGCAACTTGCAACCAATGGCGTTGTCTCCCGGCAGCAACTCGACGACGCGACCGCAAAATTCGAGGCGGATCAGCAACGAGCCAACTCGCTGGAGAAAGCATTCCAGCTCGCGAAGATCGGACCGCGTCCGGAAGAACTCGCCCGTGCCCAAGGCGCCCTCACGCAGGCACAGGGACAACTGGATTACGCGAAATCGCAACTGGATGCGACGATGATTCGAGCGCCCGTAACGGGGACGATTCTCGACCGCACCGCGGAAAAAGGAGAGTTGGTTACGTCGGGATTCGCGAGTACGGCGGCAGGTGGTCCACAGGGATCAGTTGTCTCCCTTGCCGACCTGAACGACCTGCAGGTCGAGCTCGACATCGCGCAGGCGGACTTTGCGCGCCTCGGGCCGGCGCAAAAGGGAATCGTCACCACTGACGCTTATCCGGACAAGCAATACGATGGACAGATTGCTCAGATCTCTCCAGAGGCCAACCGCCAGAAGGCTACGGTACAGGTAAAGGTGCAGGTTCTGAATCCAAACAAGTATCCGGACGTGCAGTTGCGCCCGGAAATGAATGCTACCGTGCGCTTTCTGGCGAATGACAAGCCAAAAGATTCGAAGGGGCCAACCGGAGTATTCGTACCCTCGACGGCCATGCGCGATCGAGACGGAAAGAAAGTCGTATACCTCGCCTATAACGGTAAGGCGGTGGCCCGCGACGTTCACGTCGTCAGCGAGCGGGCAGACGGCGCATTGGTCGAGGGACTCGTAGGCGGGGAAAGCGTCATTACCACGGCACCCGCAACCTTGAAAGATGGGGACAAAATCAAAATAAAGGGGCAATCATGAGCACAGTCGCACAACCGAACGTTGCCACGAGCACGAAAGTTGTACAGGTTCGGGGCGTCAGCAAAATCTTTAAGCGCGATGCCTTTCAGGTAACGGCGCTCGACGATGTCTCAATCGACATCGCAAAAGGAGAGTTTCTTGCATTAATGGGCCCTTCCGGTTCGGGCAAGACCACTCTGCTGAACATGATTGCCGCCATTGACCGGCCCACGTCGGGTGAGTTGCTGGTTCAGGGGCAGGATATCTTCCGCTTCAACGATGCTCAGATTGCCCGCTGGCGCAACGAACACATCGGGTACGTGTTTCAGACGTTCAATCTGATTCCGGTGTTGACTGCTTTCGAGAACGTGGAGCTGCCGCTTTTGCTGACGAGACTCAACGCGCAGCAGCGGCGCGATCACGTCATCACGGCTTTAAAGTTGGTCGGGCTGGAAGAACGCGTTGATCACTTGCCGAAACAGCTCTCCGGCGGACAGGAACAGAGGGTGGCGATTGCCCGCGCTATCGTCAGCGATCCCACGCTCTTGCTGGCAGACGAGCCAACTGGAGACCTGGATAGCCACTCAGCGACGGAAGTGTTGGAGATTTTGAAGCGGTTGAATGAGGATTTTCACAAGACGATCGTGATGGTCACCCACGATCCGCATGCGGCTTCTTACGCGCATGTCACAAGACACCTTGAGAAGGGTATGTTGCTGCCGCCGGACGATCCTCAATCCCGTTGAGTTCGCCCGGAACGGCAGCGAGGGCTACAAGTGCACCACGTCAGGCGACCAGACCGGCGTCGCCGGTGAGGGCACGTGGCTCGGCGACATCTGCCACCCAACGCCACGCGCGTCTGCCGTTAGCAACCACAGCTTCAGCTTCGCCGTACTCAACCAAGCGATTGAGCACGGTTGTTACTGATGCCATGGGATCTTTGTGCCGTGCCAGAAGACCAGGCATCTTCTGCTGGAAGTAGTCGCAGATGTCGCGGGAGTTCATCGCTCGGCCCGATTCCATCAGGATCATACGACAAGCTTTAGTGAACCCTGGCTGGCGGCCGTTGCTCTTACGGTCAACCAGTTCCATGAGTTCCTCGTTTAATACTCCATCCCCAAACAGATTGGCCAGCCCTGAAATTGTTTGTTTGACGGTGCCGATCCTTTTCATGATATCGGCCCGTTGCTGCATCAACTGACGCAATTCATCGTGCGCCTGCCGTACTACTTCCTGCACGTGTCCCACATCGTATTTTGCAAGCGGCTTCAGTACGCCATTGGACCTTTCCACATTCTCCATACTTCCCCCAGAAGTGTTGGACGCAGTTAATTCGTACAACTTTCCCACTAATAGCTCCTAGCTCCGTTGCGGTGATGAAGTGACCATTCCGACGGACAGGACCCCGCTTAAAGTGCTATACGCACCGTCCTGCCCCAATGTTCCAGCGATCCTGTAAGGGAACTGAAACGTTTCACGGTTAGACGAAGCAAAAACGAAATGGTTAACGGGGAGTTAATGATTGTTAATGCGGGAGCCCAACCCTGCCGCACTAAACTCCTCCCCACAGATTCCGATGGTAACCAGTTAGGAGATGGTTGCATGACACCTGCTGCAAAGCCTGCGGCTGCGCCGGGTCCACTGCGAATCCTGTTGGTCGGCGAGCGCGAGGAAGATTTTTTTCTTGTCCGCGAGATCCTGGAGCGTAATCGTCCATCTCTGGCGACAGAACTGGAGCAAGCCCGATCACTCGAGGACGCACGTGTCCTGCTGCAACAAAAACCCTACGGTCTTGTCCTGTTTGAATACGAAACCGGAGATGCCGAGTCGATCCAGCTTGTAGCGGAGTTTCTGCACGCGGGAGTATCGATTCCATTCATTCTCCTCACTGAAGATGCGGACGAGAAAACAGTGGCAGAAATCATTGAGTCTGGTGCGTGGAACTATGTCGCCAAGTCGCAGCTCGATGGAGCCACCCTGGTTCGAACCATTCGTCACACACTCGCGCTGCACTCTCTCCAACAAGAGCAGCAAAGCGCGCAGGAGCTACTACGAAAGCTGTTACACGCCGTCGAGCAGTCCGCTGATACCGTATTGATTACCGACCGCGAAGGCAGGATTCAATATGTGAACCCTGCTTTTGAAAAACTGACTGGCTACGCACGCGAGGAGGCCTGCGGGAAGACTCCACGCATTCTGAAGTCGGGTGAGCAGGGTCCTGATACCTATCAGGAGATGTGGAAGACGCTTCTGGCGGGGCAGGTCTATCGCGGAATTCTGGTGAATCGCAAGAAGAACGGCGACCTCTATTATGTCGAGGAAAGCATCTCTCCCGTCCGCGACCCCAACGGTGAGATTACTCACTTCATCTCCAATGGTCGCGACCTGACCGAGCGCCTGCGTCTGGAAGCTCAACTCGTACAAGCACAGAAGATGGACGCCATTGGACGACTTGCCGGCGGCATCGCCCATGATTTCAACAACCTTTTAACCATCATCACCAGTTATTCCGAACTGGCTCTGGACGCGGTGCCGCAAGATAGCCCTCTCGAGGACAGACTGCACGAAATCCTTCTGGCGGCACGACGAGCGGCCGAGCTGACCCGGCAGTTGCTGGCCTTCAGCCGCAAGCAACCACAGGCGTTGCGGGTCGTTGAAGTCAACCAGGTAGTGAGCAATATCGCCAAGATGTTGCCCAGGCTGATTGGAGAAGACATCAAGTTCACCTTCATCCCAGGAGAGCGTCTGGGCGAAGTCAGGATCGATCCGGTGCAACTGGAGCAGGTGTTGATGAATCTGGCCGCCAATGCTCGAGATGCTTTGCCGCAAGGCGGCCACCTCAGCATCGAAACATCGGACGTCCATCTAACCAGCGACTACATCCAAGGCAAGCCGGCCGTGATCCCACTGGGCCGGTATACCTTGATTACGGTTACGGACAATGGCTGTGGAATTCCCCGCGAAGACTTGCCCCACATTTTCGAGCCGTTCTATAGCACGAAGCCTTCAGGGAAAGGAACTGGTCTCGGACTGGCAACCGTGTACGGCATCGTCAAACAGAACCACGGGTTCGTCTGGGTTTACAGTGAACCAGGGTCCGGCACGGTTTTCAAGGTCTACTTCCCCTGCGTGTCAGGGCACCACGCGGTAAGGGAGGGCGAGCCTGCGCGGCCAGAATCGGTTCCCCGCGGAACGGAAACGATCTTACTGGTGGAAGATGAACCGGCGGTCCGCAATGCTACGGGAGAGTTTCTGCGGTTGCAGGGCTATCACGTAATCGAAGCAGAAGATGGCCTTGCCGCGCTTGCCTCAGCCAGAAATCACGGCGGAACCATCGACTTGCTCGTCACAGACGTCGTGATGCCGAACATGAGTGGCGGCGAGTTGGCCAAGGAATTCGCCCAGATTCGCCCCGTCACAAAGTTCTTGTTTGTCTCTGGGTACCCTGGCAAGACAATACTCGATCACAAGGTCGTCGATCTTGAGACGAATTTTCTGCAGAAGCCTTACACGCTGAAGCAACTGTCGATGAAGGTTAGAGCCGCCTTGGGTCATTCTCCAGGTGCGGCATCGAGGGCGGCGTCTGCGAACTAGCGAGTTCGCTCGATATAATGTCTTCCGGTCCAGGTCTCAATGCTCCCAGCCGCAAGCGGCGTGCTGTTCCTGTCTGTTGTTGTCATCGCACCGGAAAAAGTTGTGGCTGGTGCGATGCTTCTCCTCCTTTTAGGCGCGATTGTCTACTCGGGCATGCAGATTGTCGCCGCTCAGCGCTACTTGTCCGTCAAGCGGCCCCAACTCAAATCCGCAGAGCCCATCAGCATTTTGAAGCCACTCGCAGGTTTGGACCTCGACCTCGAACCGAATCTACGGACGTTTTTCGAACAGGACTATCCCGCTTTCGAGATTTTGTTTGCGGTTCGGAACGAGAACGATCCAGCTGTACCGGTGGTACGCCGCCTGCAAAACGAATATCCGCGGGTCGCTTCTCGCCTGGTCCTCACTGGTGAACCGCCCTACCACAATGCCAAGGTATTCAGCCTGGAGCGCATGCTCTCGGCTGCCAGTCACGACCTAGTCGTTATGAGCGACAGCGACATCCGGGTTACCCCAGACATGCTGCGAACAGTCGCCGCCGAATTCCAGGACTCGAGCCTTGGAGTCGCGACGTGCCCATACCGTGCGGTTCCCGGTGCGAGTTTCTGGTCACGGCTTGAGGCTACCGGGATGAACACGGATTTCTGGGGAGGCGCGCTAGTCGCTCGGATGCTTGAAGGTATGCGCTTCGCTGTCGGGCCGACGATTGTTGCGCGGCGTGCGGTGCTGAACGCGATCGGCGGATTCGCAAGGTTGAAAGATTACCTTGCTGAGGACTTCGTCCTGGGAAAGTTTGCTGCGGAAGCGGGGCACGGCGTGATTCTTTCTTCGTACGTCATCGAACACCACATCGGCAGTGCAACCTTTGCTGAAAACGTGGCACACCGGCTGCGCTGGGCACGCAGCACGCGGCGGTCGCGTCCCGCGGGCTACATTGGGCAAGTGTTTACGATGCCTTTGCCGCTAGCGCTTCTCCTACTAGCCCTGGCTCCAGGATGGTGGCCGATCTTGCCGTTTGTGTTCCTTGTCCGTGGAGTCGCAGCGTACTCGATCTCACAACGCGTCTTGCGCGGCAAGCTGAATTGGTTCTTGTTGCCGATCGAAGACGTGATGGGATTCTGCTTCTGGCTAGCCGGATTTTTCGGAAACACGATCTCGTGGCGGGGACGTCATTACCGCCTGTACGGAGACGGGCGCTTCGAACTGATTTCTTCTGCGCCGGGTTAGAAAATAGCGTGACTCTTCTTCCGTGCACCAGAACACTGTCTTGCTGAGCGGAGCCAGAGTGCAGCGAAGCGGAACTCGGGCGGAGTCGAAGCATCCCTACCCTGGAACAACTGCCACACGCAATTTCTAACCATATGCCGCATAACACAACTAATCGGGCTGTGCCAGCCGTATCAAGCGTCCGTCTTTGAGTTCAAACTTGTCCCCACGCCAGGTCACAGTGTGTCCGGCGAAACTGGCAAGCCAGATTCCAACCGCAATCAGATCCCGCAGCGGAATCAGCCCCCAGCTACTGAGCACATCGCGGTCCTCCAATACGTTTCGACCTACGACCAGGGCAACCGCCAAGCGCGTGATTAACATGCCAATCAAAACAGCCCAAGTCCACGGAACCGCACCGAATGAAATAACGCTTAAAAACGCCCAGAAAATTCCGAAGGTCGAAGCCAGACCAATGTATCCACCAAGCCTCGCGTCTCGAACGCCTCGGGCCCAACGCATCTGATGGGCGATGAAGCCCGGTAGATCGTAGGCGGGGAGATGAGTTTCGACGACAACGTCTGAAAGAACAACTTTCAGTCCAAGCCCCGCGATCCGCTTCCCGAGTTCGTAATCATCGGCCAGGAAGTCGACGATCGATCTAAAACCACCGATGCGATCGAGGTCGGTTTTGCGAAACACCAGCGTTGATCCCAAACCAAAGCGGAGCCCACCTTCCAACTGGCGCGCTGCCAGAACACCCGCGCAAAAATCCGTGCTGATGCCGAGCGATTCCAACCGAGAGCCGAGGGTTCGGGCCGCAATCCCGCGGTAAAGGCAGGTGACCATGCCGACTTTCCTATCAGTTAGCGGTGCGACGATCCGCTGCAAGTAGTCTGGCTCAACTCGAATGTCGCTGTCATTCACCAGGATGTGTTCGAAGCGGCTCACAGCCAACATTTGTTCCAGATTGCTAACCTTCACATTCGGGCCAAGGATTTTGGGACAAACCACCAGTCGGATGGCGCGCTCTGGAAATTCACGTTGCAGCTGTTCAACACTTGCCACGGCTGGATCCGCCGGATCGCTAACGCCAAAGATAATTTCATACTCGGCGGGATAGTCCTGCGTGCAATGACTCCGGAAACTTTCATAAATCTCCGGATCGATGCCTTTGAGCGGCTTGAAGATCGAAACCGGAGGCAGGCTTGTTCCGGAGTTGTGCGCGGCCGCGGCGGCGGAGCGTAGAAACGCCCGAGCGCTCCATAGACAGAATAAGTAATAGAAGAAACTCGCGATGCAGCCCAGGATTGAGACGGCCTGAATAAAACGCACTAAGCTGTGAGCCATGCGAGGGGGATTTCGTTACTCATAACGAAGCGACTCGATCGGATCAAGAGTCGCGGCTTTCCATGCAGGATAAATTCCGAAGACAAGTCCGACCCCGGCTGCCGACGTAAAGCCAAAAGTCACCCAAAACATCGACAAGCGTGCCGGCAGAGATGGCCACACCTGTGGAATCGCCCAGACAATCACCGCGCCGGTCAAAATACCGATGATCCCTCCCACCGCCGTGAGCATGATCGCCTCGAGTGTGAACTGAAGAAGAATGTCACGCTTTCGTGCGCCGATCGCTTTTCGAACACCGATCTCCCGCGTGCGCTCCGTGACCGAGACCAGCATGATGTTCATGACACCTACACCACCGACAACCAATCCAACGCTTGAGATCGCGAACATACCAATAAAGAGCGCTCCGGTGAGCTGGTTCCACACGTCGGTGATCGAGTCCGAAGTCATGATTGCAAAATTATCCGGTTTGTCGAACGCAACTTTCCGCCGGCGCCGCAGCAATTCACGAATCTCGTCCATAGCCTTCGGCATATCATCGTGTGAAGTCGCTTTGACACTGATGACGTGCTGCTTCATCTCCGGATGCAGCGTCTTGAAAGTCGTCAGCGGCATGATGACGCGATTGTCGTTCGGGTCCTTTCCTCCACCGAACACCGACTTGATCTTTTGTACCGTGCCGACGATTTGGAACAGACGGCCCTCGATGTTGACCTCTTTACCCAACGGATCCTGGTCACCGAACAATTCGCGCTGGGTTTCGTAGCAGATGACGATCACCGGAGAGTGATGTTCGTCGTCGAAGTCGCTGAACCATCGGCCGCTGGCCATGGGCAAGTCGAACACATCCTTGGCCGTAGCCATGTCGCCTTCGATGATGGTATTCCTGGCCTTCTTATCCTGATATTTGACCGCATAGCTGCCTACGCCCAGTTCCGGCCGAAACATCCGCATACCCGCCGAGACCGCCTTGATGTGGGGTAGGTCGCGCATCGCCATGGCGTCGTCGTAGGTCAGTTCCCGACGGCTGCGCATTTCGTCGGTCATGCGTCCAAATGTGAAGAAATCCAGGTGGAACACGAAAATAACGTTCGATCCTATGCTGGCGACGAGTTGGCGAACGTTGTCATCCAGTCCGCGGCCGATCGAAGATACGCCGATGACGACAGCCACGCCGATCACGATTCCAAGCACCGTCAACCCTGAACGCAGCTTATTGCTATTGATGGTGTCGGTCGCCATGTGGACGATTTCGCCGAATTCGCTTTTTCGCAACATGCGTACCTATCTCTCGCCAGCTCTAAGATTCGTTGCTTCTGCAACGGAAGCCCGGGGCCTGAGTCCTGCTACATTTCAAATCGTAGCGCCACGATCGGATCAAGTTTGGCTGCCCGCCGCGCCGGGTAGACCCCAAAAAATACACCTACACTGGCCGCGACCACTAGCCCCGCCAAGACCGCCCAGAGCTTGATGGACGATGGCATCCCGATAAGCGCAGTGACTCCCTTTGCCACCATGATTCCCCCGATGACTCCTACCAAACCGCCGAGTAGCGCGAGAATTACCGATTCGATCAGGAATTGCAGGAGTACATCATCGGGTTTGGCGCCCAGCGCCTTCCGAATGCCGATTTCCCGCGTCCGCTCAGTCACCGAAACCAGCATGATGTTCATAATGACGATGCCACCCACGACCAGCGATACAGCAGCGATGCCAATCGTGGCCATGAAAAACGTGTTGCTTAATCCTGACCAAATCCCGAGCAAGCTTTCATTTGTCTCAATCTCGAAGCTGTCATCGGCTCCCGGACGATCATGCCGGCGTGACCGTAAAGCAACTCTCGCCTCATCAATTGCCTGGTTCAGAGGAACTCCCGTTGCTGAGGCCTTGCCCCAAATCTGAATGCTGTTCTTATGCGATCCGTACTTCTTCAGGTAGACGCTGAGAGGAATCAGCGCGTAGTTGTCGGCGCTCTGTCCCAGCGTTTTCCCCTTCTTCTTACCGACTCCGATCACCTGATAAGTCCAGCCGTCGATCCGAACTTCCTGCCCCAGAGGATCGCTGCCGGCGAGCAAGTGTTCGACGATGTCTGTTCCCACGACCGCAACCTGCGAACGATTTTCGAGATCCGTACTGTTGATCATGCGGCCGATTGTCAGATCGGTATCCACAATCGTGGCGATCGCCGGCGTTATGCCCTGCACGTTGGTGTTTTCAATCGACTGTTCATTACGCTTCACTTTGCCATTGGTCTGCATCATGGCCCCGACGTACTGACAATGAGGGCAAGCATCGGAGACCGCCTGGTAGTCTTCCATTTCCAGGTTTTTGCGTTTTTCTGCCTCGAGAAAGTGATCGACGTTCGTCTCGACCGCCGACATCTTGCTGACGATGAAGACGTCCGCGCCTAAATTGAAAATCTTTTTGGCAACGTAGTCGTTGATTCCGGAGACGAAGGTCACGACCGCGATGACCGCCCCGACGCCAATCACAACCCCCAGCAGCGTGAGAACGGAGCGTAACTTGTTCGCCCACAGGGATTGCAGCGCCACGCGGATGGCTTCGGTGTAGTTCATAGATCGGCTTCCGGCTCTTCGCTACTCGGCGTCCGGCAGCTGTGGCGCCGGAACTGGGATCCTGGTCCCTCTAAGTTTATCAGTCTCTCCCGCAGAATGACGGAAAAGACAGAGCTGTGAGGAGTCGAAGTAGAGTTTGCATGCTCTGCTACAATCTTCGCGCCCGTTTCAAGGGTCTCCGCACGGGCACTATGAGAGCCTTTCTAACCATAATCGGTTCACTGCTGGTAAGTGTCCCTCTAGTCGCAAAGGAAGTGACGATTCACGGATTCGTCACCGACATCAAGTCTCCTACCTACTTTGCAATTGACGACTATAAGGTAACCTGCGGGAACACTCAGACCTTCAACGTTCGCGCGTCGGAGGGAGCTCAGCAGTTTAACTTTCGGCCCGAAGATATACACATAGGAACCGAGCTGGAGATCAATGGGGAGTACGACGAAGAATCCGGTGAGCTAAAGGCAAAATGGATCAAGGTCTTTCTTGAAGACGCAAAAGCAGTCAAACGCACGGCTCTGCTGGAGCAAGTGCCCAATCTTACGAGAGATGCCAGCGGATGGACCGGGGAGATTCGTGCGGACGGCGAGAGACTACGTGTGCTGCCGACCACTTCCGTCGCGATCAAGCCAAACAAGTCGGAGAGCAAGAATCTGACTCGTAACGCCGCACACGAACCGGCGCCGTTAGCATCGCTCGATGTATTGAATCTTGACACCTTCGTTCACTATGAAGGGACGCGCCAGCCGAGTGGCGAAATCGAGGCCACCAAAGTTGAGTTCGAGCACGCCGAATTGGAACCCGGCGAGGCAAAACTCTGGAAGCACTTGGAGCCCGAGGTGAAGGCTCCAGATTATTCCGCGCTCGTACCCGGCGAGTTCAAAATGCGGGGGTGCGTTTATGAATTTTGCACGAAGCAGATCGTTCCGAATGAAGAGGCGCAAAACTACATCTCCAAGTTAGGAGATAGTCTGATTCCTGCGCACCAGAAGCAACTTCCTGCCGATGACCCACTCAAGGTTTCATTCAGGTTCTATCTCGTAAAGGCAAAGAGCTTCAATGCGGTTGCGTATCCCAACGGCGTGGTGCTGGTCCATTCGGACGTGTTTGAGATTCTGCAGAATGAAGCGCAGCTCGTGTTCGTGCTCGCGCACGAGATTTCGCATGTTATCGAAAAGCATTCCTGGCAGGCTCATCAATATCATCGAAAGGAACTGATCGGGCTAAAGGCGGGAGGAGCGCTGGTGCCCTATGGCGGATTTCTGATTGCGGATTTGGCCGTGGCGGCGATTAAGAATAGTTACGCGAGATCGCTGGAAAATCAGGCCGATCGGATCGGCTTGGAGCGCATGCTTGCGGCTGGATACGACATCCGCGAAGCGCCAGCATCATGGAAGGCCGTCGCAGCCAAGAAGGGAGACGGCCCGGTAAATCCCTTCTGGAGCAATCACGATAACAAAGCGATGAGGCGATCCTACTTGATGGCGGAGCTGAGAAATCGCTACTCCGATGTCGACTTCTCAAACCTGAAAAAAGATAGTGAGGAGTTCCATAACGTTGCTGAAATCATTCAAGGATTAGAAGGCATAGGGCAAAAGAAGTCTAAATGAGACTGCCGCACAAACTTTCCAAGCGATCACATCCCATATAATGATTGCTGTAGGCAGCCGGACCGGACGGCCGCTTTCCGCGTTCTGCGCGGGGAGAGGAAAGTCCGAACTCCGCAGAGCAGTGTGCCGGATAACGTCCGGGACGCTGGGTTCAAGCCCGGCGGACGGAAAGTGCCACAGAAAACATACCGCCTCGGCGGTAACGCCGCGGTAAGGGTGAAAAGGTGCGGTAAGAGCGCACCGCCGCTCCAGTAATGGCGCGGGCATGGCAAACCCCACACGGAGCAAGACCAAATAGGGAGGAAGTCCGCAGCTTCGGCTGCAGACACGTGCCGGCTCGGTGCGTCAAACCTTCGGGTAGGTCGCTAGAGCCTGGCAGCAATGCCCGGCCCAGAGGAATGGTCGTCCCGCAGCAGCAGTGCTGCGGACAGAATTCGGCTTACAGGTCCGGCTGCCTCAAAGCTCCCTTTTCAACGCATTCCCATCGTCCAGCAGTAAAGATGATGATCTTCGCTCGTCCTGTCTCTGCCGGGAGACTGCACGCCTTTGAAACCCCAGACGCTGCACAGGAAGGGGACGAATATGAGGACAACATCCGAGTACCGACCATTCGGACGCAATCCGGAAGTACTGGCGGACTGTCGACGGAGGTCGCAAGAAAACTTCCCCGAACAACGGTCATCCCACTTGCGGAGATCTAGGAGATAATCGGTCTCCGTGAAGCACCAACGAAACATTTCCGAAGTCCTGTTTTACGTGCTGATAGTGTTCGCGCCAGCGTTTTTCGCTGCCGCGCGCTGCGACGCAACTGCTGTCGTGGACCCCTCCTTGCCACGCATCGCAGCAAATACGAATCAACACACCGCTGGAGTTTTGTCCGAGGGCGGGCTCACCATGGAACTCGAGATCCGCGAAGGCGCATTTTATCCAGAAGACGAATCGGGCCCGAGCCTCCAGGTTTTTGCTTTCGGAGAGCGCGGTAAGCAACTGCAAATCCCTGGACCAATGATTCGCGTTCCGCAGGACACCAGGATCCACGTCACCATACATAACCTGATCTCGAGGAACGTCCTGATCCACGGCATGCACTCGCATCCCGGAAAGAATGAAGACACCTTTGAAGTACCCAGCGGCGCGACCCGCGACCTGGCATTTTCGACCGGCGCACCCGGCGCTTACTACTACTGGGCGACCGCCGGCGGCGACACGGTCGGAGGCAGGCCCTACAAGGAAGACAGCCAGTTGCACGGTGCATTCATCGTGGATCCACCGGGCACGGTGGCAGCGGATCGCGTATTTATCATTGGAACCTGGCGCGACCGCCAGCTGCCGCAGGAATCGTTTGACGTTCCGGTAATTAACGGAAAATCGTGGCCTTATACCGAGCGCCTGCAGTATCCGGTGGGCAAGGAAGTGCGCTGGCTGTGGCTGAATCCGAGCGGCCTTGTGCACCCGATGCACATACATGGCTCGTACTTTCAGGTGCTAAGCGTGGGCGACGCGGAGCACAGCGATTCCGTGCCAGCGTCGGAGATACGGGACGTTTCCACCAATTTTATGGCAATCGGTGGAACCATGACCACGCTCTGGAAACCAGAGCGCACGGGCCGATGGCTCTTTCATTGCCATATCCTGACCCACATGTCTCCGGAAACATCTGCTTTTCATCACCAGGATATGCACGACGGAGCGCAGCATGCCGACCCGCTAAAACACATGGCAGGCCTGGTCATGGGAATCACGATTTTGCCCAACGGTATTCCTGTGGCGCATAACCCACCGAAGGCGGAACGGAAGCTCCAACTGTTGATCGCGAAAGATAGGTTGAATCCGAAGAAATATACCTACTCCGTCCTCGAACGCGGACACACGGCGCAAACCAGCGGCGGCCCTGGACCGACCTTGGTGCTCACCCGCAATCAACCAGTGGCGATCCACATCACGAACCAGCTCGACGAAGCCACATCGGTGCATTGGCACGGAATCGAACTGGAAAGCTACTACGATGGCGTGCCGGGATGGGGAGGCGATGGTCCAAAAGTCACGCCCATGATTTCTCCCGGAAAGTCATTCGATGTGATCTTCGCTCCCCCGCGCGCGGGAACGTTCATGTATCACACCCACATGAATGACATGGCCCAGTTAAGTTCCGGACTTTATGGCCCACTCATCGTGGTGCCGGAAGGAACCACGTTCCATCCTGAGAGCGACAAGGTGTTTTTACTCTCGCGCAACGGGAAACGTAAAGACGGACAGTTGCTACTGAACGGCTCAACCACACCGGCGCCCCTCGAATTGCACGCAGGCGTGCAGTACCGCCTCCGGTTCATCGATATCCTTGCGAACAACTCGATCGCGATAAATGCAGTTCAGGATGGAAAGCCCGTTGAATGGATCCCCATCGCCAAAGACGGCGCCGATCTCGCGTCCGTCCAATCTGTTGCAACTCCCGCATCATTCACGATCGCACCGGGTGAGACCTATGACTTCACACTGACACCCGAGAAATCAGGAAAGATCGACTTTACGTACGACCAAACCTTGCTCGACGAACATGTGAGACAAGTCGCGATGGTGGCGCAAGAAGTTCGGTAAGAGATTCAACGACACCCTTTGGCGAGATTTCTTTCATTCGAGCTCAGGGACGTAGCAGGGATATTCACGTTGCGCCGAACTAGCCATTGAGGGATCGAGTTCGAAAACCTGCACAGGGTGGCTCGCGTCGGTCATCGCAAGCAGCCGTCCATGTGGCGCATAAGCGTAGCCGCCTCCGCCAAATTGGGTGCCGCCTCTGCCAGTACCGACACGGTTCGAACTGACAACGTAAGCGCCCGAGACCAGCGATGCCATGGCGCCGGCGATTTTCCACGGCTCCAGACTCACGCCGGAAGCACGAGGAATGACGATCAGCGATGCCTTTTGCCTTCCGTATGTTCGTGCCCGTTCGTTGAACATCGCGTCCGTGCACAGGAGCACACCAATCCGGATTCCCATCACTTCTGCACTGTCGAAACCTGAGCCATCGCCGACATACCATTCACTCTCAAACCACCCTGGCTCGGTTGGGAAGTATTGCTTTCTGTGCAACGGGCGAACGGCCCGATTCTGAAGCACGAATGCTTCATTTGCGAGCCGCTCTCCGCTCCGTACTGGCCGCGACGAGATGACAGCAGGAAGACCAAGATCGATCAATCCTTCCAGTCCTTCTTCGTGAGCACGAATGCTAAAGCGCGCCTCTTCCGCGGAAAAGACGCCGCTTTCGGCGATCCAAGGCCCAAAAGGCAGTTCATTGGTGATCAGGATGTCCGGATGCAGGGCCGTGACGCTGGCTTTCAACTCGTTCCACTGCGGGTGATCTGTCGAAAGGGCCTCAGGCCATTCAACAAATGCAATGCGCAACGTCACCATATTGCAACCCGATCTTCAGGCTTCAAGAACAGTTTGTCACCAAGCTTAACGTCATAAGCTTTGTACCATGCCTCAACATTCCGTACGGTATCGCTTCGATACTCTCCGGGTGAATGTGTATCGGTTTTAACCTGCCGACGAAGTGCGGCTTCACTCTGGGCTCTCCGCCATCTCTGCGCGAATGCCAGAAAGAATCGCTGTTCACCGGTCAATCCGTTGATCACGGCGTCTGGTTTGCCCTTCAGAGAGAGGATATAAGCGTCGTGTGCCGTAAGCAGTCCCGCCAGGTCGGCGACATTCTCAGTTAAGACTTGCTGTCCATTGACACAAACATCGGAAAACGGGCAGTACGTGTTGAACTGCGCCACCAGTTTCGCCGCCGCCGCATGATATTTAGCTAAATCGTCCGCCGCCCACCAATTGCCGAGCCTGCCTTGCGCATCGTAAATGTTGCCCAGTTCGTCGAAGCTGTGGCTAATCTCGTGAGCCATGCCAGCTCCGGCTGACCCGTAGTTTGAAGCTGTGTCGCCTTGAGGATCGAAGTAAGGTGGTTGCAGGAGTCCTGCCGAGAAGGTTTCGGTGTTTGGACTAAATATTATGACGGCGCCGACGATCTGCGGATCAATGCGCCATTCGTCCGGATCGGCTGGCTGTTTTAGCTTTGCGAGATTGTGGGAACGGTTGAAAGCCTCTGCTCGCCGCAGGTTCCCGAAAGCATCGCCGCGCACGATCTGAAGAGTCGAGTAGTCGATCCAGGTATCGGGGTAGCCGACGCCGATCCGAAGGGTGGCCAGTTTTGCCAACGCCTTTTTCCTCGTCTCGGCAGACATCCAAGTAAGAGTGGGAATGCGCGCATAATAGGCTGCGATCAAATCGCTAACCATGGCCTGCGCTCTCGCCTTGGCCTCAGGTGGGAAATAACGTTCCGTATAAAGTTGCCCGACCGCCTGACCCAATGCAGCGTTCGTAGCAGCCATCGCGTCCTCGCTACGCTCGGGCATCTGCTTCATGCCCGATAGGATCGTGCCATAGAAAGCGAAATGCTCCGCAGCCACGGCTTTGGGCAGGACGCTTGCGTAGTGTTCGATCAAGTGAAACCTGAGATAGTCCTTCCACACATCGACGCTTTCACTCCCAACCAAAGCGGAAGTACCGCTCACCGCAGACGGCTGCCAAACCACAAATTCCGGTTGATCCGCCACACCGGCTGCTTTGAAATAGGCGTCCCAGTCCATTCCCGGCGCCTTTACAGCGAAGTCAGCATGCTTCCATGGATTGTTTTGTTTAAACGTGTCGGCGGCGTCCGAGTCTGGAGCGTGCGATTGAGCGATTCGGATTTCAAGGGCCAAGATGCCCGCCGCCTTCGTCTCCGAATCGGCGATACCTGCCACTTTCAACATTGAGGCGATGTGCGACTGATACTGGACGCGTAGTGCCGCCGCTTTCGACGACTGGTCGAGATAGGCCTCACGATCCGGCATGCCGAGCCCGCCTTGCAACAAATGAAAAACGTAGTGCTGCGAGTCGGTAAAGCTCTGATTCACCCATACACCCAAAACATGGTCGGCATTGCCGGTGAGCCCGTCCGTCTCAGTGTTTAAGGTGGCGCCGAGATAAGCCGATAGCGACGCCTTGTCTTTAATCGCGGAGATGAACGACATTTCGTCGGACAGCGGTGTCAAGCCCTTAGCCTCGATGCCGCTTTCGTCCATGAAGCTCGCATAGTAATCGCCCACCTTCTGTGGGTTACTGCCCTCGGCGGAATGGGTCATGGCCGCATGCTGAATCAGTTCGCGGACTCGCTGGCTGGTTCTCGCCACTAATATTGCGCGTGTGTCGAAGCTCAACTGGCCCGCAGGGATGATCGCCGTTTTGAGCCAAGTCCCGTTGGCGTAGTGGTAGAAGTCATCGCCGGGCTTCACCGAAAGATCCACGCCCGGCCTGTCGTCCGGCTTGCTCGCATTTCGATCCGCGGCAAAACCGCTTCGTGTAACCGCGCAGGCCAGAACTGTGATCAACACCGTAGTGCGAAAGATGGACATACAGATCCTTTCAATCAGTCCAAACTGCAGGCTGATTGTCGCACTCTCGCTGATTGAAACTAGTCGTTCTCGGACTTTGTTGGGTTCATTGACACTGCACATCGGCTGATTTCAAATGGCACGAGTCTCAATGGTTAGGTGGACTTCGGTTTTCAGGTCCGGCTTGCACCTCCGGTCTCTTCAGGCTGCTTGTGAGCTATCAACGTCAGATCTCAATCACCACCAAAGGTCACGGAGACATGCACGACCTTACCCATCAGGTCGCTGCAGTCGTGACTTCCTCTGGAATCGAGACCGGCACCGTTAATGTTTTCAATGTCGGCAGTACGGCGGCGGTCGGCACGATCGAGTTCGAGCCGGGCCTGCAGCAGGATCTTCCCGCGATCCTCGACAGACTGATTCCGCCCAGCCGTCACTACGGACACGAACAGGCCTGGCACGATGGCAACGGACATTCGCATCTGCAAGCAACTCTGCTCGGGCCATCGCTGACTGTTCCAGTCGCCGAGGGCAAGTTAGCGCTCGGTACCTGGCAACAGATTTTTCATCTCGAATGCGACGTCCGCGGGCGTCAACGCATCGTTATTGTTACAGTACTCGGTAACTAACCAACCTCGAACTGGGATAGAAATGCCCTATGGTTAAGCGTGCACCAGCCCGACGTCGTCCTCGTAAGGCAAAGCCCGGAACAAAAGGATTAGGCCCAGCCGAATGCCAATTGCAGGAGCTTGCAGGCAGCGCAGCCGACGCTGCAGAGGCGGTTCAAAAAGCCGGAGGCTGCGTCATCGGCTCATACAAGGAACCTCTGGGCGGGCATCCCGTACTGCTCGCCGTCTTGCCGATTGCCGCGATTGAGCCAACACCATTCCAGCGTGATCTTTCTGACACTCATCACAAGCGCCTGGCGGACGTCATCAACAAGACCGGGCGTTTTCTTGATCCTGTCATCGCGATCGTCGCCCCGAAGGACGGATTCTGGACTCCGAATGGCCGCCATCGCCTCGAGGCCATGCGCCGACTTGGAGCCAAGTCAATCTCGGCTCTGGTAGTCGTGGATCGCGAGGTGGCTTGGCAGATCCTCGCACTCAACACAGAAAAAGCTCACAACCTGAAAGAACGCTCGCTGGAAGTCATTCGGATCTACCGCGGCCTGGTAGACGAGGACGCCTCGCGTCCGGAGTCGAAGTTTGCCTTCTACCTTGACGAGCCCGCGCTTGTCACGCTCGGTGTCTGTTATGAGCGCGTACCACGTTTCGGCGGCGGCGCTTACCATTCCATCTTGCGCCGACTGGAAAGCTTCACCGATGAACCTCTGAGGTCTGCGCTCAAGGATCACGAGAAGCTCGCCTCGATGGTACTCGATCTCGAAGAGAAAGTTGCGGCCGTGGTGAAGCGATTAAAGGAACGCGGTCTCGTCAGTCCGTATCTACGGTCATTTGTCGTCGCAAGGATCAATCCCTTGCGTTGGATTCAAGGAGAACCTCCTGCGCTCGAAGAAGTTCTAAAAACGATGCGGGAGCGCGCGGCAAAGTTCAACGTGGAAAAAATCAAACCCCAAGATCTCGCCGGTGCTGCAGGTCCGCCGGATGACGAGGCCTAACTCTATTTTGTTTCAGCCGGAAGACTCTCAGGTACAGAATCACAATCCCGGCTGATCTTGATCCGGACGTACAACTCCGGTCGAACTGATCCCGCTGAATCCAGCGCTCCCTCCATTGCTCTTTACCGGTGCCGGAAGCGCGGGACGAATCAACAGCAGTGCCGCCGGAAGAAGAAGCACTGCGTTATACAAAGCAAACAGCCCAGGGACGATCAACAACTGAATGCCTAGTACCAGCGCTAGCGGCCGCACAAAATCATGTGAGTTGCGGGCGTTCCAAACGCGACGGCCGAGCCAAAGCATTACCAACGCGGTTAAGAGGGGTCCCAATTGTTTGCCCAGCAATATTTCAGCTCCACTCGCGCCAGCGTACCTTCGATACGCCACCATATTCGATAGGAACTGCCTTACCCATCCGGGGGACGCCAACTCGCCCCCAATGACGAGACCCAATAGGGTCACTCCAAAGCCAATGGCAAACTTCTTTCCAGATCTCAAAGTCCAGAACATCATCAAGAGAACCGTGAGCAAAGCTTCTTGCGGTTTTATGGTTGAAACT
>DATFQQ010000180.1:0-2914 GCA_035264195.1 Candidatus Sulfotelmatobacter sp. | reverse complement strand
GTTGATAAAACCTGGATCGACTTCGTTCTTCACGCTGTCCGGCTGGCTGCCGAGCTCGGAGCGCTTGTAGGTAACCTTTACCGGCTTGCCGTCTTTATCCTTCCCCTCGTATGTGACTTGTGTGCTCTTGGGTTCCCATTCCCATGAACGGGAGGCGTTAAATTTCCCGAATTCTATGTTCCACGTGTAGCGGATCGCCTCGATCTGGCTCCACGAATCGAGGCCATAGGTCTTAGCCACCTTCTCTAGAATTGGCGGGCGCGTCTGCGCCAGGGATGTTGCAGCAAGAATCGATAATCCAAAGATTGGCAGAATACGCATGGCTGTACCACAAGGCAAACTTGTCATGTAGCTCCTCTTTCGTGAATTCAATGATGAACGTCGGACGACACGAAGGGCCTTCAGTTTCGGAAAGGTATGTTAGCAACACTTTGGTGGCGCATCCAGCGCCAATCAGCTAGTGAGCTGAGCATGCTAAGCGGCCCGTTCAACTGGGTTCAGCACAACAGGATGAATACGAAGCCCGATTCTCTTCCAATCAGTTCCGATAAAAGGCCCTCATCGGCATTAGTTCCCGGATTGTGGGCAAACGAGAAAACTGACGATGTATTCCGATGAGTACCGAGTAGCCAGGCGGCCTTGCGGCCGCCCGGCCCTCTCAGAACTGGGCGTGAAGGTTTCCCTTCACCCAGCTCAAGCCCTTCGAACGCCTCTTTCGAGGAGACGCGGTTTCGAAACGGGAAGACGCTGACGATGAACCCGGTCATGGCACTCGGGATGAAGTAGAACGCAGTTCGTGGCACCAGTGGTACCGCCCTTCACACGGGGGACGCAATAATGCAAGCGCCAACCCGTGATCCGGGTGATTTTGGTATTACACTGCGTGCAGAGTCCGCGTTGTTCATACCAGAGATAGCGAAGGGTGCGGGTACCCCGAAACGTTTCCAGCATGTGAGCCCCTTCGCGTTCTTCGAAGTAGGTTTCATACGTTGGATCGTACGGGTTAGCTTCGCCTTTTACCTTGACGTGTCGTTTGATAGGAGTGCTCATGGCGTGGTACAGCCAGACTTTATTTGGCTGCCCTTCGTCATCGCAGGTTTCGCCGAAGAAGGACCAGTCCCGATTCCCACGCCGGTCAAAGTATTTCGGTTTAATCCAGCGCGAGCTTTTATTCGGGTGTCTTCGTCGTGCCCATCGCCACAGACTAGAGAAGATCATGAGATCAACGCGTCCGAATGTGCGTTTGCTCACCACGTGCCGATGATAGTTCGCCCAACCACGAATCTTTGGGTTGAGTTGATCGATCAAATCGGCGGCAGACATGCCATGCGCAGCCTTGATGGTTCGTCGGATGTCCTCCAGGAAGGTTCCAACATTCTTCTTGGAAGGCTTGATGAGCAGTTTCCTGTTGGGATATCTGCGCACGTTTTGCCCGAGGAAATCAAAGCCGTGCTCCACGTGCGTAATGACCGTCTTCGTCGGAGAGAGTTCAAGACCTCGTTCTTGCAGGAACTGCTCGACCAGGGACTTGATTTCTCCTGCCAGTAATTCTTTCGATTTACAGGTGATGACGAAGTCATCCGCGTAACGGACGAGATTGACACAAGGTTTCTCACCTCCAAGGGACTTGAGGCGTTTTCCTGCGGGGTATTTTTCCCGTAAGAGTCGTTCAAGGCCGTCCAGCGCGCAGTTAGCGAGCGCGGGAGAGATAATTCCGCCCTGGGGAGTCCCGTCCATCGATTCATGAAGGACGTGTTTATCCATGTACCCAGATTTCAGCCACTTTTGGAGCATGACTCGGTCTATCGGGACGTGAGCCAAAAGCCAATCGTGTGAAATCTTGTCGAAACAGGACTTGATGTCGCCCTCCAGGATCCACTGCGTGTTTGCGCTTCTCAGTGCTTGGAAGCACTGTTCCATCGCGTCGGCGCAGGACCGCTGTTGACGAAACCCATAGGAGTTTTTATCAGCAGTGGTTTCCACAACGGGGGCGAGGGCAAGCAGATACAGTGCTTGTAGTGCTCGATCCTTCATCGTGGGAATTCCGAGCGGACGCATCGTTTTGCCGTCCGACTTTGGGATGTAAACACGTCGCAGGGGTTGCGACTGATAACCCCTACGCTTCAGTGCACGTACTGCCTGTGTTTTCTTCTCTGGGGTGTCCCAAATTTCTTGGTCTACACCGGGGGTTTTCTTGCCATTGTTTTCCGTCACTCGCCGCACGGCCAGGATCTTGCCGCTATACGAGTGGGTGAGCAGGCGTTGCAGGGCTCGCACCCTGCCCCATCTGCTTGCCTTCGTTGCCTGCACGATACGCACTTGGAGTCGGCGAACGTTGCGGTTGATGGCTGGCCAATCGATGGCGTACCATTCCGCCGCTTCGCGTGAGACCGCACCAACAGCTTGCGCTGTCGTCATCTGCTTTGCCTCATGAGCCGATTAGTCAAGTTCTCGCGTGTGAAGCACCATAAAGGAAAGTCTGCCCGCTTTCGCGTCCGGTGATGTTGTCCATGTGACGAACGCAACCGATATCCGCTCCATTACAGAATGGCATTCGCTTTCTCCCTCATCTGTTGTCCGCACCGCCATCAGTCCATCTTGCGATGCACTTTCCCCTTGCGGGGAGCGATGTGGATTTACCCTGTTCCGTGGGAATGACGCGATAGGTTAGGTCTGTTCTATACGCCGGCAGTGTTGTTCACCCATGGCCGAGAACCCGGAAGCCTCGGCACTCACTGCAACAAGAGCCGCGCAGCATTTTAGGCTCTTTCGAGCTAACGACGCTTACGAACATTTGTGTATTCTGACCCTGCTACCAAGCCTAGCCCCTCTCCACCTTATGCTGGCAGATACACCGTGGCCTCACGGTTTCGGTGCCACTCTTACGAATGTGGGTCCATTGTCCGAGGGCTTC
>DATFQQ010000179.1:0-13253 GCA_035264195.1 Candidatus Sulfotelmatobacter sp. | reverse complement strand
GCTGGCGAAGGGATTCGAACCCCCGACCCTCTGATTACAAATCAGATGCTCTACCGACTGAGCTACGCCAGCAACTGGGGAAAGGCGCGTCTCCGCGCAAACTTATCCCACGGATCCCTTCCAGATGTCCGGGACAATTATCTAAGGTATCACAAGGAAAACAAGGGGTGCAACCAAGGTTCCTTCCACTCCCCTCCGGAAATCTCTAAGTCACCGAATAGGCAATTACCAAACGACGACGCAATCTTTACCTCTCTGTGACACGAGCCAACAGTTGCCGCCTCTACCCTCGCCCTTGTGCGTGAAGGCATAATCCCCGGCTAACGCCCGCCACTCACAAATCAAACATCATGAGAAAGGTCAAAAATCGTGAGGAAAATACTGTCTGTCGTGTGCATGGCCGTGACTTTCGGCCCTCTCTCCGTTGCCCAGGATCATTCCTTCAACACAAACCGGAAGGCCGCGGACCAACGTGGCACCCTGAATGAGATCGGCCCCTTGATGCGATACCTGCGGAAACCCTCAGTCGGCGCGGGCGCCAACCTGCACGCCAATTCTCAATTGGCTCCGTCGGTGCACATTTATCGATTCGTCACGCAGGATTTTCCCGGTGCGTCATTCACTCAAGTCATGGCCTCAAACAACGGAGTGGCTGTGGGCAACTATAGTTTCGCTACGAACTCGCCGCTGGTCCCATTCACCTTCAAGGGCGGAGTTTACCGGACTCTGACTGTGCCCGGCGCGGTTTCAGCACGCGCTTTCAGCGTCAATAGCGTCGGACAGATTGTCGGCGACTACATCGATACGGCAGGTGTACGGCACGGCTTCCTGGATACCGCGGGGACGTTCACGACCATCGACTTTCCCGACTCCCCCGAAACCACCCTAACCGACATCAATGCGAACGGCGACATGGTCGGAACCTGGGTGCAGTTGTCGACAGATGGCCTCGAGGGTAAGCAGCACGCATTCCTGTTTAAAGGCGGTACATTTACCTCGATTGATTTTCCGGGCGCCGACCTCACCATGGCCTTCGGCATCAACCAGTCCGATGAGGTGGTCGGCGTATTCCAGACAAACATCGGAGGAAACAACGGCTTCACGTTTCAAGGAGGAACATTCACGACGCTGAATGCTCCCCTCGCCACAGCAACAACTCTTTTTGGCGTGGATGACGCGGGGGAAATCTCGGGCGATTATCAGGATGCCTCTGGCACCGATCATGGACTGCTGTTCGCAGACGGCACTTTCAGCACCGTTACTGTCACAGGGGCTGCCGCGACAACACTGAAGCACATCCCAAACAAAGGGAACTTCGCCGTCAGCTACACAGATCAGTCTGGGGAGGGCCACGGCGCAACAGGAAACTAACTGAAAGACGTTGTCGCACACCGCGCCGTCTGAGCTTCGCCCATTCTCAGGAGTCACAAGGAGTGGGCGAAGCTTCGAATGAAATTAATCCTCTACAGATCGGCAGATTTCGCTCGGGTGAACTTTGGTTCCACGCTAAGGGACTTTTGGGAATTCGGTTGTACATATGCAGTCACGTGTTGGCCGTAATGGCTGGGGTGCTATCATTCACTGACCGCATTTCATGCGACTAAGACGCACTCTCCCAATTGTTTTAGCGGTCCTTACCATTGCCGCGGCGGTTTTTTTCGCCGTCGAGCTCCGCAAACACGCTCCGCCCGAGGCCGCACGCCTTCTGCCCAGCGCCGATGGCTTTCTCTACGCGAACTACAGCTGGGTACGGCGCGCGAACAACGGCAAGCCCTTCTATCCGGTAACCCACGATCCGGACTACGAGAAATTCATTCAGGAAACCGGCTTCGATTTCGAACGCGACTTAGAGGCTGCCGCTTTCGCCATTCACTATCCAAAGAATTGGCCGGGAGGTGGAACTGGCGGTTCGGCGCCTGAACCGCGATTCTCTGAAGTCTTTACCGGGCGCTTCGACACCGGCCGGTGTGCGGCATATCTCAAGCGCACGGCACAGTCGGTTGAGAACTACAACTCAGTCGATATCTTCGCGATTCCCATCTATGGACGCACATTCCGGGTCGCGATTTTAGGGGTCGATACCGTAGCCGCCTCCAATCACGACGATCCGGCGGTGATTCGCGGCATAGTCGACCGCTCGCGACGACTTGCTTCTCCGTTTGGCGGGCCGGCTTTTCTTCGACGCTACTTCAAAGCCGTTCAACTCGGCAGCCCGGTCTGGTTGATGGCACGCATTGATCCCGCCGCCCCCGGCTTCGAAGGCTGGTCGGCGGTCTTCCCGAAGCCGGCGGACCTAGTCGTCTCGGCAAGCTATAACCCGCTGCACTTACCCCTGCGAGCAGGGGTCCTGCATTTGCGCGCAGAGGCGTGGGCTCTCAATGACGAAGATGCGCACGACATTGGCGAAAAGTTAAGTGTCTTTCTTGGGATGTTTCACAGCGCGGAAGCCTCGGTCGGATCCCCCGGCAATGATCCCGATATAAAGACCTTCTTCGACAGCCTTCAAGTTCACCTCCAGAACAATCGCGTCGTGTTGCTGGCCGCGATCCCTACCGAGGTCATCAGCAAGCTGGCACAGTCTCCAAGCGAGATCCCGGCGCTGTCGACACCTCCACCGCCGGCCCAGGAACCCGCGAAAAAGGTCAAGCAGCGTTAACCGAGGGGGCGCTGGATAGTGAACGGGCTAACCTTGGCCAAAATGCTTTTCCCCCGACCCGGGTCAACGATGAAAGGGAGACGTTACGGCAGCTTGGTGTCTTGCGATGCGACTCCGTACCACTTTCCATTTCGCTTTACAAAAGTGTCCGTAAAACGAAAGCTAGCCTTCACATCTTTCCCATCGATAGTCAGCCAGCCCGACCAACGACCTGTAACGATGCCCGTTTCGCCGTACACACGCGCCGCGACGTCTGTCAAAGTGTACGATTTTACTCGGATGTTTTCGGTCGCCTCAATGTACTGGCGTTGATCGCTCACTTGCCCGCCGTCATCAGTGAAAATGAAACTCTCTGACAGTATTTCCTTTAATGTCGCTTCGTTTGCATCCTTAAAAGCGTCGCACCACTGACGCTCTCGGTTGACCAGAGACTGCTCATCAGTTTTGCTGTTTGCGGTCATGCTGGCGTCCTGACCGACGACGAGAGTTAGGGTTAAGAACAACAATGATCCAAGAATTGGGAAGAGTCTGCCCATGCTCATCTCCTCATGCGTCGTGACAATGCTGTCATCTGGCGTCTGGTGATCATCCGCTGCGATGATTGGCGGATGTTCGCGAATCGTCAGTGACTGGCATCACCACGTCGATTACGAAAACTGGCGATTACGTTCGGACCCCTGCCGGGGATTTTGAGTGGGTGGACAGTTGTGGCGCCTGGTCGCTAATGACGTGGGTGGAATGGCTTGTCGCCTACATCCTCAACGACAGGCTCGGGGCTCTCGATCTCCAGATTCACCACCACGGGATCCTGGCCGCTCCTGACTATCACGGCTTCACAAGGAATATCTGGACGGGCATTAATTTCCTGATGCGGGACGTAGGGCGGAACGTAAATGAAGTCTCCTGGGTCGGCCTCATCGCAGAACTCTAATCGATCACCCCAGCGCATCCTCGCTCGACCCCGCACCACGTAAATCACCGTCTCAAGGTCGCCGTGATGGTGCGGGGCAGTTTTGGCGTGGGGCTCAACAACCACGGTACCGGCCCACAACTTTCTGGCTCCCGTACGCGCCTTGGTGATGGCGGCAGCCCGTGTCATTCCGGGGCTCTGAGGCGTGTTGGGGTCTAGTTCCCCAGCCCGCACAATTTTCACGCCGTGTTTTTTCCAGTCCACGCTCAACTACCCTCCGACATTGAAGGGCACAGAGAGTATCCCAGCAGTGCGGTTGAGAACGCAAGCATGCGAGGAAGGCAGGCCGAAGAGCGTTTAACGAGGCTATTGGCGCTCCTCCAAATCTGAGTGAGAAAATCAGGATGTCGCGCCAACCGCCCGCTACTGAAGCGAACTAGACACGCTCGAGAAAGCGTTATTCGCATTCGAACCCACGAACCGAATCGTTCCTACCACTAGAACAAGTATCACTGCTAACATCACCGCGTACTCAGCGATGTCTTGACCTTCAGAATCAGCCCAGAGTTTTCGCAGCAACCGCGTCATTGGTTTGTCCCCCTCCAGAGATTCGCGGGCTGTTTGAGAAGATTCTTCTTGAGCTGACCGTTGATCTTGCATAGTTCCCAGAAGATCGCGAAAAGAAGAACCGCGATCACGAATAGCAAGAACTGCTGGCTCATAATTACTCTCCCGCTGGACGGAGTGGCGCAATGGTTGCGAACACCCTATACCGGCACGAACCTCTTCACAAGCAGATTGCCTTCCCGTTCGGAATTTGTAACAGGCTCATTTGTCTTAGTAACTTGCGAATTGCCGACTACCTTGCCAAAGCCCGTTCAGTGAGCGCTATTGCCTGCAGGTAACAGTTGACATCTGGGTCGCGGCAGATCGTGGGATCCCTAGCCGATTTCCGGCTACTCCATCCGCAGCGCTAGGAGTGTTTAGGAGTGTATTGGCTAAATCCGCCTTGATGAGGAGAATGTGAGACTGTCCGCCTTCGCCTCAGCGTCCGCGCGAGTCGTGCAGGTAAACGATGTCACTTTCCCATCCTGCAGCAGCACAAACTTGTAGCGGGGCATGTACTCGCTGGTCAGAGCGGAGAGATTCAACCGCGCCCGTTCGATGCTGCCTAGGCGATGCTGCCTTGCCTCGAATGTGCGTCTGGCAACGGTGAACATCACAGTACTCGGCATACGCGTTGGGCAAACCTGAATGAGTAAGCGGCCATCTTCCTCGGTTGAGTCCCGCGGATCCAAAACTAGTCGTGTGGCGAGGGGCCGTCATTGCGTTACCGCAATCTAGCCCTCCTTCGGCATTACGCTCGTAACGCAGACATCGCTCTCCGAGCGTTTTGAGTGTTATCGCGATTTCTTGCCAAACATCGAGCCTGTGAACTTTCTAGACTTATCGACTTACCCCATCGAGAACTTCACGGACTTTGGCGGAGAGGGCTACGGGTGTGAAGGGTTTCTGCAGAAAGTGGGTGCCGGGATCAAAGACACCGTGGTGGATTATAGCGTTAGTGGTGTATCCGGACATGTATAGGACTTTGGTGAGGGGGCGTCGGGCAAGCACCTGTTGGGCGATTTCAGTCCCGCCGCTGCCGGGCATGACAACATCGGTCAGCAAAAGATGGATGTCGCCATCATGTTGTTCGCATGCCGAAATGACCGCACGAGCGGAATTGGCGGAAAGAACAATATATCCGCAGGAGGTCAGGATAGCAGCAGTCAGATCGCGGACTTGGTCGTCGTCTTCGACGAGCAGGATGGTTTCGCTCCCTTGCAGTCGTACCGCGAGTGATTGTTTGGCCGCTTGGAGTTCGACCGGTTCTTCGATGCGTGGCAAATAGATTTTGAAAGTGGTTCCCTGGCCGCGTTCGCTGTAGACCTCAATCGATCCTCCACTCTGTTTGACGATGCCATAGACCATGGAAAGTCCAAGACCAGTGCCACGCCCAATGCCTTTTGTCGTGAAGAATGGCTCGAAAATGCGCGACTGTGTTTCGACATCCATTCCGATGCCGGTGTCGCTCACTGCCAGCATGACGTAGCGGCCGGCGAGAGTGCCGGGATGCTTCTGCGCGTAGATCTCGTCGAGGACGACATTGGTGGTTTCCAGGATCAGGTTGCCGCCTTTGGGCATGGCGTCGCGGGCGTTGACCGCGAGGTTCATGATGACCTGCTCAATCTGGCCAGGATCGGCTTTCACGGAGCCGAGGTCTGACGCGGCGACCGTTCGCATCTCAATGTCTTCCCCGATGAGCCGCTGCAGCATCTTGTCGAGGTTCACGACAAGTGAGTTGAGATTGATGACTTTCGGTTGCAGCACTTGGCGACGACTGTAGGCGAGCAACTGGCGGGTGAGGGACGAGGCGCGATCGGCCGCCTGGTCGACGTGCTGGACCAGAGCCAGCTGCCTGGGGTCTTGTGTCCCTTCGAGGAGTAGGCCGGTATAGCCCTTGATCACCGTCAGAATGTTGTTGAAGTCGTGAGCGATGCCCCCGGAAAGTGTGCCAATGGCCTCCATCTTTTGTGCCTGCTGTATCTGCTGTTCGAGTTGCCGGCGATCCGTCACATCCAGGGAAACGCCGACCAGCCCGATCACTTCGCCGCTGGGGCCGAAATGAGGGCTCTTGGTGGCGAGGAAAGTGCGGACACCGGAGGGGAAAGGTACCGCAACTTCGTAGGTATGTGTTGCACCAGTGTGAAGCACCTGCGCGTCCGTGGCAGTGACTGCTTCGGCAGTCTCTGCAGGCAGAATCTCGAAATCAGTTTTGCCAATTACCTCCGAAACTGAGTGCCCGATCATTTGAGCGCCAGGGCTATTAATCAGTACGTAGCGGCCTCGAAGGTCTTTCACAAAAATGACTTCGTTAACGCCCTCCATGATCGAATTCAGAAGTCGATGACTCTGACGTAGAGCGTCGGCGTCCTGTTGCAACAGTTCATTCGCCAGGGCCAGTTCCGAGGTTCTCGCCGTGACCTGAGTTTCCAGATGAAGGCGATGCTCCGCGAGTTCTTGCTCCAGACGCTTGCGCTCTGTAATATCCCGGGAAATCCCCATCGTGCCGATCACGTCTCCGTTGCCGTCGACCAATGGCAGTTTGGTCGTCAGGACCCAACTCTCGCGTCCGTCCGGCCACGTCTCCTTCTCTTCTTTCTCCAGAATCGGTTGGCTTGTGCGGATGATCTCCTGTTCATCTGCGAAGGCTCGCTCCGCGTGCTCCTTGCTGAACATGTCAAAATCCGTCTTGTTGATTGCCTGGCTGGGGTCGCTGAGTCCGAAGCGGGTCGCCAAAGAGCGGCTGATTCGGACAAACCGGCTGTCACGGTCTTTGAAATAGACCCCGTCAGGGATGTGTTCTAGGAAGGCATGGAGCAGGTCTTCTCCCGTGCCTGGACTGAGCCGAGTGAGATCGCTGTTGTGATTCCTCGCCATCTGCGAGCCGTAATCACTTTGTGAAATTCTAGCGACGTTTCAAAAGCCGTGAAATGTTAACACGGTTTAAGAAATCCAGCCCACACCGCATGCTCTGCCGTGACGAAGTCAGGATTAAGCGACTGGCGGCGAGATTTGCGCTGAAAGTATGCGATAACGGTCGATAATGAGCCGCTTTTCGCGTACCTGGCATGACTGTCAAACGAAAAAGGGTCTTTGGCGTCGTGTCCGTGATTATTGTCGCGACGGCGCCGGGCGTGCTCGTTGGGCCAGACATCTATATGGCACTGTGGCGCGGATTCGTCGTCGGGCCGCGGCACAGACCATTGCACGACGTCACGTTTGCACAATCCCCGCAGCGATTGGCGCGAGGGACATATCTTGCACGGGGACCGCTCGCCTGCTTCCGCTGCCATTCCGACCGCGATTGGAGCCAACCTGGGGCACCTCCGATCCATGGAAGTGAAGGCGCGGGTCATAACTTTTCCGACGAGGATAAGCCCTGGTTGGTGGCGCCCAACTTTACATCAGATCCCGAGACTGGGGTTGGACGTTGGACCGATGACATGCTGGCGCGCGCCATTCGAGAGGGCATTGGACACGATGGTCGCCTTCTTTCTCCGAACATGTGGTATCGCGCTTTCGCTAGCTTGTCCGACGAAGATCTTGCCTCGGTCGTGGTCTATCTCCGCTCATTGCCGCCAATTCGTAACGTGTTGCCGCAGACTCGAATTCCGCTAGCCCGAAAGCTCCGCTATGTGGGTCTGCCGGAGCCGATCCTCGCTCCGGTCGTTGTGGATGTATCCACGCCGCAGAAGCGTGGAGAGTACCTTGCCAACATCGCTGACTGTGCGGGTTGCCACACGAGTTGGTATCACCCAGACGCGCCGATGTTTACCAAGCTGTTTGCGGGCGGAAACTCAATCGACGGACCGAATCATTTCTCGATCGTTAGTCCGAACATTACATTCGCCCCCAGTGGCATTGGCTACTACGATCCTGAACTCTTTATCGCAGTCATGCGCACGGGACATGTCAAGGCGCGGGCTCTACACAGCACTATGCCCTGGGCATGGTACGTCACATGACCGACGAGGACCTGAAGGACATCTACTCCTATCTGCAATCGCAGGAATCCGTGAAGCACCTGGTAGATAATAGTGAGCCTCCTACCTTTTGTAAGCTTTGCCTGGATCGACACGGCGGTGGCGACCGGAATTGAACCGTTTGCTACACCCGAGTGCTGAAATTGCGGCGATAGCGCTCAGAATCCCTTATAGCCCGCCTAGCCCTTGATCCCTGATTCTCTTGAAACTTAATCCTCCTCCCCGCGTCTTATTCAGAAGACTCTCGTGTAACAGGTACAATAAAAAGAGAATGTCGAGCCTACCTCTTCCCATTGCGGCCTTTTTCGCGGGCCTGATTTCGTTTCTCTCGCCCTGCGTCCTTCCGCTGGTACCGGGGTATGTGTCGCTAATCTCAGGCGCCGGGGTTGAGGAACTGAAGTCTCCCCAGGCCCAACTCATGCGCCGAGTCATGGTGAATTCCATAGCCTTCATTCTCGGATTCAGCGTCGTCTTCGTAACGCTGGGAGCGATCTCCACTGAAATCGGACAGATGGCGGCACGCTACAAGCACACACTGTCGATCGTGGCGGGCGTTGTCATTATTATTTTCGGCCTGCACCTGACGGGAATCTTCAAGATCAAAGCGCTTTACACCGATGCCCGACTTCACAGCGTGAAAGGCAGCAGTACTCCGATTGGAGCGTTCGTCATCGGGTTCGCCTTCGCTTTCGGCTGGACGCCATGCCTGGGACCGATTCTCACGGCAATCCTGACGCTGGCCAGCGAACAGGACACTTTGGTAAAGGGCATCATCCTATTAGGTGTGTATTCGCTGGGATTGGCGGTACCGTTCCTGCTGACGTCGCTCCTGATGGAGCGTTTTCTGAAGTTTTACAGCCGCTTCCGCTCGCACATGCATGCGTTAGAAGTGGCCTCCGGGGGATTGTTAATCGCCCTCGGCGTGCTCCTCGTGATGGGCCGTTTCACCTTGATTTCGAGCTGGTTGTCATTTTTGAATCGATTTGCGTTGTAATGGGGAATTGCGTTTATGTCCACGTTTGAACAGAAGGAAGTCACACAATCCGAACAGCCTGTAAGTACTCCTGAACCTCAGAATTTGGCTGCACCTCCAGCGGAGCCGCCGGTTTCCGTTCCGCCACCTGCACCGCCGAAGGGCCGCAATCCGATGGCCCTCGTCTTTGTCGCATTGGTCGCAGCTGGAATGCTTTACTTCGGATTCCATATGGCGCGACGGTCCGGCGTAGATCATGCGCCGAGCTTTCTCGGATACGGAACCCCTGCTCCGAATTTCACGCTGCAGACGCTCGACGGCAAGAACCTGAGCCTTTCGGATCTGCGCGGCAAAGCGGTGCTCGTCAATTTCTGGGCGACATGGTGTGGCCCCTGCAAAATTGAGACACCGTGGCTGGTGGAAATGCAGAACCAATACGGATCCGCCGGCCTGCAGGTTGTGGGCGTAGCCATGGACGATTCCGGCAAGGACGAGATTGAGAAGTTCGCCAAAGACATGGGCGTGAACTATCCCGTATTGATGGGGAAGGAAGCAGTTGGAGATGCGTACGGTGGAATCCCCGCGCTACCCGAGAGCTTTTTTGTGGGAAGAGACGGGAAGATTGTCGATCGGATCATCGGTCTAAAAGGCCGGGACGAGATTGAGGACGCGGTCAAGAAAGCCTTGGGTACGCAGGTGGGCGCTGTCCAAACGGACACTGCACCTTCGGTCCTGCAAGCTCAGAATTAGCAATAGAAAGCAGGAACGCTCGCGTCTTACTATTTGTCAGGGGCGTGGGGAATACTATGGTCGCCGCAAAACGTCTACCGAGACTTGCGTTGCTGGTTTTGATGTCAGCTGCTTCAGCTTGGGCGCAACTGGGCAAATCCCCCTCTGTTTCTATGGCGCCAGTCTCCACAGTCACAGCGCCGCAGGCTGCGCAAACCATCGTGCCGCTCAACTTCCGTGTCGCATCAGGCTTTCACATCAATTCCAACACGCCGAAATCGGAATTCCTGATTCCCACTGCGCTGAAGATGGACGTGCCTACAGACATTGTTCTGGGCAAGATCGATTACCCCGAGGGAAAAGACCTGGTCTTTCCCTTCTCGCCGGACGAGAAACTCAACGTTTACAGTGGCGACTTTACCGTGAACCTGTCCGTGCATCCTCTCAGCTCAGTCGTTCCCGGCAAGTACGTGATGCGCGGTGTGCTTCGCTACCAGGCCTGCGACAATGCGCAATGCTTCCCCCCAAAGACGCTCCCAGTCAGCTTCGAGGTCAAAGTGGTGAAAGGCGCCGCCGGACCGCATCGACCGAATCCCAGACAGAGTCCGCACATACATAACTAGCGCGCTTCCCATACCGGGATTACAAGACAACCTTTCCAAAAAATTATCTGCAACAGAGGTCTCTTGGGTGTAGTCTGCCCAGTTCCCCGAGACATCCGATGCAACGCTCAGGCTCCATCACCATCTTATTAGCCTCCGTCATCATAGGCATCGCGATTGGCCTGGGTGCTTACACATTCATCTATGCCAAAGGATATTCGTATCTAACCAACAATCCCGCGGCATGCGCCAACTGCCACGTGATGCAGGCGCAATACGACGCCTGGATGAAGTCGAGCCACCATTCGGTCGCAACCTGTAACGACTGCCACACCCCACACAACATCGTTGGAAAATACGCGGTCAAGGCGAACAACGGATTCTGGCATTCCTTCTATTTCACAAGCGGCCGATATCCCGACACCATCGAGATCACCAAGTTCGATCATCAGATCACAGAGAATGCATGCCGCCGTTGCCACGAATCGATCACATCTGCGATCGACGGCAATGTTGTTCACGGCAAGGCGGCCGGACTGCAGTGCACGCGTTGCCATAGCTCGGTGGGCCATTCGGAGTCGGCCTCCGCAAGCCTGATTCATTTTTCTTGGAGTCCTCATGAATACTCCGGCAAGTAATCCTGAAACCGGACGGTCACGCCGTCTGTTCCTCGCCGTCGTTATGTTGGCGGCCATCGCTACTCTGGCGGTCACCGCTCTGCTCATCAACATCTTCGAGCGCAAGCAGGAAGCGAAGAACCCGTTCTATCGCGTTGTCGAGTTGAACGACACGATCGACGACCCTGCCGCGTGGGGAAAAAATTTCCCGATGCAGTACGACCTGTATCAGCGTACGACCGACATGCAACGCACCAAGTACGGTGGGAGCGAAGGTGTGCCGCACTCACCCACCCAGGCAGATCCACGATCGGTAATCGCGCGGTCGAAGCTCGAGGAGGATCCAAGGCTCAAGACCATCTGGGCGGGATACTCATTCTCTGCCGATTATCGCGAGCGCCGCGGCCACGCCTACATGCTCGAAGACCAAACGTTCACCGAGCGCCAGAAGTTCGCTCCGCCGGCAATGTGCATCAACTGCCACGCGTCAATGGTGACTACATATCTGAAACTCGGCGACGGCGACATCATGCAAGGCTTCAACGTCATCAGCGATACGCATATGACGTATCCGCAGATTCGCCAACTGGTAAAGCATCCCGTGGCCTGCATCGACTGCCACGATCCGGGCACGATGCAGTTGCGAGTCACGCGCCCTGCGTTTATCGAGGGAATCCGCGCACTGAAGGCATCGCAAGGCGTGCAGAACTATGACGTGAACACGATGGCCACGCGGCAAGAGATGCGTTCGTTTGTCTGTGGCCAGTGCCATGTGACGTACTACTTCCAGCCGCCGAACAAGCGCCTCACATTCCCCTGGGCCAAGGGACTCAAGGTCGAGAACATCATCGCCGTCGAAGACGAGCAGAAGATCAAGGAATGGGATCATCCCGACTCTGGCGCTGGATTGATCAAGGCGCGGCATCCCGAGTTCGAGATGTGGAATCAGGGTGTACACGCGCGTTCCGGCGTAGCATGCGCCGACTGCCACATGCCCTACATGCGGCAGGGCGGACTCAAGATCAGCGATCATCACGTGAACAGCCCGCTGCTCAAGATCAATCGCTCGTGCCAGACCTGCCATCACTTTCCCGAGGAGGAGTTGAAGGCGCGGGTCGAGGACATTCAAGACACGTTTTTCAATCTCCGGAACAGCGCGCTCGACGCCTTGGTTGACCTGATTAACGACATCAAAGCGCAAAAGGCAAAGGGAGCTACCGATGCACAACTAGCCGATGCTCGCAACTATCAGCGCAAAGGCCAGTTCATGATCGACTTCGTGATGTCGGAGAATTCAATGGGTTTCCATGCTCCGCAGGAAGCAACCCGCATTCTTGGCGACGCGATCAACCTGTGTCGCCTCGGACAGCTCAGCCTCCATGGGCGCCCGCCCTGGGGGCCCGCCCCCAAGCCACAATCCGCCGAACATCGGAAACGTAGCTTTCGGCAGCGAGACTGGCGGAATCGGCGCATAAGTAAACGAGCCGGAAATCATAATCAGGACTTTGGAGACAAGTCGCACGCGAAAGCGGTGTACAATTCCCGCTCTCAGGACCAGCCCGTATCGTAACTCCACATTGTTCTCACAAGGGAGGCCAGCCATGCCCGCTTCCAGAGCTTACTCGGCTTTTTCCAACAGCTCTTCGTTCCGCGCTGCAGTCTTTGTAGTGCTTGCCTTCACCCTGCTAACGCCCTCGACATCGCTTGCGCAGGAAGCAGTGCTTCCATCTGCACCTCCGCAGCTCACCCTGCTCGATCCGGTTCCCTCTCTGCTGAACGGGGCAGCGGTCACGACGAATGTGAACGTGCTAGCCAGCAAGGGTCGTTTAGTCCAGGGCACTGCCGCAGACTCCGCCAGCGAATTGGTTCTCCGCATACCCGCCAACGCAGTCGGCGAGCAATTCACCATTACCGTTATCAATGATCAGGGCCAGCAAAGCACTTCCTCGATTGAAGATGGAGGGTTGGGAGCAATCGGAACCAGCAGCTTTACAGCCAGCCAACTGACCGTCACGGCCGTCGCCACCTCCAGCGGGCCGATGGCCTTCGCCATTTACGGCAGCCCGCTCGACTTCCCGCGCCCCGAGGGTCAAGACGTTAGTTCCTCCGAACGATTCATCACCTTGCAGGTCCAGGCGCTGGATACGAGGCTCTTGTCACAAACTTCGCTGACGCTC
>DATFQQ010000178.1:0-23311 GCA_035264195.1 Candidatus Sulfotelmatobacter sp. | reverse complement strand
CTGGAAGACGTCGCACAGTTAGCTGGGCCCGATGCTGAGCAACACGGGGTCACCATCGAGCGACACATGCCCAACCTCTGGCTGCCGGTCAAAGTAGATACGGACCTGATGAAACAGGCCATCCTCAACGTTGTCATCAATGGAGTCCAGGCCATGCCGCAGGGCGGGATTCTTACGATCTCCGCGCGGCGTGAGAACGGAATCGTGGTCGCCGAGGTGCAGGACCAGGGCCCCGGGATTCCCAAGGAGATGCACGACAAGGTTTTTGAACTCTATTTCACAACCAAGAAAGACGGTAGCGGCATTGGCCTGGCTCAGACCTATCAGATCCTGCAATGGCACTACGGTTCAGTGGATTTTGAATCCAGCGAAATGAACGGCACTGTATTCCGCTTCCATATACCGGCCGCAGGAGCCGTGCCAGAGCCTCATCTGGACTATGCCCCGGACGAGGCAACGTCGAATCGTGGTGACTAGTTGAATCCATTGGCAATGGGAAGATCCCATAGCAGTCCCTTAGGGCAACAGCGTACTATGGAGGGTAAATTGGTATTGACCACGGGACCCGCATGATTCTGGCCGCTGCCATCCTGCTGTTCGGTATCTACTCCACCGGGTTGGTTTCGCAGGAGAACTCCGCTCAGACCCAGGCGGTGTCCGCACCAAGCTCCGCCTCAAGCAGCCAGTCCAATTCAGTGCAGAACCAAAGCCCAGCCATCCCCGCGACTGCTCCATCTGCAAGACAGGCAACGGCTCCATCCAAGGCGTCCCCTGCCAAAAAGCGAGGCCGAAAAAAGAAGGCATCGATTGCTCCATGCGATGCTACAAACTCAGCGGGGCAAACGGGCGTCTCTAGTACAGCAAATGCATCCTCTTCTCCTCAATCGGGCGATGCGTCCGCAACTCCGCCAGCAAAGGACTGTCCGCCACCGAAGATCGTTGTACGCCAGGGAGGAACTGCGGAGCCGAGTATTCAATTAGCGGGTGGCGATCAAGCCTCGCAAAAAAGGACTGACGCCAATCAGTTGTTGGGATTGACTGAGTCAAACCTGAAGAAAATTTCTGGACTGCAGCTCAGCGAGGCTCAGAAGGACACCGTCGTACAAATTCGCCAGTTTGTCCATCAGTCGAAAGACGCACTGGCCACAGGAGATGTGGAGCGCGGCAAGACGCTCGCATGGAAAGCTCAGCTACTTTCCGAAGATCTGGTTCAGCCGCAGAAGTGAACCCAGCCTTATCGCCTTCTATTTTCCTTTTGCACGTGCGCTGTTGACTTTGGCCAGCAAGTCCTGTGACATCGGCTGCAACGGTCCGGGGATCTTCACCGCCTCGGTGAGAACTTCGCGAGCCTCCGTCAATTTGTTCAACTTGCCATAGGCAAAACCCAATCCATACAGAGCGCGTGCATACTGCTGATCATCTTGCCCCTTAAGTAGCGTCGATGCCGATTTCAGTTCGGTAATGGCGGGATTTGTTTTTTCTTGTTTCAGATAAGCCCAGCCGATCGTGTTGTAGGCGGCGCCAGCTGCTACCTTCCGGGATTTATCCGCGTCTGGAGCATCGGCCTTCGATACGTCAATAACCTTTTGGGCATAGGTAATCGCCTTGGCCGTACTTCCCGGCTGTTTGTCTTCTCCGTAGTAACTGGCCAGCAGCAACAAGGCGGGCACCGAGTTTGGATCGCTGGCCAGAATCTTCTCGCCGAAAGAAACCAATCGGGCCTGGTCGTTCAGTTGTCCCGGTCCGAGGGTGTACATGGCGTAGTTCGAGACCTGCGCGCTGAACTTTGAATCCGGAAAGGCCGCGGTGTACTTCTCAATCTCGGTCATGCGGTTCTTGGGATCGGTCTCGGTGGTGATGACATTGAAGCCGCTGGTCTCGAGAAAATCGCAATTGCTCTGTGCGGCTGCCGTTTCCTGATTGATCTTTTGCTTGAAGTCATCGTCGCTCATGCCCTCGGGCTTGGGCTGCTTGGCGATCGAATGGCAGACTTCGCCGCCCTTCGCGGCATAGTCGATCAACTTGAGATTGTTCTTCGCCTGCTGCGCGACGCTCACCTGTGAAACCAGAATGTCGAGGTTGTGCGGTGACGCCGCCAGTGCCTTGTCGCCATAATCGAGCGCTTTATCTAACTCGCCGCTTGCCTGAGAGGTCTGAGCCAGTTGCCAATTTCCGTACGCGACCGCCTGAGGATTCGAAGAAAACTTCTGAACGAAATCCTGGTACATCGCGGATTTCTTAGTAGCATCCTGCTCGCTCGAAATAGCCTGCAGGGCGTGATCTTCGTCGGTTCCTGCCGCGATCACAATGTGATCTACCTGGGCCCACGCCTGAGAAAAGGAAAATGCGAAAGAGAAAACCACAAGCAGCAACGATCCCTTGCACTGTCTCATAGCCCGCCTCCAGCGTACACGCAAGATGACTCGACTCTTGAGTAGCACGCGAATCGTAGCGCTGAATGCGGCGCTGCGCAAGGGCCTGCCTCACAGGGGGGCTGACATTCGACACGGAAAAGCAACATTCGAACTAAGAATTACGCATAGGTCCGGCTGACAGGCTGAAGCTCTGAAACTTTGAAACCTTGAAACCTGGTGTCGGCCGCACCGACATTCACACCTCCCTTTTCAGCTAAAGTAGAAAGATGCGTACCAGCTTCAGCCATCGTCCGTTGCGGTTCGTTTTTGCGGCCAACCTGATTTCGATGGTCGGCAGCGGGATGAACTCTGCCGCGGTGGCCTGGTACATCCTCAAAGCCACGCACTCCGAAACAGCGCTGGGGACCTTTGCTGTTCTGCAGACTATTCCCGCCATGCTGATGCTTCCGTTCACAGGCGTGGTCATCGACCGCGAGGACCGCAGACGCCTCGTAATGTGGCTGGACGCGATACGCGCATTGATTATCGTTACGGTGGCGATTCTCGCTTTCCGCGAGCAAGTTCAAGTCTGGCAGCTTTACTTGATGAACACGCTCGTTGCGGCCGGATTCTGGATGTTCTGGCCGACGATTACTGCGCTGATTCAGGAACTGACACCCGAAAGCGAGTTTGTTCAGTCGAATACTTTTCTGCTTGCGGGCGTGCAGGGCGGGTTTCTTATTGCTGGCGCTATCGTCGGTTTTATCTATGATCACATCGGCCTCGGCGGTGTGCTGATGCTCGACGTCTCGACGTATGTGGTCTCGTTCCTTTGCTATCTTGCTGTTCGCAAGGGGCGCCATGTCGTTATTCGGCCGGACGAGTTGAAGTCCGACATTGTCGCGGCTGAAAGTCAGCTCGAGCGTTTTTGGCGCGAGATGCAGGAAGGGCTCCACTTTCTGCGCGATCACCGCCCGGTGGTCATGCTCGGTATTAGTTGGGCGTTATTCATCGGTGCGATGGTGACTGGTGTAGTCGTCACGCCTTCGCTCAGTGATCGTGTGTTTCACGCCGGAGCCAAAGGATATGGCTGGCTCAACGCCGGGTGGGGTACTGGGGCCTTTGTCAGCGCACTCTATGCGCCCCGGATCATTGCCCGCCTTGGCGGACGCCGCACGATTGCGTTCTCGATGGCGGTCTTGGCAATATGCATGGCCTTCGCGCCGATATCCGGCTTTCTGATTCTTGCGATTGTGACCTACTTCGCCATGGGCTCGGGGCGCGGAGTTGGTGGCGTCGCGATGAACACAAGCCTGATGGAAATGGTCCCTAAACACCTCATGGGACGCGTACAGAACACGTTCTATTTCAGCGGAACTTTCCTGCAGGTTGTACTTGCGATCTGCGTGGGTGCAGTCGCGCACAATGTCAGTCTGGTGGTCGGCTTCGCCATCCTGGCTTGCGTGTACGGCCTGTCTTTCGTTGCCGCTAGTTGGCCAGTGGCGAACCGGGTCAGCCAGGAAATCGCAGCCGACTGAAATTCCGGCTTCAGAGCCAACTCGTCTGCGCGAACTGTACGACGGTTCTTTGGCCTCGGAGATGAAAAGCCTTTGACCGCTGAGGACGCTGAGAACATCCGCAGAGAGCGCCAAGAAAACTGATTGTTCTGCGTTGGCTCTCTGCGGACTCTGCGGCAGTTCTTCGCGAACTCAGCGGTAGAGGCTTTATCGCTGAGGGTCGCGGAGAACATCCGCTGAGAGCGCCGAGAGAAGCGGCCGTTCGCCCCCGTGGATGGCAAAATGACGCCCGTCGCTGGTATCCTTGCCATTTCCTCAAGGAGACTTATGTCTGCTGATTTGCAGGGCAAGAACGCCGTTGTCTTCGGAGTTGCCAACAAACGCTCGATCGCCTGGTCGATCGCTCAGGGACTGCACGCCGCCGGCATGAAACTGGCTATCACCTATCAGAATGAGCGTCTCGAGCAAGAGGCGAAAGACTTGATTCTCTCGCTACCCGGTGCCGAAGGCTATATGTGCGACGTCTCTAAAGACGAAGATATTGCTCGCCTGTTCGAACAATTGAAATCGAAGCACGGCAAGCTGCATGCGCTGGTACACTCTGTCGCCTATGCGCCCGCCGAAGAACTCAAGGGAGACTTCATCAACACCACTCGCGAAGGATTTCGGATCGCACACGATGTCAGCGTGTACTCTCTGATTGCGGTTTCACGCGCTGCAGCTCCCCTGATGGAAGATGGCGGGTCGATTATCACCATGACTTACTACGGCGCCGAGAAAGTGGTTCCAAAATACAATGTCATGGCCGTAGCTAAGGCAGCTCTTGAGTGCACCGTGCGCTACCTGGCAAGCGATCTCGGAAAACAGAAGATTCGCGTCAACGCTATCTCTGCAGGACCATTGAAGACTCTTGCCGCCCGCGGTATCTCCGGCCTCGGAGAGATGATGAAGTCTCACGCCGAGCGCTCTCCCCTAGGACGCAACGTAGAAGTCGCCGAAGTCGGCTCGACGGGTGTGTTCCTTGCCTCTGATGCCAGCAGCGGCATTACTGGCGAAGTGATCTACGTGGATTGCGGCTACAACATCATGGGATTCTGATGAGGGGTCACCCAGAATAATGTCAGGCAGAGCGCAACCGGAGTGTAGCGAAGCGGAACTCCGGCGGAGTCGAAGCATCCTACCTTAAGACAACTGCCGCGGGTTAGGGATTCCTCGCTCCGCTGGGAATGACAATTGCAGGATATGGGCCTTGGAAGGCATGAATTTCTCCATGGTGTCATCCTGATGGCCTGCGCTTTTTGCAGGCCGGAGGATCTATGCAGTCCCTGGCTGCATGAGCACTGCGGCAGAGTTGCATAGATCCTCCGGCGCCAAAAAAACGGCGCCATCAGGATGACAACGCGGAATGGTATTCAGCAATTCATAAATCGATCTAAACCGCAGTGTTTCGCCAGTGGGATAATCAGATTTATGAAGAGACCGCGCCTCATCTTCGTGGTATTCGCAGTGGCGATCCTGTTCTCAGTCGTGCGCGAATGGAGTGCACCACCGGTCTGCGCGAGAATTACAATCGAGCCATCAAACTCCCATCGTGCATCGATTGCGAGTCGTGTGGATCTTCCCCGGCGCTGATCTGGTGGCACAGCTCACCCGCTTGGTCGTTTGATGAAAGAGCCAACAGATTCCGAAAGCTTCGAGGAGATCGTGGAGTGGGCGTATAGCACACTGCCCGATAAGATCAAAGACCTGCCGGACTTTCCCGGAATCCAAGTGGCCGATGAGCCTCCTCGGGAGGCTCTGAAAGGGCGCAAGCCGGGCACTGAACTGCTGGGACTCTATAGCGGCGTATTCCGCACTCAACGCGGATCCACAGTATTGCGAACCGCGCCCGACGTGATTTTTGTTTTCCGCGGTCCCATCTTGCGGTGTTCGAAAGGCAACCTGCGAGCCGAGGTGAAGCGAGTCGTTTGGCACGAGGTTGCTCACTGGCTCGGCCACGATGAAGGGGAAGTGAAGGAGCTAGGTTTGTAATCCCTGCGCCTCAGCGAAACGCAGCGATGGTGTCCTACTGGACTCCGCTGATTGTGATTCTTCTTTCGCTCTCGCCCTGGCGTTCTAACGAAATCTCCACATCGCGATCGCGCACCAGTCGTGGAAACTTTTCCCCCCACTCGATCAGCAGGATGCTGTTCTCGCTGCGCAGGTCGTCGAGTGCGAGAGTATCCAGTTCGCGCGGCGTGTCTATGCGGTAAAGATCGATGTGATACAGAATGGCGCGCGGCCCTCGGTATTCGTGGATAAGTGTGAACGTCGGGCTGGTTACGTCTTCTTCTGAGGCCGCATCAAATGCTGCGGCAATTCCTTTCACCAGCGTGGTCTTGCCGGCACCCAGATCGCCTCGCAGGAGCACTAATTTCGGTGGAGTGAGCAGTTCGGCCAGAGTCCGCCCGAAGGCGATCGTCTCTTCCGCCGATTGGGTGACGACCTCGCGAATCTGCGTGTTGGCGTTAACGTTCCCGTCCACAAGTTCAGTATAGAACTGCTGAGTCCATCACCCGGACGAAGGGGGAATCAGTATTTCGAACGCCCCAGAGCATTCGTTTGATAGATGCGGAAAGGACTCGGACTCCAATGTGGGTAACCTGTCTAGTGCGCCTGTCCCTTTAGCTCCGAAGCGCGGTTCCGGGCATCTTGCGCTTGCTGCGTCATTCCCTTTGCCGAGTAAGCATCCGCCAAGGCGTTTTCGAGGTCCGGATCATCGCCGTCTTTCTGCTTTCCTTGCAGATACGCGGCGATGGCATCGTCATACATCTTCAACTTCGCGTATGCGTTTCCAAGGTCCGTGTAGATTCCCGAAACTGGGATGTCAGCGCCAATTGCTTTCTTGAACTCGTCGATCGCTCCCTGATAGTTCTGCTGGTCAGCAAGCGTCAAACCAAGGCCGTAATGGCCGTAGGCAGTGCCAACGCCCAAAGAGAGCATTTCATTAAACGTCGCCTTGGCTTTGTCGAACTCTTTTTCGCCCAGATAGGACATGCCCAGATAAAAGCGCCCGCCAGCGGTCTTGGGTTGTAGTTCGATTCCTCGCTTGAATTCGGCTTCAGCTTCCGGAAAGCGCTGCTGGTTGTAGTAGGCTTCCCCGAGCATAAGGTGCGCCTGCGGCAAGTTGGGATTTTCGTGGACAAGCAGCTTACCCCGGGCAATGGGGTCACCCTTACTCTCTTCGAACTGGCGCGCGCTCCGCATTACGCCGCCCCGCCACTGCCGCACTCCGAATCCAGCGAAGACCACGAGCAGAGCGACAAACCCCACGACACTCGCTCTACGCATTGGAGCATCAGCCTGTGGAGCAAGACGAGCGATCAAGGCGCCTAGGGCCATGCCGCTTACCAAGCCTCCTACGTGGCAGGCGTTGTCGATGCCTCCGGAACTACCTGCAAAAATGTTAAGGCCCGCACCAAACAACACATTGAAGCCAATGAAGAATACGAGGCTTCGCAGTGTCCCGCTGATCGCGATTCTGGGGAGCGAGAACTCGCCAAGATAGAACGATGCAACCAATGCACCAGCCAGTCCAAAGATCGCACCCGACGCCCCAACACTTAGCACTCCGGGGTTCCAGGCAATGCTTGCCAATCCCCCGCCAATGCCCGTGATGAAGTAGATTGCGAGGAAGGTCCAGCGTCCATAGAGTGACTCGCACAACTGGCCGAGATCCCACAAGCACCACATGTTAAATGCAATATGCATGATCCCGCCATGCAGGAACATGTAGGTGACGAGCCGCCACCATTCACCCGAGAGCGTATACGGGCCGAAATTCGCTCCGTAGTGAACGATGACCTGACCGGAGAACTCGAAAACCGAGCCGCTAGCGAGCGCCATCGCCAGAAATACCGCGACATTTGCCCCGAAGAGAATTTGTGTAAGGCTGAATGCCGACTCGCGCCGCCGTACCCAAGGCGCCGGAATCACGCGCTGTGTCGCGCCATCGCTTTCCTCGCCGCGTTGGGCGGCTTCGTGCTGTACGCACCACTGGCAGACTTTCTTCCCGAAGCTCAAGGGAGGAAGCTGCCGCCCGCATCGAATACAGTTGGCCATGTTGTTAGTAAAAGAGTATCAGGAGTGTCACACGGATGCTTTGCGCCCCAATTAAGAGAAGCCGCTGTGAATCCAGGGTCTCAGTGGATAGTCTTGGTCTTCCGCGACATGTAGTCCATCAGCAGGTATTGTCCGAGGGTGTAGGGAGTCGTGAAGTAGGCCTTGCCTCGGCACATCTCGGTTACTTTCTGGACGAATTGGACGAGGCCATAGTCCGATGCCAGCATGAAGGTGTTGATCAGCACACCCGCCCGCTTGCATTTCGAAACTTCCTCGAGTGTCTGACTGACGACGAGCGGATCGAGTCCGAACGCGTTCTTGTAAATGCGGCCGTCCTCCAGCGTGAGGGCCGAGGGCTTGCCGTCGGTGATCATCACGATCTGCTTCATGTCTTTGCGTTGCCGCTGCAGAAGTCTTTGTGCCAGCCGTAGTCCTTCGCGAGTATTGGTGTAGTAGGGTCCAACCTTCACCCGCGCCAATTGCGACAAAGGGATTTCTTCGGCCGAGTCATGAAATAGCACCAGCGATAGGGAGTCACCTGGATACTGCGTGCGGATCAGATGCGACAGCGCCATCGCTACTTTCTTCGCAGGAGTAAACCGGTCTTCGCCGTATAGGATCATCGAGTGAGAGCAGTCGAGCATGAGCACGGTTGCGCACGATGACTGGTACTCACACTGATGTACCTGAAGATCGGAGTATTCGATATTTAAGGGCAGAGTCAGTCCTTCGCGCTGGATCGCATTCGAAAGTGTGGCCGTGATGTCGAGGTTCAGGGTGTCGCCAAACTCGTAGGTCTTCGACGACCCGCTTGCTTCGATACCGGTCGCGAGATCGCGGGTGTCATGGCGTCCGAAACTGGACTTGCCCAACGAGCCCAGCAAATTGCGCAGCGACTTAAATCCAAGAAAATCCAGGCTCTTGTCGGTGATTTCAAAACGCGCCTGCTGCGCCTCGCCGGTCTGTCCGCCCACGCTAGATCTCCTCGCGGGATCGTGTGGTTCGTCGACCGAGATGTAATCTTCCTGCTGCATGCGCTCGATCAACTTCTCGATCAGTTCGTCAAGTTGACCGTCGGCCATCATCTGTTCGATCTGCTCACGCAGATTCTCATCGAACAATTCGCCGTTCATCAGAGCGTTTTCGATCGCGCGCCGCAGGTCTTCGATCGTGTGCTCTCCCTGGGGCATTTCGTACCACATGGAATCCTGAAACCCGCTCTGCAGCAGATAGTCCGAAAGCGCGTTGAGCAGGTCCTCCATGCTCATTTCGCCCGCAGGATCGGGCACGTATTTGGAGTAACGGATGCGTTTCACGGTAGCTGCTAGCTTCTAGCTGCTAGCTTCTAGCAAAAACCTGCCTAGCTAAAAGCTAGGAGCTAGAAGCTAGTAGCTCACTAATTAAACTGCCTTCTCTGTCGGTACGGCCGGTCCTCGGCTTCGAAAGACTTCTCCCGGACGGCTTCAGGCTTCTTCTCGCCGGCCTTGAACACGCGCTCTTCGCTGCGGCCGATGCGCTTATGCGCATGCAGTCCTTCGAGGATGAACTCCGCCGCTGATACCTGCTGCTCGGCGCCCTCTTTGGGCGAAACCCCAAGTGGGCCCAGTTTGTCGATCAGGCCCTGGATACCCCGCAGGTTTTCCAGCGCTTCCGCCGCGGGAATCGAATCGGAAAGCTGAATCTCTCCTCCCAGATCGAACCATTGGACAATCTGTTGCACGTTGGCGCCCGTGTAGTACTCATCGTACGTTTTGGCGATGGCTGCGCGGATGAGTTCGCGACTGACGAAATCCGCGCCCTTCATTTCGCCTTCGTATTCGAGTTCGAGCTTGCCGGTGATCGCGGGAAGCGCGGCGTAGACATCGCTGATCCGCGGGACGACCAGCTTTTCCTGATTACGAATTGCTCTCCGCTCGGCATTGGAGACCACATTCTCCATAGCCGAGATTGGCAGTCGCTGGCTAACGCCCGATCGCTTATCGATCTTCTTGTCTTCGCGAGCGGCAAAAGCGACGCGCTCAATTACTTCCTGCACGTAGCTGGGCAAATGCATCGCATTGCCATTGCGCCGAGTCCAAGCCTCTTGTGCAGTGATCGCGATCCCTTCTTCGACCGTCGCCGGGTAGTGAGTACGAATTTCAGAACCGATTCGATCTTTCAGTGGTGTGATGATTTTGCCGCGCGCCGTGTAGTCCTCGGGGTTCGCGCTGAATACGAGAGCAACATCGAGCGGGAGCCGGATCGGGTATCCCTTAATCTGCACATCGCCTTCCTGCATGATGTTGAACAACCCGACCTGAATCTTTCCGGCGAGATCGGGAAGTTCGTTGATCGCGAAGATGCCGCGATTGGCGCGGGGAAGCAGGCCATAGTGCACGGTCAGTTCGCTCGACAGTTCATGTCCGCCGCGTGCCGCTTTGATTGGGTCGATGTCACCGATCAAGTCGGCAATGGTCACATCCGGGGTCGCGAGCTTCTCGACGTAGCGGTCATCGGGATTCAGATAAGCGATCGGGGTGCTATCACCAAGTCGCGCGACTTCGTCGCGGCAGTGCTTGCAGATAGGGGCGTAGGGATTGTCGTGAATTTCGCATCCCGCGACGTACGGCAATTGAGGATCAAGCAGCGTGGTCAGCGCCCGCAGGATACGGCTCTTCGCCTGTCCGCGCAGCCCGAGCAGAATGAAATTGTGCCGAGAGAGTATTGCGTTGATGATCTGCGGAACAACAGTGTCGTCGTAACCTACGATTCCGGGAAACACCGATGCATCGCCGCTTTTGCGGAGACGCGCTACCAGATTGTCTCGCAATTCGTCTTTCACTCGGCGGGTGCACAACCGCTCTTCGGAGAAGTCACTGCGGCGCAGTTCACCGAGCGTGCGCGGAAGACTCATGAAAGGAACCCCCACAGAACTACAATGGTGCGATTATACGCCCCCGTTTCGCGGCATAGTTCGACGCCGCAGGGCGCTACCATACACTCTAGATGCGCCACATTACCCATGCGGTTGCGCAATTCGCAGCGGAAGCTCTCCTGCTCTCGCTTTGCTTGCAGATTTCTGAAGGCCAGGCAGAAAAGCCGGTCTTCCTGCCATCCCCCGGTCAAATTGTGAATGTCGTTTGTGCCTCCGACGCAAATCAGAGCTATGCTTTGTACCTTCCGTCCGCCTACACGGTGACGAAGCGCTGGCCGATCATCTACTTCTTCGATCCCGGAGGGCGCGGACGCCGCCCACTCGATCTCTACAAAGATCTTGCAGAGGCCTATGGTTTTGTCTTCGCCGGATCCAATAACTCGCGAAATTTCTCCGGCAATGAGTCGGAGGCCGTGAATGCGATCTGGCAGGACACGCACGTCCGCCTTTCACTCGATGATCGACGTGTTTATACCAGCGGCTTTTCCGGCGGAGCACGCGTCGCCGGAGCCATGGCGCTCAGCAGTCCGGGACAGATTTCTGGAGTGATCGCCCACGGGGCTGGTTATCCGAGCGTGCGTCACAATTCCAACGACAAATTGCTGTATTACCTCGCCGTTGGTGACAAAGACTTCAATTGGCAAGAAGTGATCACCGTTGGGCACGAGCGGGAGAGGGAAGGCCTGCCATACCGGGTGAACGTGTACTCAGGTTCACATCAGTGGGCGCCTGCTTCTGTCATGGAAGACGCGGTGCAGTGGTTGCAATTGAAGGCGATGCAATCGGGTGATCTGCCCCGCGACAACGTCTTCATCGATCGGCAATTTCAGAGCCTGCAAAGGAGAGCTGACGAAGCAGAGGGAAAGCACGACGCGCTTGCTCAATTGGACGCGTACCAGTACATAGTCTCTGACTTCGCCGGTCTTCGAGATGTGAACTCCACATCTGGCAAGGTGGCGGCGTTGAAGCAGTCTCCCGCAGTGAAATCTGCGCTTAAGGCTGAACAGGAGCAGATTTCCCGACAATTACGGATCGAGCGGGAGATCTCTCCTAAACTGCGCACCTACGAATCTGGTGACGTAGCCGACCCCAATGCACTTCGCGTTGAGATTCTGCAGGCAATGAATGGCCTTAAAGATCAAGCCGCTCATGCCAAGCACGAAGAGGAGCGATTGGTTCTGCAGCGAGCTTTCCAGGACATGATGGTCGAGGGCATGGAAAATGGTCAGCAGGAACTCGAAGCGAAACACTTCGACAAGGCCGAATCGTGCTTTGATCTCATGCAGCAGATTTCAGACGATCCCTGGCCCACGCTCTTGTTGGCCGAAACCCGTGCAGCGATGGGCAATAAGAAACAGGCTCTGAAGGATCTAAGGGAGGCCATTCGTCGCGGACTAAGAGACGCGGACACGCTAGAATCCAATCGGCGCTTGCAGGTGCTCAACACTGACCCGCAATTTCAAAAGTTGATTGCGGAGTTAAAAGGGAAGTAGGCACCTCAGTGAACGTGTCCGTTGCCGCCTGCCTTCTCGCGCGTCTTCGATGCACGCCGCAACTTTGGCAGAACAGCTTCCAGGTATGCTGCGACTGCATGAATGCGCTTCGCTTCTGAGCGCATAGCTAGTAGTTGTTGTTTGAAGTCGAGATCGAGCGGCAACGATCCGGCAAGTTGGAAAGAAAGCTGATTTTGGTCGGCTGAGGAGAGATCCTGCACGGCGCCCGCGAGGGAAAGAATTTCAAGATGAAGTTGAATCGCCCGCTGCCTCTCCCCTTCCGCGGTCACGCCCGGATCATCCGGCACCAATAGTACTTCCGCCCGCAAAAACGAGCGCTCCTGATTTACCTCCAGCACCTCGAACCGGTTCCGGCCTTCGCAAATCAAGTCCATGCGCCCATCGGGATATTCTTTTGTGACCGTGATGATTTCGGCAGTGCATCCAATCTCAGCAATTCCGTTTTCCAAAGCACGAATCACGCCGAAAGGTACGCTTTTGGCAAGGCACTCGCCGATCATCTCCTTGTAACGCGGTTCGAAAATATGCAGAGGCAGGGGTGTGCCAGGGAGCAGGACAACTTCGAGAGGGAACAACGGAAGAAGGGCCACGCAATCTCCAGCAGGTTGTCACTCTCGATTCTACGACAAGACCTGCTGCATCTTGACTTGCTTCGATCGTGGATAATACAACGCGAACATGGAACTCGGCGGCAAAGTTGTTGTGATCACCGGCGCATCGATGGGGATTGGCGAGGCGCTCGCCAAATTGTTCGTTGAGAACGGGGCGAACGTTGTCTTGTTGTCACGCGACTCCTCCCGTGCCGAAATGGCCCGGACTCGAATCGGTTTCCCTGAGCGGACCGCAGCTTTTGCTTGTGACGTTCGCCACTCGGAAGAAATCGACCGCGTCATCGCGCTGACGCTCCATCATTTCAAGCGCATCGACATCTGGATCAACAATGCCGGGCACGGCCTGCTTGATTCCGTGTCGCAAATGAATATGGCCGCGTGCCATGATCTGTTCGAAACGAACTTCTTTGGCGCCGTCTCGGCGATGCAGAAAGTCGTTCCGATCATGCAACACCAGGGAGGGGGGGCAATCATTAATGTCTCCAGTGTTGCCGGGCACATCCCCCTGCCGTTCCACGCTGCCTACAGCGCCTCGAAGTTTGCGCTCAATGCCATCGGCAAAGGAGCGCGCGTCGAACTCGAGAAAGCCAGCATCCACGTTCTTACGGTGTGTCCGGGCTATGTGCAAACGGCGTTTAGCCAGAATGCCGTGCAGGGAAACGACTTGAAAAAAGTGCGTCCAAACTCTGTGAAGGGGATTTCCGCTGAACGTGTTGCGCGCGCCACGCTGCAAGGCTATTTGAAACGGAAGCGCGAGGTGATCGTTCCCTGGACGATGCACATTCCCGTCAAGCTGTATCAGTTGTTCCCAGGATTGGTCGAGTGGGCGATGGCGAAGATGGCGAAGTAATCTACGAAAGCTCAGCCAGCATTGCTTCCATCTCTGACTGCGCGTGCAGATTTCCCGTGCGGCGTGCCGACGCGATGCCATCCTGCAACATCGCCTTCGCTTCTTCAGGCCTTTCGGCACGCGCCAATGTCTGCGCTGCCATGAAATATCCCGCGGTGTAGTCGGGATGGTTTTCAATCAGGATCGAGAACTCGGCGAGCGCCCGATCGAAATCGCCCTGTTTCGAATACTCCATCGCTAGCCCGTAGCGCGCAAAAGCGTCCTTCGGATTTTCGGTCAGGATGTCGTTTAGCGCGGAGATGCGGTCCATGGTCGAGCGCCCCTGCAACGAGATTACTACAAAGCGCCGCACGATTATGGCGTGAAAGGCTGGTCAAGTTGAGACTGTCGATTACAATAGCAGTTCCCTATTATTCTCTTAGCGTGAGGAGCTCAGTTTGGCCTGTCCGTATTTCATGCCAGTAGAGAAAATCGAAAATGGCAATTGGCCGCATCCCGCGCGCCTGCCATTGGGTTGCGGATGGAGCGGCCACTGCACGGCTCCTGGACACGAGCAGCAGACGCCGGCACAAGACATTCTTGAAGCCTTTTGCAATCTCGGTTACGCGAGCAGTTGCGGTTGGGCTCCTCCAGAACGCCGGTGGGATGCGATTCGTTTTGCCGTGACGGCGCCGCCGGGCAGACGCAATAACGCGAAAACGGCGGTCGATACGCAGACCCGCGCCCTGCATCTCAATTACATTTGCGAACGCGACAACCGGCCTGTCGATCACGGTGAATTGGCTTATGACCTTTCACAGGCGATGTGGCTGAATCCCCATGTTGATACTCGCATCCAGAAAATGGCCCAGTGTTTCCTGGAATCCTATTTGAAGAAAAAGGCCTGAAAAGACCGTCGATGGTCTTCAAAAGCTACACAGGCTTGTAAAAGGGGAAGATCATGCTGCAAGACAACCTCGCCCCGCGCCCCGTCCGAGATTCTCAGTCGGAGATGGCTGAGATCGTTCTGCCCAACGACGCCAACCCATTGGGAGCACTTCTAGGTGGGCGCCTCATGCATTGGATCGATCTTGCCGGAGCCATGGCTGCGCACCGCCATTCCCGCAACTACGTTGTCACGGCATCGGTCGATCACATCGATTTCCTCGTGCCGGTACGTGTCGGAGATCTCGTGATCCTGCGTTCCTCGGTGAACCGCGTCTTTCATACCTCGATGGAAGTAGGAGTGAAGGTGTTCGTGGAGAACTATATCTCCGATACAGCCAAGCACGTTGCGTCGGCCTATCTGACGTTTGTCGCGGTCGACAAGGAAGGGAAGAATCTCAAGGTCGCGCCGGTTGTGCCTGAAACCGACGAGCAACGACGGCGGTATGACGACGCGGGGCGGCGGCGGGAGATCCGGCGTTCCGAACTGGAACGCCGACGCCGCGTATCACAGTAATCTCTTCCAGAATGTGATTACAATCACTTCAAGTGCACTTCCCGGAAATTAGTCTAGGAAGTCTTCCGAGGAATCTATGGATAGTGCCCTCCTTGTTCATCGTCTTCACTTCGCGTTTACCGTTACTTTTCACTATCTCTTCCCGCAGTTGACCATGGGCCTTGCGCCTCTGATCGTAGTGCTCAAGACGCTTGCGTTACGCCGCAATGATGAGACCTACAATCAAGCCGCGCGCTTCTGGGCCCGCATTTTTGGGATTAACTTTGTGATCGGCGTCGTTACCGGAATTCCCATGGAATTCCAGTTCGGCACAAACTGGTCGCACTTTTCGAGATTTGCAGGTGGAGTCATCGGCCAGACTCTGGCCATGGAAGGAATGTTTGCGTTCTTTCTGGAGTCGGCGTTCCTAGGCCTATTCCTCTACGGCGAGAAGCGGCTTGGGCCTCGAGGGCATTGGTGGGCGGCTGTCGCGGTATTCCTAGGCTCATGGCTCTCGGGCTTCTTCATCGTCGCGACCGATGCATGGATGCAGCATCCGGTGGGCTACATCAAGGCAGCTGATGGTTCCGTGCAACTCGCCAGCTTTTGGCAGTTGGTCTTGAATCCCTGGGCATGGTGGCAATACGCGCACAATATGAGTGGCGCCGTGATCACGGGATCCTTCGTGATGGCTTCGGTAGGCGCCTTTTACCTGTTATGGGAGAAGTTCGAGCAGCACGGACGCATCTTCGTTCGGGTCGGAGTGGTGGCTGGTCTCATCTTCAGCGTGCTCCAACTATTTCCCACGGGCGATCGCCAGGGGCGATTGATCGCCACACACCAACCCGTGACCCTCGCCGCCATGGAGGCATTGTTCGACACTCAACCCGGCGCGCCGCTGGTGCTCATAGGTCAACCGAATGTCGACAAGAAGGAGATCGACAATCCGCTGATCATCCCCAATGCACTGAGTTTCCTGACATATCGCGCCTGGAAGGCCGAGGTCAAAGGACTGAACGCGTTCCCGACCGATGAGTGGCCGACAAGTGTCGAACTGCTTTATTTCAGCTACCACATCATGGTCGGGCTGGGCACGATCTTCATCGCGATCATGCTGGTTTCTGCTTTTCTATTGTGGCGCGAGAAGTTGTTTACGACCCGCTGGATGCTGTGGATTCTCATGCTCGCTCTGCCGTTCCCCTACATCGCCAATACTGCTGGGTGGATCACGGCCGAAATCGGCCGCCAGCCATGGCTCGTCTATGGACTGATGCGCACCGCAGACGGCTATTCCAAGGGGGTGTCGGCAGGCAATGGCATCTTCACCCTGCTGGGATTTATGGGCATGTACACCGTGCTCGCGATCTTCTTCCTGTTTCTCGTGCGCCGCGAAATCGAGCATGGGCCGGAGGTTGAAGCTGTGCCAGCGCTTTCACCGTATGAGCGAAATCTGGTCGCTGCCGGGAAGTAGGACCTCGTATCGTGCCGGATGTCGGGTCTTGATTCGCGCAATGAATGGAGCATTTTTAGCTTTTGATGTAATCGACCGTGGTGTCATCCTGATGGCCTGCGGTTTTTGCAGGCCGGAGGACCTATGCACTTTGCAGGCAGCGCCGATGCTACTGACAAGTTGCATAGGTCCTCCGGCGCCAAAAAACGGCGCCATCAGGATGACAAAGCGGAATGGTAAACAGCAATTCATAAATCGATCCCGTCGAGGCGTTCGCCCCTGAGGAACTTATGGAAACACTTTGGTTCATGATCGTCGCAGTCATGGTTGCCACTTATGTCGTGTTAGATGGATTCGATCTGGGTGCCGGAGTCATCTATCTGGGAGCAGCACGTACCACTCCTGAACGCCAAACCATCATGCGCGCCATCGGCCCTGTCTGGGACGGGAACGAAGTCTGGCTTCTCGCCGCCGGGGGCACCCTTTACTTCGCATTCCCGCTGCTCTATGCCTCAAGCTTCAGTGGTTTCTACCTGCCGCTGATGATGGTGCTCTGGCTGCTGATGCTGCGCGGTATCGGTATCGAACTCCGCCACCACTTACATAATCCCGTGTGGCAGGGATTCTTCGATGTTGTCTTCAGCGTCTCAAGTATTCTGCTGTGCATATTTTTCGGCGCGGCTCTGGGGAACGTGGTTCGCGGCGTCCCGCTCGGCCCGGATGGGTACTTCTTCGAGCCGCTTTGGTCGAACTTCGGCGTCGGCACCCAAAACGGCATTCTCGACTGGTACACCGTTCTCACCGGAGTCATCGCACTGGTTACGCTAACCGCGCACGGCTCACTCTACGTCGCAATCAAAACGGAAGATGATGTAAACCGTCGCGCGCGTGCTGTGGCAAAGGCTGTTTGGCCAGTGCAACTACTCTTAACCGTCGTCGGATTGATCGCTACGGTCTCGATCCGCCCTGGAGTCCTCGATAACTATAAGCATCACGCCATTGGATTCATCATCCCCGTACTCGTGTTCGGCGCACTGGCTGTCATGATGCACGCGATGATCAGGCGATCTGACAAGGTCGCCTTCGTTGCCTCGTCGGTTTACATCGTCGGCATGCTGGTGGGAGCGGCATTCGCCCTGTATCCGGTGGTCTTGCCGGCAAGCACCGACCCGGCCCTCAATCTGACGATCTACAACAGCAAGGCAGGCGACCACGGCCTCGCGGTTGGATTCATTTGGTGGAGCGTGGGCATGGTCCTTGCCCTCGGCTACTTCTTCTTCCTGTTTCGCATGTTCCGGGGCAAGGTGCGCCTAGAGGGCGGAGGGTACTGACGAGCGCTAAAGACAGCTCTTATGGCAGATTGACGTGAAGCTGTAAGGCCTCAGCTACCTTACGGAGTTGTTTATCTTTTGTCCAGAGCAGCGTCGGCGGATTCAGCAGGGCAGAGGCGATCAAATGTATGTCGGTTAGACCGATACCCTGGTTGAACAGGCGACGCGTCTCGATCATATGTCGCAGTTCGTTCGTCGCCGCCACGCGAGCTTGCGGCAGCATGTCTAGCATCGAAAGGGTCTTCCGCCGATCTTGGAGCGATCCCAGCGCAAGCTCAGTAATAATCCAGGGATGGATCACAACTTGTCCTCGATTCAGGGCGAACTCCAGTTCCTTATTTCCCGAACGGAAATGCTCGATCCAGACCGAAGTGTCGGCGAGAATCACTGTCTGGCTGGCCTGCGACGTGGAACGTTTTTCAGGCTGGGCATGGAGCCTCCAAGAGTGGCCAAGCGTCGAGCGCTTTCACGCTCGATAAGGGCCTTCAAAGCCTCTCGGATCAGGGCGGTTTTCTCTTCTACGCCGGTAAACTCCTGAGCCGTACGGATGAGATCGTCGTCGAGAGCAATGGTGGTTCGCATGAGAATTCCTCTACATGCATTATAGCATCAAGTGATGTTCGATTTCGTGCCTATTCCAGTCACAATCCTGCAAGAAGGCAACTCACGGAATTTGGGGTCGCGAGGTGAACCAGCAAATCCGTATATAATCAACTTTTGGGGTTCTGCATTCATCTCTTCCGTTCGGACCTCTGAATCCGTTGCCAGGAGCAATCCTTTGAGTGCACATATGCCGCATCAGCATGGACATGGTCCCGCGCAGCAGGGGCCGCAACCTCTGCCCGGGGTGGACGCCATCATCGCCGTTGGCTCGGGCAAGGGAGGAGTCGGCAAGACCACGTTGTCGGTGAATCTCGCCGTCGCGCTCGCCAAGATGGGGCACAAAGTCGGCCTGCTCGATGCCGACGTGTACGGGCCGAACGTGCCGCTGATGCTGGGCACCAACGCACAGCCGCGCATGGTCGGCGAGAACCGCATTGAACCGATCGAAGCGTTTGGGCTCAAGGTCATCTCCGTGGGATTCCTCAATCCTGGTGACAAGCCTGTGATCTGGCGCGGACCGATGCTGCACCAGATCATCCGGCAGTTCCTGGGCCTGGTCGAATGGGGACATCTCGACTACATGGTGGTCGACCTCCCGCCAGGCACGGGCGACGTTGCGCTCTCCCTGGTGCAAACCGTTCCGCTGACGGGAGCGGTTGTCGTTTCCACCCCATCTGATGTTTCTCTCCAGGACGCGCGCAAGGCGATCGAAATGTTTCGCCAGATGAAGGTCGATGTGGCCGGCGTGGTCGAGAACATGAGCTACTTTGTATGTCCGCATTGTCAGCATGAAGTCGATATTTTCTCGCGCGGCGGCGCTGAGAAGATGGCGAGTCAGTTCGGCGTGGCCTTCCTAGGAAACATTTCTCTGGACCCCGAAGTTCGTAAGTCGGGCGACAGCGGCAAGCCGGTCGTGCTCGAGGGAGAGAACTCACCGCACGCCAAATCAATCTACGATTTTGCCCGGAAGGTAGTTGATCGCGTTGGCGAGATCAAAGCGGCTGCTCCAGCAAATGTGATTCAGATTCAATAAACGTCTGCCATGTGACCCAGCAATGTCATCCTGAGGCGCGCGTCGTTTGCGCGCCGGAGGACCTGTATGCAGCCCCCGGTCACATGAGCACTGCAGGCAGAGTTGCATAGGTCCTCCGGCGCCCAAAAAACGGCGCCATCAGGATGACAATGCGTTCGTTTTCTGGAATCGATCCAGTCGCCACACCGCTGCGGGTTCCCGATCATTCAAGATCAACTCCGCCATCATCTCTCCTATCGCAGGGCCATGCTTAAAACCGTGTCCCGACCCACCGCCGACTAGCCAGACATTCTCATGGTCCGGATGCCGATCGATGATGAAGTGACTGTCGGGGGTCTGCTCGTACTGGCAGACGCGGGTTTCGATGAGCGGAGCGTCTTTCATTGCGGGGAAGCGGAAGGCGATGTATTCGCGAACACTTTTCAGTGTTGCAGGATCGATAACCCGCTCTCCATTTGTGGGATCGAAGTCCGGCCCGCGGGTATCGTCGGCGATCTTGAATCCCCGGCGGTCGCTTCCTGGAATGCCGTAGTAGAAGTGATCGCGGTGATCCGCCCATACGGGCAAGTGCGAATCGGTGAAATAGATGCTGTTTCGCGAGTGCGTACCGAAGAAAAAGACATCCTGCTTCGTTGGGCGAATCAAATCGCGGATTGCTTTGGGAAATAGTCTACTCATCCAAGGTCCACACGCGAAAACGTAATGGTCCGCAGCAACGAACGAGTCATCGGATAGCACGATTCCTCGTTTGTAGGTGGGAAATGCCTCACGCCTTTGTACGACCGCGATTTGCTGGTATTCGCCGCCTGCGGCGATGAACGCTTCGACTACGGCGGCGCAGCTTGCCCGCGCATCCAGGTAACCGCATTGCGGTTCGAAGATGCCCCATTGGATCCCTTCGAAATTGATATGCGGCCAGCGCTTGCGCATCCGCGTAGCTGAGAGCTCGTCGAATGGAATCTTGGCCATCCGGAGCATCGAGACCGAACCACGCTCGAACGCATCGCCTCGACCCGATGCCATCCAGAGCACACCGCAACGATGCAGAAATTGACGCTTCCACTTGCGCTCGTACTTCGCCCAGAGCTTCAAAGCCCGAGCAGCCATTTCGGTATAAGGCTGATCAGGACCGTAACTCCCGCGCATAATCCGCGTCTCTCCCCCCGACGAAGACCGAGAGTTGCCCGGCCCCCATGCGTCCAGCAACGTGACCTGCGCTCCACGTTCGAGGAGATGGAGTGCCGTCCATCCCCCGAAAGCTCCGGCGCCGATAACCGCGACATGAGGCTTAGTTTGCAAAACGCAGGTTTCAGAGTTTCAACGTTTCAAAGCTTTCAATGACAGAGTGAGACGGAAGAGAATAGCAGGTGAGGCAGTCTCTAAGCTCAAAGGCATCGAGGTTTTCACGGCCGCAATCAATCTAAGGTTTCTGAAGGCTCGACAACCAGCCGACTTTGAAACTTTGAAACCTTGAAACTTTGCTCCCAGCCCCCTTCTTGACACCCACCCGCCCCGTTCCTAGAATCGCAACAGGATCATAACTTCGATCCAAAACCTAAGCTTCTGCATCTAAAATAGTTAAGAAATGATTCAGAGGCAGTTGCTCCCCCCGGCCCGGGCCGCTCGGTTTGAGATAACTGACAGATTGACGTATGCCAGCTGATCCTAATATCGGGACTCGCGAACGCGAAATTCTGACCGCCATTGTCGAGACGTTCATCTCGACCGGCGAGCCGGTCGGATCGCGTACGCTCGCCCGCTCGAATCGCGAGGGTCTAAGCCCGGCTTCCATTCGCAATGTGATGGCTGACCTTTCAGACGCTGGGTTTCTTGAGCAGCCCCATGCTTCGGCGGGTCGCGTGCCCACAACAGAGGCCTATCGCTACTACGTCGAACAGATTTCCGGCAATGCCCGCCTCGCGCCGCAGGAAGAGACGATGATCTCCGACTCGCTAGCCGGGATTACCGACGTCCAGGAATTCATGGAGCGCACCTCGCATGTGCTTTCATTGATCTCCCGCAACGTCGGCGTCACCATCGCTACCAGCGGCCAGAAGAATGCCCTGGAGCATGTCTATTTCTCGCGCCTCGGAGATCAAAAGGTTCTCGCGGTACTCGTAACCCGATCTGGCCTGGTACGTGATCGCGTACTGCGGCTCGACCTGCCGCAAGCAGATCTCGACCTGGCGGGGCGGTATATCAACGACAATTTTCGCGGCTGGACCATGGAATCGATGCGCAACGAAATCTCGCGGCGCATCGAAAAAGAGCGCAGCGAATACGATCGCCTGATGAACTCGCTGGAGGCTCTCTACAAGCAGGGAGCTCTGGCAACCGAACAAGGATCGCAGGTATTCGTGGAAGGTGCGGCGAACCTGCTATCCGCAGAGCAAGATCGTCAACGCCTGCAGGAGATGCTGCAGACGCTTGAGGAGAAGGAAAAGATCGTCCAACTTCTCGGCGCTTATCTCGACGTGAAGCAGGAAGCGGTTCGAGTGGTGATTGGACTCGACGAAGCTATGCCATCAATGCGCAATTTTGTGCTGATCGGTACGCCCGCGCACGCCGGGAATCAAGTCATGGGATCGCTTGCCGTGATTGGTCCGACGCGTATGGACTACCAGCACACCATTACCGCGGTGTCATACATCGCGCGCCTCTTCGACAAAATTCTGAATGAATCGGAGTAAGACAGGTTGTTATGGGGAAATCCAACGGAAAACCAGAAGTTGAGGGACTGGACTTAGAGCACGAACTCCCGCCAGCAGATGGCGACGAGCCTACGTCCAATTCCGCACAAAGTCCAGTTTCATCCTCTGAGGGCACTGCTGCAGAAGCAGAATTGCAGAAATTGAAAGCCGAGCGCGATTCCTTGCTCGACCGGCTTGCGCGTGCGCAGGCCGAATTTGAAAATGCGCGCCGTCGTGCTGCCAAAGAGCAGCAGGACTTCCGCGACTTTGCCAGCGTCGATGTCATCAAATCGTTACTGCCGATCATCGACAACTTCGAACGGGCGCTCCAGTCGAAGTCCGAGCCTGCCGATTTTCGCTCGGGCGTGGATCTGATCTACAAGCAATTGCAAGATGCGCTGGCTAAACTTGGCGTTCAGCCGATTGCCTCCAAGGGGAAACCGTTCGATCCTCATGTACACGAGGCGATTGAGATGGTCGAAACCCCGGATGCGGCTGATCACGAGGTGCTCGAGGAGTGGCAGCGCGGGTACAAGTACAAGGATCGCCTTCTGCGTCCTGCCATGGTGAAGGTCGCACGGAATCCGGGAAAATAACTCTAGAGAGGCGCGAAGCGGCGATAGAATGCAGCCCACAGCGCAAGCCGTGGGCCTTGATCTAGACCCGCGCGCCGCCCCGAGGGGCTGAGAAACGCGCCTCATTTGGAAAGGTAATTTCTGACCACAAACGCAAAACGCGACTACTACGAGGTACTGGGCGTCACCCGGACGGTTACTGAAACCGAGCTAAAGTCCGCTTATCGCAAGCTCGCCTTGCAATACCATCCCGATCGCAACCCCAACAATCCAGACGCAGAGGAGAAGTTCAAAGAAGTCAGTGAAGCTTATGCGGTGCTCGCAGACTCCGACAAGCGCGCCATGTAC
>DATFQQ010000177.1:0-115406 GCA_035264195.1 Candidatus Sulfotelmatobacter sp. | reverse complement strand
GCGCCGCTTCCACCAGGAGGAAGCGCAATATCGAACTGCCTTGCTTGGTGATGTGTCCCAGCCGTCGCCGATTTCCGCTGGAATCTTCCAGCGGCACTAGACCGAGATAGCTCGCCACCTGCTTCCCGCACTGAAAGCGGTTGTGGCTGTCCAGGAGCATTGTCGTGAACTTCATCATGGGGCGGTTTCGCAGTAAACAATTGGCGAGGTAAGATTTTTTTCTCGTCCAATAATAAGAGAGCTTCTCAAGGCAGGGAACCGGCTCAGGTCGTCTTGGGTCAGTTCGCGCGCTCCATTCGTGCGCTCATCCACTCATTGACGAGCTTTTCATTAATTAGCTTTGGTTCGAGAGTAGCAACACCCGCCCCGGCGGAGTAGCCGACAGGTAGCGAATTCATGTTTACTCCGTTATCGAATAGGTCATCCAATTCTTTGAACCGTTTTTCTTGCGCCATCTTCTGAAGAACCCAAATGGTGAGTCCCCCTTCTCCTGTTCTGAGAATGGGATCGTCATGGTCGTAGCCCTCATATTGCTTACGTAAAGGTAACGTCGCCATAAGTCAGCTCCTCGTTCGATCTGGTCCACAGCCGAATTCCCCGCACGCGTTTTAGTTCAGGACAGTGCAGGCGAGGCTGTGCTTCTCGGTTACCTTATAGTGGGTTCGCAAGATGTGGGGTATTAGCAGAACTAGTAGCGAGTGTGGGGGATTATTGTCACGTGCAGCATCGATTCGCAGGAGTAGACATTTTCGTGACAGTAAGTTTGGCGAAATCTACAAAAAACCGAGACCACTCCCTTTGCACCAGGAATGATCCCGCTGTACCCATCAGTTCACGGCGTCAAAACGCGTACTGCTTCTCGCCCGTTGATGCGCAGCACGTCACGCCGTAAGGTGCGTATCCCATTCAGCATGTCCACAAAAGTGACGTGATGGATGGTGACTGTCTGCAGGTCACAACATTTCAACAGCGCTATTCTGGTCCTTCGGTTTTTTTCTGGATCGCCTGTTCTACTTCATGCTGACGGATGTTCTTCCACTCCTGGTACTGCTGCGCAGACAAGATTCCTTTGACCTGAGGGTCCGTCTGTTGATGGATGGCTCTCAGCTGCATCGCTTTCTCGCGGCCCGTCATATTGGGATTGTTCTTTATCGCCTCAAGCTTTGGGCCTTCTTGCTCAAGGATTGGTAACAGTTCGCCCTTTTGTTGCGGGCTGAGACTTAGCACCTGCGAGAGCTGCTGGAGCTTTTGGGCCGGTGTCTGCGCCAGCAGCTTGTTTGAAAGCACGAGACAGAAGGTAAGGCAAAGCGCCCAGCAACAAAGAGCAGCGATTCGGTTTTTCATTTCTGGCTCCTTCGTTGATTGCGCCGGTGACACCTGGCGCACCACGATTCGGAGCGTAGAGAACACGCGATATAAAAGGAAACTAGCAGAACTACTATCCTTTGATTGCGCCGAGGGCACATCTTCGCAAAGAGCAGTGCCTCAGCGTCTCCAAATCCCGCTGCTATCACAACTAGTAGTTACCCATCTGCGGTTCCGTTTCTATACTGCAGATGTCAGAGCGAGAGCAGGAAGAAGAAGGAGTCTCACCATGAAAATCAACGCTGCAGGACTAGCAGTGGCCGTCTGCCTGCTTTCAACAGTCGCCGTCGGCCAGAAGGTTTCTGTGAACTACAACCACGATCAGAGCTTCGCACAATATCGCACGTATGCGTGGGCCTCGAACAACCCTAACCAAATCAAGAACTCAATACTGGCGCAGGTGGCGCATCAGGATATCAATTCGGCACTGCAAAGTAAGGGCTTGCAGATGGTGGAAGAGAACCAGAATCCCGACCTCATCGTTACCAGCAATGGCGGGATGCAGGAACAGACTTCCTATAGTGCTTGGGGGATGCGAGGAATCGGTGGGGGCATGGGCGCCATTACTCCCGAGCAAAACGTGGCTGGAACAATGGTTGTGAACCTCTACGACGCGAAGGATCAAAGTCTGATCTGGCGAGGGATCGCCCAAGACACTCTGAGCAAGAAAGGCAATAAGAATCAGGAAATGGTGGAGAAGGCGGTACAGAAAATGTTCAAGCAGTGGCCGAAATGATCGCTCACGACTGCCGCGTAACCGTTGAAACATCCCCATTACACTCAAAATCCGTGCGGGGCTTGCCGGGGCTGACGAAATCGCCTAGCCGCTATAATTCAAGAAAAACCACCTTCGAGCTAGGAAGGAACGAAGATGCCCTACGATCCCATACTTGCACAGCGGCTAGCAAGAGTTTTTCGCGGTCGCCGCGGTTTCGAGCAGAAGAAGATGTTTGGCGGCATTGGTTGGATGCTGAACGGAAACATGTGTGTCGGGATCTATAAAGAATGGCTCATAACCCGTGTCGGAGAGTCCGCAGGAGCGAAGCTGTTCCAGGAGCCCTTCGCAAAGCCAATGGACATCACTGGAAAACCGATGAAAGGCTGGGCCATGATCGCACCGAAAGGCGTTGCTCAAGAAGCCGATTTGAAGCGGCACACGGATTTGGCCATCGCGTTCGTCAGAACGCTGCCACCCAAATAAGTGTTTGCGCTTTCATCGGGGTTGACGCTGTTGGGGAAACTAGCAGAAAGGCCCGTCGTTGGCGAAAAAAACCCATTAGCATTCATCACCGGGTCAATGACTGCTATCGCCTGGTAACAACAGTTGGCGGGGAAAGTTGTAGACTGGAGAAACTGCATCCGGGGTTACCTATGCTCTCCCCACGCCTCCTGCCGTCGTTTTGCCTCATGTTTATGTCGGTTTTATGTATTGCCCAAGAAACGCCGAAATCGTCGGGCCGTTCTGAGACGTGCCCGGTTACAAAGCCTGCAACGCAACCGTTCGTGCCACCAGCACCCTACGATGCAAAGCCAGGCCCTGGATCATTCTGGTTCGGGACGGACAGCCTATGGACCGCTCTTCCAAAGGATGGATTGTGGATAGGAGGGCATTACACTGCCAGCGATCCGACAAATCAGACAGAAGCTGCAGTTACTCACTCCCGATTGCACTCAAAACCCGGTCGGATTCACGACCATTTCGATTGAAGCTTGCGATAGCAGTGGGCATCCATCGCGACGAGAATGTGCCAGAGCGCAGTCGCCAAAGCGAAGCACAATTCAGCATCCGATTGCTGAAAGTCGATTTTTCCGAAGTGCACGACCCGACGTTTATGGAAAAGCCCTTTCACGAAAAAGTCCTTCGCTGAAGCTCCAGCGGAAGACCGATAGTATGTAAGCACGCTCTTTAGAAGGCCGCCATTCGCCGATAGGAATGAATCGAAGGATTGTCCTGCGAGCAGGCTCGATACCCTATCGAATCGGGCGGCGACTGAACGTATATCCCGCCAGCGTTCCTCCCATTCCTCTTCGTCGGCGTCGGTCGGGTTGCGCTGTAATGTGAGATCAACGCGATTCCATTTCATAAAAAGGTACGCCAATTGACTCTCTACTGCCATCGCCGCTAACACGATCGTCAACGTTGAATCCCCACTTGCAAGCTCCGTCGCGGCACGACGCATGATCGCCATTCCCACGATGTTACCAAGTGGTTCCACGAGCCAAATGGTCTTCCTGCAGTTGGGGCACTGCGCATCCTTTGGCAATTGCGTACCGTTCACATTCACGAGGAACTCGCCGCAATCGTCGCATGTTATTGGGATTGAGAAGTTCACTCCTTGATTCTAAAGTGACTACGGCACTCGGATTCTCATGCGTACTGAGAATCTGGCTGCCGTAATGAAAACGATGGGCCACCGGGATGTCAAAACTGCAATGCACTATCAACATCCCGAATTGGAGATTGTCCGCGCTGCGCTTGACAATGCAGACGTGGCTATTGCCAAAATGAGTGTGTAGCGGAAAAGCGTTACGGCACGTTTTCCGACACACCAAGAAACAATAACCCTGACAAGTTGTTGCAGCTCTCATGATTATGGAACCAAGATCGCAATTGGCGAAATGATCGGCCGTCAGCCACAAAGTTAACTTGTGATTTCAACTGCCACTAGACCGTGCCTTGGGTGACTGGGGGGCGGGCCAAAATGTTGCCCTGCTATCCCTCACCAAGCACACGTTTCTCCCATTTCTCCATGATTGTGCAATGGGTGGGAATCGCGCACATGCCCCCATTTCCATATCTTTCTATTTACTCTTAATTAACTTAAGTGAATGACTCAAGAAGGTAGTGGACTGGGTATGTGTGCGCGCTACCGTTCGCCCCAGCTCCGCCAGTGGTGATTCGGCGCCGGCGCATTGGAGTGCGAGCGCCCGCTCTGGCAGGTGACGCCCCGCGCAGCTTGTTTTATCGTCGATTTTGATTAATCGCAGTTAACCCCATTACAAATCAGCGGCACCGCGACGTCGGAACCGCGATGCATTATCAACACCCGAAACTCGAGATCGTGCGCGCCGCGCTCGACTACCGTCCGACAAATGCTGAAGAAGCGGCGTAGCGAAAAGAGGGTTACGACACCTTTTGCGGCACACCGAAAAACCACAACCTCGGCAAGTCATCGAACACTGGCAAGTAGAAGAACTCGGGATCTCTTGGCAGTCTTATCGGCCGTCAGTCGTAAGGCTTGGTAATCGGTTCCAATGCAAGGACAAAAACAGCCAGGATTTCCTGGTTAAGCCTTGCAAAATATGTGCGCGACGGCCCCGCAGTCTTGCACTAATTTTGCACTAATCGGCCCAAACTTGGCCCAACCACACCTAATCAAACCTAACGCAAGTCGCACAAACATATAGCCTGGCAAGGCCGGGCCAGTGTGTAAGAGTCAGTTGCTCTGCCAATTGAGCTACGCGCCCACGATGGGGATTTCACCGAAAGGACAAACAAAAATTATAGCATCCCCGTCCGGCAGTTCCAGAGTCGTGCTCCACAGACTCTCCATCCCTTAATCTATTTTGATGGAAGCGAAGCTTGCGCACCATCAACACTCGGAGTCTTTTTCTCAAGGTTCCCGCCGATAGCAACGTCGACCGCAATCTACAGCGAAGGCGAGCCGTCAATTGCGAGCGTCTTCGGGTCACGAGCGCTCGCGGAAAAAATTATCGCCGACAAGGCGCGATCAGCGTGTGTCCGAGTCCAAGATTCGCTCAATTTCATTCGAAGACTCCTGGCCAGGTATCGTGATACGGTTGGCATGCGGGAACGCCAAAAATAAAAACCGGGGACGGTTGCCCGTCCCCGGTCTGGGACTGTACTGCGTTTAGATAACTAGTTGTTCAATTGATCGAATTCAACTCCATCGCCCGCCATGACGTTTTCGTTCGCGAAGACGATCATGCCCGTGGCTGTTGTATCCGTCACGCCGATGATCACAAGTTCTCCAACCGCGCGACGCGGCAGATCACGTACGTGAATCACCGGGCCATTCTGCTTCTCGAACATTTGCGGATCGAACGAAGGCATCTTCTTCTGCGTGTCTTCGGCGATCGCCGCCCGGAACGATAACGAATCTACCGGATCTTTCAAATCGGCTTCGTACGATCGCACAACTCGCAGATAATCGCCGATCTTTATATTCTGATTCGAACCGACGTTCACGTAGACCTTCTGCCCCGTTCCGACCTGCGAATCGAAATCTTTCGCCATCACGATACGGCCTGAAACCTTGCTGCTGCTGGCCGGCAGAAAGCGGTCAAAGCGGATCGGGCCATGTACTGCGATCTGCTGCTTTTCGACAAATGGAATCGCCGTGTCGCCTGGATTGATGCCATCGCACGAATACTCAACTTGCGCGATCGCAGCTCTGCTCCGCGTATCGATCACTTTGATCCGACCCACTTCCTGGTATGGCTGACCGGCTGCTTTCAATACCTTCGTCTGCCCCGGGAACATCTCATATTTGTTCTCGTCCTGGAGTTGGCGAATGATCTCGTACTCGGTGCCGGCGGTATAGCCGCCGCCATGGAGATACACGATATCCCCGCGCACAAACTTCGTGGTGGTCGGCGTCTCAAGGCCTCCGGCGATGTAGTTGGCATCCGGCAGGACGTGTTTGCTGATGAATCCAGCGCAATAAAGATCGGCATAGGTCGGTTGCGGAATCCGCTCAACCGGAAAGCTGTTCGACGTCGGTGAGGTTCCTTCGGGAGCTTGGACGGTGCTCAGATCTGGTGGAGCCTGCCCCCATGCCGCCGTCGCCAGCAATACTACAAACAGTCCTGTTTTCTTCATGTTACCTCCGGAGAAGACCGCCTTCGCGTACTTCTCCCCAGTTAAATGCCAGAAAGGAAAGGCTTCAGCCGGAAGGTAACAAGCAGGTAAGGGAGGGTCAAGGTTACGAGGGTGATGGGCACCTTGGGAGCGATTTTTTCTCAGGATCGGTAATCCACTGTTGCATAAATAATTAAGCCCCTGTAATAATTCGCCGTTCGTTTACATTCATTCGTTACCGGCGATCCAGGCAATCTTCCCGGTAAGACCTTAGGGCTTAGAAACTCAGAGAGATGAATTCCGTCCCACCCTTCATGCCGCGTCTGCTACCCCATAGGCTGCCGCGGGTCTGCGTGGCCGTCATCGGCTCTGATCCCAATGAGATGGCCGAGAGGGCTGAGGCTTTGGCCAGGGATAACTCCTTTCTGGAGTTCAGGTTAGACTACCTGTCGAAACCCGGCTTGGCCATGCCGCGCATCAAGCGCATCATCGAGTCCCATCACGGGATGGTCGCCATCGCCACCTGCCGCCGCGAGGCCAGCGGAGGCAAATTTCGGGGATCAGTCGCCTCTCAGCTCGACCTACTTAACAAAGCAACAGCTGCCGGGTGTCAACTCGTCGACGTCGAGTTTCAGACCGCTAACAAAATCAAGCCCGAACAGCTGCAGAAGCTTCGCGCCAAGGCCGGACTGATCCTTTCCTTCCATGACTTTCGCGCTACCAAGAAGTTGGAAGAAGCACTCGAGAAGATGCTGGCATACCCAGCGGACTTCTATAAGGTTGTCAGCACTGCTACCGCGCTCTCTGACAATGTCTCCATGATCAAGTTCCTGGCGCGCGAGGGCGACCGCCATTCGATGGTCGGGATGTGTATGGGCGAGCAAGGGATTATCAGCCGAGTTTTGGGCGTTCGCGCGGGGAGCGTCTTTACATTCGGCTCGGCCGGAGCTGGACAGGAAACTGCTCCAGGACAGGTCAGCGCCCAGGAACTCCGCAGCGTCTATCGCATCGAGCAGGTCGATGTTGCGACTCGCGTTTATGCCGTCGTCGGGGACCCGATCGCCCACTCACTCTCGCCCGCCATCATGAACGCCGCGTTCCGCCGCGAGAACGTCAACGCGGTCTACCTCCCACTGCACGCCAAGACTCTCAAAGATCTTCTGACCTGCGTCCGTGATATCCCGATTCACGGTATCAGCGTCACCATGCCGTATAAGGAATCCATCCTCTCGCACCTGGACAACACCGACTCCCACACAACAAAGGTAGGGGCTTGCAACACTGTTGTGCGCGCACAGGATGGCAAACTCTACGGATTCAACACGGATACAGCGGGAATCGTCCGCCCTCTTGAGCGCCGCCTGAACACGCTGGAGGATGCCAAGATCCTGGTCCTCGGTGCCGGAGGTGCAGCCCGGGCAGCGGTTTTTGGACTGAAGGAGCGCGGGTCGGAAGTTTATATCTTGAACCGTTCACTGGCCCCGGCAAAGAAGTTGGCACATCAAGCTCGCGCGCGGCTGGTGAAGCGCCCTGACCTGAAGAAATTGTCCTTTGACGTTATTATTAACGCCACTCCAGTCGGCATGGGCAATACCCGCGAAACGCCCCTTCAGGACAAAGAGATCAACGCCCGCTACGTCTTCGACATGGTCTACGACCCAGCCGAAACCCGCCTGCTGAAGCTGGCCAAAGAGCGAGGCGCGCAAGTCATTCCCGGGATAGAAATGTTCGTCCACCAAGCCGCCCGCCAATTCGAAATCTGGACCGGCAAACCCGCTCCCTGGGACGAAATGCTGCGGGTAGTTCTCCTCGCCTTGCAGGAGCGTGAAAAAGATCGCGCCAAAAACCACGCCCGTGCAAACGGCGGAAAGTAGCGAAATAATGTGGCACGGGCATTCCTGCCCGCGACTGTCGAGAGCGAGAGTGAATTTCGGGAACAGGGAATTCCCCGAATTTCCCGAGTCCTGATCTGCACCACAGCATTGTCATCCTGAGCGAGGATTGATCTTTGCGCCCCAAGCGCAAAGATCAACCGCAGTCGAAGAGCCTGCCCTGAGGCGAATGCCGAAGGGATCCCTACCCGGCATTCAGCGTCATGGGCTTGGCAAGGCGTTCTTACTAGCTTCGAGGAAGGACTCCGGTACAGTCCGGGCACACGCCCCAATCGCGGTGATCCCAGCAAAAAACAAAAGCTGGCACCTCTCTGCGAAGTACTCACAACCAACGGTTTGCAGGTCCTCCCCATCACTCGCCAAGTGCTGCAACCACGGCGTTGGCCGTTTCCGATCCGGAAAAGTTTTGCTGTCCGGTAATCAGATTGCCGTCCCGCACCGCGAATCCGCGCCACAGCCCCGCTTGGATATAATTTGCTCCGAGCTTTTTCAGTTCGTCCTCGATTCGCCAAGGCATGACGTGCTTGTCGCGTGAGAGAAGGTTCATACTCCACACGGCGTTGTCTGCGAAATCTTCTTCCACGTTCGCGAATCCGGTTACCGTCTTACCTTTCACCAGGTACTCGCCCGTGCTCAGCTTGGCGTAGCGCAGGATTGCCACGCCGTGGCAGAGCGCGCAGGCGATCTTTCCGGCTTCATAGAATTCCACGAACTTCTTCTGCAGCTCTTTCGATTCTCCGTAGATGAACATTGGTCCCTGGCCACCAGCGCATATGATGGCATCGAAATTCGCCACGTCGATCTGGCTCACCTTTTTCGTGTTCTCCACCAGAGAAGCCAATCTCGGGGTTGCGATGAATCCCATGCTGATCAGATCGCTGGAGGAATATCCACTGGGGTCGCGTGGATCGCTCATGGCGTCCGGTTCGCACTTGCCGCCATTCGGGCTGAAGATGTCGATCTCATATCCCTTTTCCGTCATGACAAAATAAGGATGAGATAGCTCCGCCCACCAGAAGCCCACGGGCCAACCCGTGGTTGTGGATACAGCCGGGTTCGAAATTACGATTGCGACTCGTTTTTTCTTCTTCGCGTTTACAGTGTTCGGGTCTCTTAAGCTCATCGGATCCTCACTTCGCGTTTAGACTCCTCAAGTTTTTTAGCAGTACCATCGTTCTCCTCGCTACGCACAAGTTAGTAAGGTACTTACCCTGTGGTAAGTAGTGTTCTTCTGGACGGTAAAATCTCCATGAGGGATAATCGTTGCCGATCACATGCAGGGAGGAGTATGGGGGCAGTTCAATCCACAAGGGAGCGGGCTCTGCAATCGCGAGATGCGATTGAGTTGCTTACCAGCCGCTGGCGAATCACCATTCTTCATTTGCTTACTCCCGGCTCGCTTCGTGCGAATCAGATTCAACGCGCGATTGAAGGAGTCTCACCGAAGGTCTTAACTCAAACGCTTCGAGGCTTGGAGCGTGACGGGTTAATCGCGAGGGACGTGCGAAATGTCGTCCCGCCTCATGTGGAATATCGATTGACCGACATGGGCCACCAGGTCATTCCGCTACTGCGCAACCTTTGCCAATGGGCCAAGCGCAACGCGCACAAGCGTGATGAAGCGCGACGGCAGTTTGATAATGCTCCTCACTAGATCGAAGCAGCAAAAGCAGCCCCGTAGTACCGTCACGCGAGTCTCATCCTGAACGGAATTTTCTGTCGTACGCATAGAGAAGAGCGCAACAACCGCAATCGCACCTCCAAGTTTCTTGTCCTTACCTATTGTCAGCCAATACGTCTGATGTATAGTCATATTGGTTTCAAATAGGAGACTCGGATGGGCGAAAGCGAAGTATGGCAGGGCACCCTGGCGTTAATGATCCTGAAGACTCTGCAATCGATGGGTCCTCTTCACGGCTACGGCATCGCGCGCCGCATCGAACAAATCAGCCAGGAGCAGCTCATCATTCAGTACGGAACGATCTATCCTGCACTGCTCAAACTGGAACAGGAAGGATATATCTCCGCAGATTGGGGAGAATCCCAAAACAACCGTCGAGCCCGGTTTTATAAGCTCACACGTGCCGGACGCCGCCAACTGGAAAAAGAATGTCAGCGCTGGGAAAAGGCCGCTGCGGTTCTTGCCCGCTTCGTATCCACCGGAGAAGAAGCTATATGAGAAAACTTCGCGCCTTTTTCCTTCGGTTCTGGGGACTCTCCGCTGGCAAGCGCCACGACGACGAATTTGCCGAGGAACTGCGATCGCACCTCCAGATGCATATCGACGACAACATTCGCAGTGGCATGACACTAGACCAGGCCCGCCGCGAGGCAATCCTGAAATTGGGCGGCATCGAGCAAACGGTGCAGCGCCAGCGTGATCAACGTGCCTTCTCTTTTTTTGAGTCGCTTGGTCGGGATCTCCGCTTTGCTTTTCGCAACGTCCACAAATCTCCCGGCTTCACCGCGGTCGCTGTTCTTACTCTCGCCCTCGGCATTGGGGCGAACACCGCGATCTTCACTTTGCTCAATGCCATTTTGCTGCGCCCATTGCCGGTACAGAATCCTGAGGAACTCCTTTTATTTGGGGACGGCTACGCGATGGGCAGCACCCAATCCGTTCCCGACGGCAACACGAAGTTGTTCTCCTATTCCTTCTTTCACGACTTTCGCCAGAAAGACACCTCCTTTTCAGGGATCGCCGCAGTCGACAGTACACAGTTCGAAACCAAAGCATCAATTTCGGGCGGTGCCTACCAAACAACCCACGTCAATCTTGTGTCCGGCAGCTATTTTTCCGTCTTGGGCGTGCCGGCATTCTTGGGCCGCACGATTGGCGAATCCGACGACAGCGTCGAGGGCGCAGGTACGGTCGCGGTCGCCAGCTATTCCTGGTTCCAGCGCCATTTCAATGGCGATCCATCTGCCATGGGCAAGGTAATCCGAATCCAGTCTCACGACTACACCTTGGTCGGCGTGGCAAAGCCCGGATTCTCTGGCGTGACGGTGGGCCAATCCACCGATCTCTGGATTCCCCTCTCCATGGAGAAAGCCTTCTCTCGTGCTGGATGGAACGGCCTCGGCGACAAGCTCTTTCAATCGCTCTATCTCATCGGAAGGCTAAGACCAGGCGTGACTACAGCGCAGGCCGGCGCCGAAACCAATCTGCTCTTCCAACAGATTGTGCGCAGCTATCTTGGGCCGCAGCCCTCGCAAAAGCACCTCGATGACCTGGCACGAGCCAGCATCCAACTCACGCCCGGCGGTCGAGGAGTCTCCCTTCTGCGCTACGCGCTCTCGTTGCCGCTCCAGATCCTCATGGCGATTGTGGCTCTGGTGCTTCTCATCGCCTGTGCCAATATCGCGAACATGCTCCTCGCCCGCGGCGTAGTGCGAAGGCGCGAAATCGCCGTGCGGATGGCTCTTGGCGCCTCTCGCCGCCGCATCGTATTTCAACTTCTCACCGAGTCGACACTTCTCGCCTTTCTGGGAGCGGCCGCCGGGGTTGCACTGGCCTGGAAAGGAAGCAGCCTGTTGTTGAACATGGCCGCGCCCGGACCTGATCCGGTGCCTTTGAACCTTACTCCGGACCTGCGCGTACTTGGCTTCACGATCGCTGTGACAGTTCTCACCTCACTTCTCTTCGGGATCCTGCCGGCCTTCCGGTCCGCTGGCCTCGAGTTCACGCCCGCTCTCAAAGACGGCCGCGGTAGTTCTTCCGTTTCCACACGCGGTGCATTGGCTCGCTCTTTGATTGTCGGCCAGGTTGCTCTCTCCGTCTTGCTTCTGGTGGTTGCCAGCCTCCTGCTTCGCAGCCTCATTCACCTCTACGACGTGGACACCGGCTTCGACAAGCACAACGTGCTCATCTTCTCCCTCGACTCCAGTACCGCCAATCTCCCGCACGGACCCGACGAGATCCGCTCCGTCCGTTTACAAGAGCAAATCGAAAACCGCGTGCAGGCCATCCCTGGAGTCCGCTCCGACGGCTTCGCCTTCTTCGCCTTCAACGACGGTGCCTGGTCCGATCAAGTCCTCTTTCAGGGCGTTCCACGTACGCCAGCGAACGGCGACCCGGTCGCCTTCAACATTACCGGCAACGGATTCTTTTCCGCGATGGGTATCCCTCTCCTCGAAGGCCGCATCTTTACCTCGCCAGACACAGGAACCGCCAAGGTCGCCGTCATCAATCAAACCATGGCGCGTCGCTTCTTCCCCAACAGTTCTCCGATCGGATCTCGCTTCGCCGTCGGAGAAACGCCTGATCATCCCGGCGAGATCGAAGTGATCGGCGTGGTCAAGGATTCCAAGTACTACACCCTCGACGAAGCCCCCGTAATGGAGGCCTATTTCCCCTGCACCCAGAATCCGGGTTTCTTCGGCAACTTCGTAGTGCGCTACGCTCCCGGCGCAAACCAGCAGGAGATCAGTTCTCGGATCCGCCATGCCATCGGCGAAATCAACTCCAATATCCTTGTGAACAGCGTAACGACTCTCGAAGAGCAGGTCGACCGCTCCATCGCAAAACAATCGCTGATCGCCCAACTCTCTGCCTTCTTCGGAATTCTGGCCGTGTTCCTCGCCTGTATGGGAATCTACGGCTTGCTTTCCTACTCGGTCGCGCGCCGCACCAGCGAGTTAGGCATCCGCCTGGCACTCGGAGCGCAATCTCACGCGTTGCTGTGGCTGGTCCTCCGCGAATGCATTTTTCTTCTGATCCTGGGATTCGCCATCGGCATCCCGGTCGCGCTGAGTTCGACACACATCCTCAAGAGCCTGCTGTATCAGTTGAGCCCGCTCGATCCCACAGCGATCGCCATCGCGATCGCGACCGTAGCGTGCATAACCGTAGCCGCCGCATGGCTTCCCGCCCGCCGCGCATCCAAAATCAACCCGATGCAAGCCCTCCGGACCGAGTGAACGGAGTGTGGCGCGGGCACTCCTGCCCGCGAATGCCGAAAGCAAGAACGATGCTGGAATCCACAGCATTGTCATCCTGAGCGAGGATTGATCTTTGCGCGCAGTAAGCGCAAAGATCAACCGCAGTCGAAGGATCCCTACCTTGAATTCGCCGTCGTGGGCTAGGCAAGGCGTTCTCAAGATGCTTCGGAGAGAAACAGGCGACGTCACCCCAAAATTCGGCGTCCTCCTGAGCGCAGGCGCTCCAAGTGGGAGACCGTTCCGAGTGCTATTGCTGAGGGATTCGCCGACATTCACTTTACGGGCCCGGCTTCATCCCCGAGATCCCAGACCAAGTCCCATGTTTTTAATATTTTGCATAAACTGATCACAAAATCTCCATTTGCACCCCAAAGCAAAAAGACATCGGCGCGCATCCGGGCATTCGACAAACTCTCCCACTTGGACGCGGAGTCCGGCACCGGGCGGTCGGTCAACGAATCTCCTAACTGCTTAAAACAACAGGAAATGAAAGCTCCCGATGCTTTTCGCAAAGAAAAAGTTGCATTTTCCACGGTGCCCAAAGTAATATGCAGTCAGGAAGCGCGACAGTAAGGCGTTTCCGGGGTTGTAACCAGTACCGCCCGGTTCTTAACTTCCAAACGCAGTACAGCTTTGGCGAAAAAACTCGACGCAAGAAGCGGATTCGTCCGCCTCCATCCCGGTTCGGAGAGTTCAACATGGCGTGGTACGCGTACTGTTTGACTGAGCACCAAACCCTCCCCAATGGAACCCGCACTCGCCGCCCTTTCCTGCTAGAAGGTGTACAAGGAGTCAACGGCGCCGCGGTTCTCAGCTATCCCAGTGGTGAATTCGCCGTAATCGTCAGCGAGTACGACCACGCAACTGGCCAGCTCGATCAAAAGGCTGCCATCGATCACGCCCGCGTAGTCAGCAACTGCTTCCGCAACTCCACCGTTCTTCCCTTTAAATTCGGAACGATTTTTGATAGTGATGACGCCCTGCGGCAAGCCGTCCGGGTTAACCGGCGCGCCTTTGGCCAGAGTGTTGCAAAACTCCGCGGCAAATCCGAAATGCACATCAAGCTGGTCGTCCGGGATGGCTCCCTGCGTGAAGCCATGATCGACGTGGAGTTACCCGACACCGTCGGCGGCGACTATCTCTCCAAGCTCAAGGTTAAGGCCTCTCGCGAGCGCGAGCGTCAGACCAAGGCGCGGGCGCTGTCGGTGCAAGTCCATAAGCTTTTCAACCCGCTCGAGGAAGAAGTCAGCTGCAAGAAGGTCGCTCCCGAGGGCATGCTTATTGACATCGCCCACTTGATCGATACCAAGAGCGTCGAGAAATACCAGAACCGTTACACCTCGGCTGCCAAGCAGTTGAAGAACTGCGAAGTATCCGTGAGCGGCCCATGGCCACCCTACCACTTTCTGCCCGGCAAGCTCCGAACCGTAGCCGGCAATAGCTAGGCAATCCGCCTTTCGACAGAGCCCGTGGCCACCGCCGCGGGCTTTGTTTGTTCTCGGGTTTTGGAACCTCCGTGCAGCGAATATGCATTGTTCTGCACTTTCTTTAATGCAGCGCACTTCGCTCGGAGCTCTCGTAGCGGTCGGCCGCATTTTTAACCTTCTTAACTTCTAACAACTTACAAAGAGTGGCTGCGCTTCTCGCCCTTCTCCCGATGTTTGGCGCGGGAAATGCTTTAGTCCTATGTAACTAAGAGGCCGCAAACTCTTGTATGACCTTCACTCTCTGTGACTCTGAGCGTCACTTCCTGTTCAGCCGTTCTGGTTGGAAGAACGGCGTCTTGCTTTGCCTTTCCTGACATTGCCTACCCAATTCGCCTCTTGAAATGTGGCCCCGTTAAGGGGCCATTTTTTATTTGTACAAAAATCTGCCTCCCAATATCGCGGAGCCTCAGTTGAAGGATTGTCCTGATCCCTTAAAGGACGTTCAGCAACCTGGTATCAGTGTTTATCTCCGAAGATTTCTGCAGTGAACACCTCGATCGTCGCGCCCTTTTGCCAGGCGTCGGTCGGCAGGCCAGCTTTGCGGCAGGTTTGCTCAAGGAAGGTGACGCGGTCCCAATGATGTTCGGTCGGAACCTGTGGAAGAAGAAGTCCGCGGCGGAACGAGGTGCTGATAAGCAGACCGTGGCGTCCCACTTCAACGGCTTCGGCGGTGATCGGCTGCGGCGGAGACAGGATACTGAGCTCAATCTGCAGGCGCGGCGCTTCTTCGATGGTTACGGGAGAGAACCTGGTGTCTTCAAAAGCGGCCGCGCGGGCTGTCTCGGCCACGGCACGGTATACAGAGCTGGTGGGAAGAACATAGCCGACACATCCACGGAGTTGGCCGTTCAGGTAGAGCGAAGTGAAAGCCCCGCGCGGCTCGGCGAAGTGTGGAGTGGGAGGTTCGAGGGGAATCTCACGATCTTCCAGCGCGGAGAGAATCGATTCGTGCGCCAGCTGAAGAAGAGAGGTCCGCTCTTCTTGCGAGAACTCACCAGATTGCTCGCTGTTTTCTATGTCGGTCGGACTAGGTCGAGGCAGCGACATCGCGGTCAGCCTGCGGAGGCGTCACCGGTTTTCTGCGCCGGCTCAGGATGAAAGCGCGGCGCCGGCGCTTCACCACGCGGCGGTCAATCTTGGACCAGAAGGCGACAAAGTAATCGATCGCCGAAACCAGCGACACACACACCATGAACCAGATTGCCAGGAATGCGATCCAATGCACCGGGAAAAAGTAGTTGCCGTAGACGGGCCATTCTTTCCAGCGGTGGTCGAGAATCACTGCAACTACGGCGACGATCTGGATCACCATCTTCAGCTTGCCGAGATTACTGGCTTCGATCGTGAAGCCTTCTGAAGCGGCAATCGAGCGCAAACCGCTTACAAGAAATTCGCGGCCGATGACGACAATGGCGACCCACGCCGGAACCAGGCTGGGATTCAGTTGCACCAACACAACAAACGCAGCAGCAATAAGAAGTTTGTCGGCGAGAGGGTCAAGCAGAATGCCCATCGTGGTGATCTGGTCGCGCTTGCGCGCCAGATACCCGTCGATGCCATCGGTCATCGCGGCGGCGATGAACAGGGCCGACGCCAGCAACTCCTTCGCGCCATTCGCGCTGCTGAAGTGGGAACTGGAGAGAATCCAGATCAGCAAAGGAATGCTGAGAATGCGGCTCAGCGTGATGGAGTTAGGCAGGTTCACAGAAATGGACGGATTCCGGTTGGACGGGCCGGAGATCTGGGTTGATTATCCTCCACCGGAGAGGGGAACGCAATGCGTTGATTGCTCGGACTCAAACTACTCCCTAGCCTTGCTCCTGGCCATCTCCACGGCTCTCAGGAGTGCTCCAGCTTTGTTCATCGATTCCTGAAATTCGGTTGCAGGATCGGAGTCCGCCACGATTCCCGCTCCGGCCTGCAAATACGCTTTCTTTCCTTGCATCAGCATGGTGCGAATACCGATACAAGAGTCCAAGTTTCCGGCGAAGTCGGCGTACAGAACTGACCCTCCGTAGACTCCACGCCTGGTCGGTTCCAGCTCTTCGATGATCTGCATTGCACGTACTTTCGGAGCTCCACTGAGAGTGCCAGCCGGAAAGCAGGCTGCGAAGGCATCGAGCGCATCAAGATCTTTTCTCAACGTTCCTTCCAGCGCCGACACCAGGTGCATCACGTGTGAGTAACGCTCTACGTACATCAGATCCTTCACCTTCACCGAGCCGTACTCGCTCACACGTCCCAGATCGTTGCGGCCCAAGTCAACCAGCATGACGTGCTCGGCACGCTCTTTCTCATCGTTGCGCATGGCTTTTTCCAATTGCGCATCTTCCGCTTCGTCGCGCCCCCGCGGATGCGTTCCGGCGATGGGCCGGTACTCTAACTTTCGCCCGGTCACGCGCACCAGCATTTCGGGAGAAGACCCAAGAATGTGTGTATCTCCATTTTTCAGGAAATAAAGGTACGGCGACGGATTCACCTGGCGCAGCGCGCGGTACAGATCGAACGGCGCGACTTCCGGCACGAAATCAAGGCGCTGCGACAGTACAACCTGAAAGATGTCGCCGGCGGCGATGTACTCCTTACATCGCTCCACGCCTCGCATATAGCCCTCGCGCCTGGTGGCGGCATGCACCTTGAGCTTGCCCAGTTTCGCTTTTGAGGACTTGCGCCAAAGCGTCGGACTTAACCCAGTGGCCAGTTTTCGTTCGAGTGCGGCTATATCTCGGAGGGCTCGCGCATATGCGCGTTGCGGACTCTCGCGCCTGACGTCGGCAGCGGCCATGATATGGATCTGGTGCCGGAGGTGATCAAATGCTAACAAGCGATCAAAGAACATCAATTCCGCATCGGGCAACAGCAAGTCATCTTTCGCGCGCTCACCAATCTTCTCCAGTTGACGCACAACGTCGTAGGCAAAGTATCCGACTGCTCCTGCAGTAAATGGAGGCAATCCCGGAACCGTCGCGGGGCGGTGTTCCCGCAGGAGTCGCTTTACCACCTGAAAGACGTTATCTTCGACACTCTCGCGCTTGCGTCCGCGTTCAATCTGCACCTTGCCCTTGCTCGCCCCTACGCGCATGCAGGGAGCGGCACCGAGAAACGTATAGCGTCCAATCTGCTCGCCACGCTCGATTGACTCGAGCAAGAATGCATGCGATTCCTTCTGCGCAATCGCTAAGAAAGCGCTCACCGGCGTCAACAGGTCCGCACTGACCGACTTGACGACCGGGATAAGCGTGGCCTCTCGAGCCAATCGGGAGAACTCTTTGAAGTCAGGTTGCAGCATGGCGTTTGTAAGGGTCCTTCATTATAGGGGACGCGAGTCGGCCCTCGGCTTTCGGCTTCAGGCTTTCGGCTTCAGGCACCTGCCTTCAGCCCTCGGGCCACAGTCCCTTCTGACGACGAGTAAGATGTTTAGTTTCAAAATATTACGCACGGCCTGGAGAAGGGCATCGTCTGTTGACAGCCCAACAACCTTCGACCGCGAGCTCCAGCGGCAGCCGGAAGCAGCCCGCTCAGGTCTGAGGTCCGAGGGCAGAGGTCCGAAGCCTGAAGCCGAAAGCCGGAAGCTCAAAGCCTGCCTCCAAACTTTCGTCACTTGTTACCCTCGCCCAGATGACTAGAATCGCTACTATCCCGAGCATTATGAGCTTTTTGCGTCAGTTCCAGGGAAGACAGACGCGGCTGAAGATTCGGGTGCGCACTATTTTTCGCCCAGGACAACAGGGCTCAATCGACGGGAAGATGATCGCGATCAACTAACTCAACTCGCACCAGACGGAGTTTATGCAAGTTAAGTTTTGGGGCGTGCGCGGCTCCACGCCCACTCCACAGCCCGAGAACCTGCGCTACGGAGGGAATACCTCGTGCGTCGAGGTGCGCATCGGAGATCAGATTTATGTCTTCGATTGCGGTACCGGATTCCGCATGCTCGGCCAGGAACTTATCCGCGAGTTCGGCGATCGCCCTTTCGCTGCGCACATCTTCGTCTCCCACTTTCATTGGGACCACATTCAGGGTATGCCCTTTTTCCGCCCGCTTTACGAGAATCCTCAAAGCCGCTTTTCATTTCATTCATCCGGGCGCACACGCGGCATTCAGCAAGTAATGGCCGAGCAGATGGCATCGCCCTACTTCCCTGTGGATCTCGGGATGATGCGAGCTAAGCGTGACTTCTGCAACATTGACAATGGATGTCTCGACATGGGAGACGGCATCCGCATCACGACGCAGTGGCTCAACCATCCACAGGGCTGCCTGGGATTTCGCGTCGAAACCAAGGACGGCATTCTCGTCTACGCAACCGACAACGAGCCTGGCGATGCCGAGTTCGACAAAGGCGTCCGCAAACTTGCCGAGGGCGCCGACCTGCTGATCTACGACGCGCAATATTTGCCTGAAGAATACGCCGCTCGCCGGCGCGGCTGGGGACACAGCCATTGGCGCGAAGCTGTCGACATCGCCATGGAAAGCGGCGCGAAGGAGTTGATTCTCTATCACCACGACCCCGACCACACCGACGCCATCGTCGACAAGGTCGTCGCCGACGCCCGGAACTACTATCCGAGAGTCCGCGCTGCCGCCGAAGGTTTGGTCATCCGTCTTCAATCGGGTCTAGCAACAGCCGCGCGCTAAGTCTCGTCGCAATTCAACGTAAGTATGGGTGTTCTCCGCTCTCTCTGCGAGCCCTCAGCGAACTCGGCGGTCATGCTTTGTCTTTAAAGCTGCTGAGCTTTTTCCTTCGGTCTACCCGAGACCGTTAAGAGAAACGTAAAAAGAACGAGTTGTCATTCTGACGAGAGCGATAGCTCACGGAGGAACCCTACGTGTGCGGACAGCGACTCTACAGTGGATGGGGTCACCTATACTGCAGACCGCATGGGAACTCCCGGATGCCGCACGAGCGCTCGACGCCGGCGTACGGTCCCTAAACTCGGCTGCGCCGAGTTTCAGGATGACATCATCGTAAGAAAACGACGCGATCCAAACACCTCAATGCTGGCTGAACACGTTTCACCCTGGACCTCTGCTACACTTCCGCCTTCATATCGCTTCCGGGGGCCCCATGTTCCGAGCCGCGCTCTTGTGGCTGTTCACGCTTTCGTTCGTCATCACCGCAACTGCACAAAATCCCGACATCCCTGAACCAGGCACGAGTGAAGCCATTGCCTCGGCTACGACGGATCCACATTTCGTCTCTCCCCTCGTAAGTTACGTTCCGCAATCGAACAAAATTCCGTCCCCCGAAAACTTTTTCGGACGCATTATGGGCGCTCGCGGAGAACTCGCTGGCACCGAAAGGACCTACGCCTACGGCCGAGCACTCGCGGCGGCAAGCCCGCGCGTGCGCGTCTTCACCATCGGGAAAAGCGAGGAAGGCCGCGACATCATCGTGATCGCGATCGCGGACGAAAAAGGGATTCGCGATCTTGACCAACTGAAGTCCGCCACTGCATCACTAGCCGATCCTCGCCGCACCGATCAGGCCGCTGCCGAAAAACTCATTTCAACCTCGCGCCCAATTTATTACTTCAACGCCGCACTGCATTCTGACGAGACTGGATCCACCGAAGCGGTCCTCGAACTCGCTTATCGCCTCGCCGTTTCCGAACAGCCGATGATTCAGCACATCCGCGAGAATCTCGTCGTGCTGATCAATCCCATCTCCAATCCCGACGGACGCGACAAGATGGTCGATTGGTTCTATCGCTATCTGAAAGGAAAGACCGATCGCAACACCCTGCCGCGCCAGTCGCCGCCTTACTGGTCGAAATACACCTTCGTCGATATCAACCGCGATACACACCAGCAGACGCACGAAACCACAAAGGCAGTTCATCGCATGTTCCACGAATGGCACCCGACGGTTGTGCACGACCTGCATGAAGGAGTGCCCTTCATGATGACGTGGAACGGTACCGGCCCTTACAACCCGAACATCGATCCGATCACGTACACCGAATTTCTCCAGATGAGCATGCATGAGGTCGAGGCGATGACTGCGATGGGCATGCCGGGCGTTTCGACGTGGAATTTCGGCGAGGCCTTCGCGCATCTCTATCTCGACTCGGTGGCGATGAATCACAACAGCATCGGACGCGGCTACGAGACCTTCGGCAACGGCAGCGCCGAAACCGAGAAGCGCGCCATCTCTCCGGGCGCAACGACGATGGAGTGGTATCGTCCACTTCCAGCGCCGCATGAGGTCACATGGTCAGCGCGCGACAATCTCAACTATCAGGAGACCGGCGCGCTGATCGCGCTCGATGATTCCGCCACGCACGCGAAAGACATGCTGCGCAACTTCTACAAGAAGTCCTGGGATTCCTGGCAGAAAGGGTTAACTCAGCCGCCGTTTGCGTTTCTGATTCCACAGGATCAGGGTGATCCATCGCGAGTCGAGGCAATGGTCGCGCGCCTCATGGGGCAACATATCGAGGTCTCTCGCGCGCAGAGTTCAATTCAATTGAAAGATGGAAGCTATCCAGCGGGGACATATGTCGTCCGCCTAGATCAACCGTATCGCAACTATGCCGTCGATCTGCTGACGCCGCAGCATTATCCAAAAGACGGAGAGCCTCCCTATGACGACGTCTCGTGGGAACTGCCGGCGAACTATCATCTCCAAGCAATCGCGACGACAGATCCCGCTATCCGCAGCGCCTCGCTGAGTCTGCTTACGGAACCGGCGCAAGTGGCGGGGCATTTGAGCGGGGCAGGCACAGTCTATCTGCTGAAAGACACAGGCCAGGAATCCTTGCTCGCGGCGCGCTATCGTATGGCGAATTTCGAAATTCAAATTGCCGAGCACGAATTCGAATCCGGTGGCGCGAAATATCCTGCAGGTTCGTGGATTCTGTCGGATCAATCGGGCTTGCATGACGCGGTTCAGCAGACCGCCAAAGAACTCGGCCTCGATTTCATCGAAGTCCCAACTGGCCCGAGCGTCCCACGTCACGCCGCCCCAACTCCTCGCATCGGGGTCTGGGTTCCATGGGCAGATACCGATTCGATCGGATGGATCCGCTACTCGCTCGACCAGCGCAAAGTTCCTTACACGTATCTTCGCGACGAAGACATCCGCGCGGGAAATTTGCGATCAAAAATCGACGTCCTCTTATATGGGCACGTCGATCTCGAACTCGCCGAGCAGATCGAAGGTCTACCGAGGGCCTGGTCACCGATGCCGTTTAAGAAAACGCCACAGACGCCAAGTTTCGGCACGCCCGCTGAATCCGACGACATCACCGGCGGCATCGGGTACGAAGGCCTGGCGCAAATTCAGGGCTTTGTCGACGACGGTGGACTGATGGTCACGCTTGGCAGCGGCAGCATGCTGGCACTCGAAGGTGGACTCGTCCGCTTTGTTCGCCGATCTTCGGGGGGCGTTCCGCGTAGCACTGCCGGAGGCGGCGGATCGTCATCTGCAGCATCTCAGCAAGCTGCAACACGCACGCCCGGCGCGCACGTGCGCGTCACGTTCGATCGACCCGATCATCCCATCGCATACGGATACCCCGCACACACCTGGGTCTTCCGCCAGAATTTTCCGCTCTACAACACGCCACGGCGTTGGCTGCGCATGGCCTACTGCACCACCTGTCTCGATGGCCCGGAAGATCGCAGCGGAATCGTGATGGAGTGGGGCGACAGTGAAAACAAAGATTTCGTGGTCAGCGGGCAAGCCTGGGGAGAAGAAAATCTGATCGGACGGCCTGCCATCCTCGACATGCCCGTGGGCAAGGGACACGTCGTAGCTTTCAACTTCAATCCCATGCACCGCGACATGAACCGCGGCGACCAGCGTTTGCTCTGGAACTCAATTTTGAACTGGCAGGCGATCGTCGCGGAAAAACCAAAAGCCGAAGCCAACACAGAACCTGCTCCGGAACCGGATGAATAAGCCCGCAGCGAACCTCGTCCGTTTTAGCTTTTGATGTAATTCTCTGCTTTGTCGTCCTGATGGCCTGCGCTTCTTGCAGGCCGGAGGACCCATGCAATTCCTGGCCGTTTGAGCGCTGCAGGCAGAGTTGCAGAGGTCCTCCGGCGCCAAAAAACGGCGCCATCAGGATGACAAAGCGGAATGAGCTGTGGCATTCAAACCACAGTCTGATCTTCAGTTCACCGTAAAGTTCGTCGCACTCACGGCGGTACCACCCGGAGTCGTAATCGAAATCTTGGCGGTTACGGCACCGGCCGGCACTGTCGCCGTTACTTGCGTGTCGGAGTTCACGGTGAAGCTGGCAGTTATCGTTCCGAACTTCACCGACGTCGTCTGCGAAAGACTCATGCCGGTGATTACAACCGGAGTCCCCACCGGCCCACTCGTCGGACTGAATGTCTTGATGCTGGGAATGACTTTGAACTTTTGCGCGGACACCAGATTCCCGCCCGACTCAACGATGGTCACTTTCCCTGTGGTGGCGCCCGCTGCAGGAGCGGCCGTCATGTACGTATCGCTGACCACCGTGAAGGTTCCCGGCCCGTTTCCAAACTTCACGCTGGTCGCGGTCGAGAATCCTTGGCCAAGAATCCCAACTTTCGTTCCGACCTTACCCGCGGTCAGGACGACGAGCGAGGCAATCGGCTTCAGTCCCACGTTCATGCTGTAGAAGCAGCCTTCTGCTGGCCCAACACTCGCCCAGCCATAGATGATCCCGTTGGTGTGAATCGTGGGAGCCGACAGCGGAGCACCGCCGCTGGTCTTTCCGTCAAAGTCGTGAATCACCGAATAAGTCGTACCGGTGGTGTTCAGTTTGAAAAAGGTTCCATGGCCGGAGGCTCCTCCGGCGCTGGTCACGCCATAAAGAAAGTTGTCGCTCCCTTGAACGAGCCCGACCGGCGGGTTGGTGCCGTCTGGAGTTCCGGTAAAGTTGTGCAGGATCTTGTAAGCTCCCGTCGGGGTGAGCTGGAAAACGGTTCCCTGCCCCAGCGATCCACCCCAGGTGGTGGTCCCGTAAAGTTTGCCGTCAGCGCCTTGCATCACTGCCCCTTGGGGCGTCGTACCGTCGGAAGCTCCAGCACCGAAGTTGTAGAGGATCTTCAGCACACCCTTGCGGGTCAGTTGGAACACCGTTCCGTGGTTCGATGTGCCGCCATAGGTCGACGTGCCATAGAAGTTCCCGTCGGAGCCCACGATGAGCGGCGCGGTGCTCGGTCCCGGAAGGTTCGCCAGCACGGAAAAAGTCGCGGCCGGCATTGTGATCTTATAAGCGACCGGCACACTCCCTTGCGTGACACCGTAGAGGTTGCCATCCGAGGCTTGGATCGGAGGAGCCCACGGTGCTCCGCCGTCGGTCGTATTCGTGAAGTTGTAGAGAACCGTCACTGCTCCGGCAGGAGAAACCTTAAACACTTCTCCATAGCCGGCGGTGTTGTGGATGGCAGTCGTGCCGTACAGATTGCCGTCCATTCCGAGCGTCAGTCCGGAAAGCGGCTCGGAGCCGTCGGTTCCCTGAAAGAAATGAGTCGCGGTGAGGGCGCCCGCAGGAGACACAACCACCGTCGTGCCTTGTCCCGGGAATGATGACGGCATGGTGCTGTAAAAATTGCCGTCCTGTCCCTGGCCGAGCAGGTTTGGAGTTTCCGGCACACTGCCCGTGGTTTGCAGTAAATCGTGAAGATCGGTATAGGTTTGCGCCTGCCCCAGCGACGCCAAGAGCAACACCCCGATACCGACCGACAGAAAAAACGCCAGCCTCGTTTTCGTCATAGTGATCCTCTTCGTCGGAGCACACATACTTACCCTCGCCTGCCTTGATCAAAAGCGGCGGGAGTCCAGCGGAATCGGGCCTTCAGTTCACCGTGAAGTTCGTCGCGCTCACAGCCGTACCACCCGGTGTCGTAATCGAAATCTTCGCGGTCACGGCTCCCGCCGGAACAGTCGCCGTCACTTGGGTGTCAGAGTTCACGGTAAAGCTCGCACTCACGGTTCCGAACTTAACGGTGGTCGTCTGCGAAAGACTCATGCCGGTAATCACCACCGGAGTCCCCACGGGCCCACTCGTCGGATTGAATGTCTTAATGCTGGGAATGACTTTGAACTTTTGTGCTGACAGCAGATTCCCGCCCGACTCAACGATGGTCACTTTCCCCGTGGTGGCGCCCGCAGCAGGAGCGGCCGTCATGTATGTATCACTGACCACCGTAAAAGTGCCCGGACGGCTTCCAAACTTGACACTGGTCGCGGCCGAGAAGCCCTGGCCAAGAATCCCTACCTTGGTTCCGACCTTGCCCGCCGTCAGCACAACCAGCGAGGCAAACGGTTTCAATCCAACGTTCATGCTGTAGAGAACTCCCTCTTTCGGGCCGACCCCGCCCCACCCGTAGATGGTGCCGGTGGTGTGCAGCAGGGGTGTTGCACCGGGGCTGCCACCGCTCGGCTTGCCGTCAAAGTTGTGCAGCACCGCGTACGTGGTACCGGTGGTATTGATCTTGAAGAACGCACCATCCCCCAACGCTCCACCGGCGAGGGTAACGCCATACAGGAAATTGTCGCTGCCTTGAACCAACCCCGCGGGCGAGTGCGCGCCGTCGCTCCCGCCAAAGTTATGCAGGATCTTGTACCCTCCAGCCGTCACTTGGTAAACGGTTCCAAGACCGCTGGATCCACCCCAGTACGTTGTGCCGTAAAACTTGCCGTCAGCTGCTTGCATCACCGGTCCGTCCGGAGTAGTACCATCGAAAGCCACGGTACCGAAGTTGTAAACGATTTTGAGCACGCCTTTTCTGGTGAGCTGAAATACCGTGCCTTCATTAAACTTTCCGCCCGTCACGGTCGTGCCATAGAAATTTCCATCCGAGGCCACAATCAAGGGCGCAATGCTCGGACCCGGAAGATTGGCAAGGACGGAGTACACGCCAGTGGACAACGTGATCTTATAGGCGACTGGAGTGCCTCCCTGCGTCACTCCGTACAAATTGCCATCGGAAGCTTGAATCGGCGGAGCCCATGGATATCCACCGTCGGTCGAATTGGCAAAACCATAGAGCACCGTCACGGTGCCGCCCGGCGTTACTTTGAAGACCTCCCCGTACGGGCCAGTGGAATGGATGTAAGTCGTGCCATAGAAATTGCCGTCCATGCCGAGCGTGAGGCCCGACATCGGACTGAATCCATCCGTTCCCTGAAAATAGTGGGTTACGGTGACGATGCCGCCGCTCGGCGGCGCCACTACAGTCGTCCCATCACCTGGAAACGATGAAGGCATCGTGCTGTAAAGATTCCCATCCTGACCTTGCGCCAGCAAGTTCGGATTGCCGGGACCGCTCCCCGTGGACTGAGTCAGATCGAACAGATCGGTATAGGTTTGCGCCTGCCCCAGCGGCACGGACAACAACACACCGACTCCGACCAAGAAAAAAATCGCCAGCTTCGTTTTCGTCATAGAGACCCCTTCTCCGAGCACACACGCTCGCCGTTCGTCTGCCTAAAACATGTCAACCCGGGATTCCGTACTGATTTTGCGGGGGGACGCCGCGTCACAGGGAAACGACGGCGAAATCGCGGAATTGTAGGCTGGCAGGGATTTGAAGTCAAGGAGCTTTTGGGCCAACGGGCACCGGAGGTTGGAGTATGCTTTAGACCATTTTAGCTTTTGATGCAATCCACGCGGTGTCATCCTGATGGCCTGCGCTTTTTGCGGGCCGGAAGACCTATGCAATCTACGGCCGCATGGGTACTGCAGGCAGGAGTGCATAGGTCCTCCGGCGCCAAAAAAACGGCGCCATCAGGATGACAAAGCCGAGTGGCATAAGCCGCGAAACGCCGGAACCTATGGGGTCTTGCAACGAAAAGTAATTCACCCCGCATCCTTCAGATTGCAACGGGCCCTTTCGTGCATCCCAGCTTTAACGGACGAGTAACCGATGAGTGCTTCAAGAAATATCAAGGGGCGCCTCCGTGGGCGAATGGCAATTCTCCTGGCAGTCTGCACCACTGCTGCAGCAGCCCAATCCGCTCTTGCACAGACTGAAACGCAGAAATCCACGATCAGCGGAGTCGTCATCAACTCGGTCACGCGCGCCCCGGTTCCCCGGGCATTGGTCACGACACCAGACAATCGCTACGCGACATTCACTGACAGCTCGGGACAGTTCGAGTTCGACATCGAGAAAGAAAATGCCGACACACCCGGAGGCCCAGGTGAGTTAATTCGCTTGGCCGGTCCCAGCCAGGATCGGACTTGGATCAATGCTCGCAAGCCGGGCTTCATGGCCGAAGGGCCAAACGGGGCACTGGCTTCTCCGGGAAAAGAGGTGACAATCGCCCTCACTCCCGAGGCACTGATCGTAGGCCGGGTCAGTTTCTCTACCGCGGACACGACTTCTCACGTTACGGTTCAGCTCTTTTCAAGACAAACACAAGACGGCACGCCGCGATGGATGATGCGCGGCTCAACGCAGACAAACTCGGCCGGCGAGTTTCGCTTCGCGGATCTCGAGCCCGGTCAATACCGCCTCGCAACGAGTGAGACGCTGGACAACGATCCCGGAACGATGTTGTCTCGCAACCAGGTCTATGGTTTTCCGCCGCTCTATTATCCGGGAGCGCCTGACTTCGCTACGGCAAGCACAATCGAACTCGCAGCCGGACAGACCGTTCAGGCCGACCTCTCGCTCGTTCGCCAGCCCTATTACCAGGTGAGGATTCCCGTCAATGGCGACGTGGGCAATGGACTGAATATCACCGTCTCTTCCCAGGGTCACCGTGGACCAGGCTATTCCCTCGGCTTCAATGGAGAGCAACACAGAATCGAAGGTCTGCTGCCCAATGGCAATTACGTCGTCGACGCGATCTCCTACGGCGACAACGCAGCGTCCGGGACGACCACGCTACGGGTCGCTGGCGGACCTGCCGAAGGTTCACCTTTAACGTTGGTTCCCAACACTGGAATCGCTCTGAACGTGAAAGAGGAATTTCACGATGCGCAGTGGAACGGCTCAGGGAGTTTTCGCGCTAACGGGCGAGTCTTCGCTCTCCATGGCCCCCGTCTCTACTTATCAGCCAACCTTGAGCCCGCCGACGACTTCGGACAGGGCGTCCCCGCTTCCATTCGTCCGCCACTTGGACCAAATGACGACTCTCTGGTCCTCACCAATGTTCCACCAGGACGATATTGGCTACGCCTGAATTCTGCGCGTGGCTATGTCGCATCCGCAACCATGGGAGCGATCGATCTGCTGCACCAGCCACTCGTAGTGAGCGCCGGCTCTGCCGCTTCCGTTGATATTACGTTGCGCGATGAGCTCTCATCCGTGGAAGGCAAAGTGACCGGATGGAATCCTGACTCCGTGAGGCCTGATGATCCAGACTCACAGAACGCCTGGATCTACTTCATGCCTCTGCCTGACGGTCCCGGTCAGTTCCAGCAACTCGGCGTCCCACCGAACGAAAATTTCACCTTGGAGCAAATCGTGCCCGGGAGCTACCGCGTGCTGGCCTTCGCTCATCCGAAACAGAATCTTCCCTATCGCGATCCCCAGGCAATGAAGATGTACGAGACCAAGGGGCAAGTCATTCATCTTGCGGCCGGCCAAAAAACGAATCTGCAGGTGCCGATCATTCCCGAGGAATAAGTAAATGCGATCAAGCCGAAATCCGAAATCTCTCTCCCTGCTGATCGCAGCCGTCTGTTTTGCCTCTGGATTTCCTTCCAGCGCGCAAAACTCAACGACCGCCCCGGAAGCAACCTTTCGAATCGCCGGAACTCTCGTCAGCAAAGCAGACGGTCACCCTCTGGCCGGCGCTCGCGTGGTTCTTGCCAACACCAAAGCGCGCCAGTCTCCGCAGTCCGTCATTACTTCCGACGATGGCAAGTTCGAATTCGCCGGCGTGCCCGCAGGAAAGTATTCCCTCACCGGCGCCAAACGCGGATTCATCTCCGCCGGATATGAACAGCACGATCAGTATGCGACCGCGATCGTGACGGGCGCCGGCCTCGATACCGAAAATCTCGTGCTCAAGCTTTCCCCGCAGGCCTTGATCGGCGGCAAGGTTCTGGACGAAGCCGGTGAACCGGTGCGAAACGCCTCTCTAAATCTCTATCGCGACAATCATCTGGAAGGCGTACACGAGATTCAGTCATTTCGCGGCGCCACGACGGACGATCTTGGGAATTACGAGATCGGAGAACTTATTCCGGGAACCTATTACTTATCGGTCAACACGCAGCCATGGTATGCCGTCCACGCGTCCGGGCCTGCTCGTTCGCAATCTAAGGTTGACCCTTCTCTCGATGTGTCCTATCCCATGACCTATTACGGCGATGTCACTGACCCAGAGAGTGCCACTCCCATCACGGTGCATGGCGGTGAACATTTGCAACTCGATCTTCACCTCAACCCGGTGCCTTCCCTGCATCTCGTCATCCACGTACCAGAGTCAAAGCCGGATCAAATTCCTTATCCGCAATTGGAGCAGCCCAGCTTTGAGGGGTCCATTCCACTCGGAGCTCTACAAACTCAGTTGGATTCTCAGGGAAATTGGGACATCTCGGGTGTTCCGGCGGGGAAATATGACATCCGCATAATGGGGCCGACTTTGAAAGCTCGATTGAACGGAGTCGAAGTGAACGGCGCCAACACGGAAGTCGACGCATCCTCGGGAGAGGCAGTGGCGACGTTGAAAGTTAGCGTCTCGACAGAAGCACCCACCACGGAGCAGTTAAACGTGCTGTTGAACTCCAAAAAAGTATCCTTCCCAGCGGTGCGTACGCTCGATTCGAAAGGTGTGGCTGAGTTTGACGACCTTTCCCCCGGGAACTATGCAGTGCAAGTGGTCGGTGCCGGACGTCGCTATGAGGTCATGAAGATCGCAGCCGAGGGCGCCACAATCTCCGGCCACGCGATCACCCTTCCCGCAGGCGCGTCGGCTTCCCTGTCGCTTTCTGTAGGAACTGGCAGCGCCGAAGTCCAGGGGATTGCGAAGCGAGACAGCAAGCCTTTCTCCGGCGCGATGGTGGTTCTGGTTCCGCGCAATCCCGAGGGCAACCGCGACCTGTTTCGCCGGGACCAGAGCGATCTCGACGGCACTTTTGTTTTCCACAACGTCGTACCCGGTTCCTACACCGCAGTCGCGATCGAAGATGGATGGGATCTTGATTGGTCGCAGCCGGAATTGATCTCTGCCTACGCGAAGCGCGGAGTGGCGCTCACAGTCGCTGACAAGCCCAGCCAGAGCCTGAATCTGAGCCGTGCAGTGGAAGTACAGTCGAAGTAACTCAGAGCTGGGCTCATAAACAGGCTTTGAAAAAAGGGCACGCCTTCCGATCAGAGCGAGGAATCCTTGCCCGTGACGGTTGTGCCGCGGTAGGGATGCTTCGACTGCGCCGGAGTTCCGCTTCGCTGCACTCCGGCTGCGCTCAGCAAGACACCGTTCTTGAACGGCAGAAGACGGGTCATGCTATTTCCTAACAGCCGGAATTTCGATTTTCACCCGCAGGCCCGGCTCGGCGTTCTCTGCTGTGATTGTTCCGCGATGCAGGCGCACCGACCGTTTCGCGATGGAAAGACCCAGCCCAATTCCTCCGGTCTCCTCATCTCGCGCTTCTTCTACACGGAAAAAAGGCTCGAAGATCTGATTGAGCAGTTCGGACGGAACACCGGGACCATAATCGCGCACCACGATATTCGCTCGGCCGGCTCTCTCTGCAAGGCTTAAATCGACGTTGCTCTTCTCCGGCGAATAGCGGATGGCATTGCGCAGCACATTCTCGACGGCACGCCGCAATAGCTCACGGTCTCCGGAGACTTCTACCAAAAGCTTTCCTTCCACTCGAATGTGGCAGCCGCGGAATAATTGCGCTTCGATGCGGCAATCGTCCACCGTCTCGTCGACAATTTTTCCCAGATCCACTGGCTCCATCGTGCGCGCTGCCGGATCGCCTTCCATGCGCGTCATCTCCACAATTTCAGACACCAGCGACGTGATGCGATTCGTCTCGCGGTCCACGCGATCCAGTGCGGCTTTCGGATCGGTCGCGGTCCGAGACAATCGAATGGCCAGCTTCAGGCGCGTCAGGGGCGATCGCAGTTCATGCGAAATATCCTGCAGCAATCTTCGTTCGCTGGTGACGAGTGTCTGCAATCGCTCGGCCATGCCATCGAAGGAGCGGGCGAGTTCACCGATCTCGTCACGCCGTTTCATCTGCGCCCGCGCCGATAAGTCTCCGCGGCCAAATCTTTCCACCACCGCCGTCAGCCGCCGGATTGGCGATACCACCGCAAATGCGGCCAGCCAGCATAGCGTGCCTGCCACCGCAATCACCAGAGCGTAAAACGGGGATAAGGTCCACCGACTTGGCGTCCGCGGATCCACTGCCATGAACCAGTACTTTCCATCCTCCGATCGATGGGTCACGACATACTGCCCGTTGATCCACGACCGCGAACGCGAAATCGGCCCAGGGGGAAGCAACTTCCTGCGCTGCTCGCCTGAAACCACGTCGAGCCCATCCGAATTCAAGAGGAAGTGCGAAGTGCCAAACAGGCGATTCAACTCCGCCAGATAAGAAGCCGCTGCGGCGCTTCCCCCACTTTGAAGTGCATTCCGTGCGCTCTGCAATTCCAACTCATCCATCGCCTCGAAAACGGGATTCAAATACTGACGTTCGACGCGATCGGAGATCACGAGAAAGACCACCAGCGACAAGGCCAGCATTCCGAACAATGCGAGCAGAATCCCTACGTAAAGCGACCTCATTCTCCCGCTCCCTTCGCCGCGAACACATAGCCGATCCCTCGAATGGTCCGAATCATCTCGCCTCCGCTCGCCAACTTCCGCCGTAGGTGGCTGACATGCACGTCGAGGGCCCGATCGTAGGGCGACGCCTCGCGTTCGAGCAGCGAGGCTGTGATCTCGTCTCGCGTCACCACCCGGCCAGCTGCGCGAATTAACATTTCCAATAGATCGAACTCCAACGACGTCAGATCCACCAAATGTCCTTCGCTCCACACCTCGCGCGTTTGCGTATTCACTTGCACCTCGCCAAACGTTTTAATTGAGTCCGGACTGTGCTCGAGTCGCCCGGCGCGCCGCAGCACCGCTCGAATTCGCGCCAGCAGTTCGTCAGGATCGAAAGGCTTCGGCAGGTAGTCATCGGCTCCAGCGTTCAGCCCCTCGATGCGATCGCGCCGATGCACCCGCGCTGTCAGCATGATGACCGGGACCTCGGTCCGCCGCCGCAATTGCTGCAAGACGGTGAAACCGTCGACCATCGGCAGCATGACATCGAGAACAATCAGGTCATAGGAGTTCTTCAGCGCCCGGGCCAGGCCGTCGCGACCGTTAAACGCGCACTCGAGTGTGAATCCCGCCTCGCCGAAAAGTTCTCGCATCATGCCGCACAATTCGGCGTCGTCATCGATAAGCAGAAGTGCGAGTGGAGGCTTGCCGGCTGTCGATTCCATTGTCAAAACAATCCTGCGGTATTGTGTTTCGCTGGGTCAAAGGAAGAATGCGCGCTTAAGAATTCTTAAGACTCCGCCGCCGTGGACCCGCTCTACAGTAGCGCCATGGAGCGGGCCACATTACCGGCGACGGAACGGCTTGCCAGCCTCCGAGAACAATCGGCGGTAAGCCCGCTCCCGGCGAACCTCTCGCGGCGCGAAATTCCCAGCCTGTTTGGTTTGCGCGGAATGGCAGCTCTCGCCGTGGTGATTTATCACTACAGCGAGCAACGCGGCATCATGGCCCACTTCCCTGGACCGTTGGCCGTCACGCTCTTCTTCGAATTGAGCGGATTGCTGATCACCTGGCTGCTGCTGAAAGAAATGGATAAGGCTGGGAGAGTCGATCTGCGCCAATTCTATTCCCGCCGTGCGCTCCGCCTCTTTCCGGTCTTTTACGTCGTGTGGATTCTTTACCGCCTCGCTCGTCCATTCCCCGGCAGTTGGGCAACCTTCTTTTATATGGGCGACTACTACTACGCCTTCCACCAGCGCTACAGCGCGATGACGATCGCGTGGTCTCTGGGCGTGGAAGAAAAGTTCTATTTGCTCTGGCCGTTCATTCTCACTCGGATCGCGCGACCGAAGTTGATCAAGATTCTCTGCGGCATTCTCATCGCGGAACCCGTCTATCGTTCTTTTCTGACTTTCATTGGACATCAACCTTACACATGGTTCGCATTCGATTGCCGGCTGGATGCGATTGTCCTTGGCTGCCTGATCGCTTTGTTGGCAAAAGATGGCTGGACGCCCCCGAAGTGGATCTCACATCCATTCACGGCTGTGTGGGCGCTGATTCTGGTGTTTGCCCTGCAGAATGATATTGCTGTCTATGCGCTGGGAGTTGTTTTAGTGTCGACGGTGGCGCGGCCCGGTCGGTTTCTGAACAATCCGATCTCGCGTTATCTCGGCGTGATCTCCTACTCGCTGTATCTCTGCCACGCCGTCGTCCGCGAGATTCTGTGGCCGATGATCGTGCCCAGGTTACCACTTCACAATACTGGCGCGGCATTTCTCGCGCAATTGCTGTTGGCAGTCGGTGCCGCCTCGCTCTTGCACTATTTGGTGGAACGCCCGTTCCTGCGGTTGAAAGACCGGTTCCATCGACCTCAACTCAGAATCAGTTACCCGCAGCCACTGTAGACTTAAGCGGCGAGCGTCATCGCTCTAGGTAGGGATGTTTCGACTGCGCCGGAGTTCCGCTGCGCTACACTCCGGCTCCGCTCAACATGACATTACTCTGAGGACACGGAGGAGGGTCATCATTTTCCTCAATCACTCGGATTACTTGATATTTTCCTCAATCAACTCGGACTATTTGATCGGCGCAACATGCCTCCGGTTTGCGGGAACCGTTACTTTTGATGGCCCTTTGCGGGCCACCTCAGCTTGCTTCCCCGCCTCTAACCCTCATATACTCTGAACGTTTGCCCTCTTTTGCCCGGCAACGAACCTCGCAGTGCAGGACTTTTCCCCTGCAATCATCCGGAGACTATCTTTTATGACGACGACAGTGACCACACCCGCGCACGTGGACAAAGAGTCCAATCCGTGGGAGTCCCAGCGCGCCCGCTTCGATCTTGCTGCCCAAAAACTGAACCTCGACGAAGGACTGTGGCGTGTATTGCGCTATCCCAACCGCGAGATCACCGTACATATTCCTGTACAAATGGATGACGGCCATCTCGAAGTCTTCACCGGATTCCGCGTCCAGCACTCGATTGCCCGCGGCCCGGCCAAAGGCGGCATCCGTTACGCGCCCGACGTCACTCTCGACGAAGTCCGCGCCCTCGCCAGCTGGATGACCTGGAAGTGCGCCGTGGTCAATATCCCTTTCGGTGGCGCCAAGGGCGGCGTCATCTGCGATCCTCACAAAATGTCGATGGGCGAGGTCGAACGCATGACCCGCCGCTACACCGCAGAACTGATCGAATTCATCGGCCCCGAGAAAGACGTTCCCGCCCCGGACGTGAACACCAACGAACAAGTCATGGCCTGGATGATGGACACCTACTCCATGCACATGCGCCAAACCGTCACCGCCGTCGTGACCGGCAAGCCCATCAATATCGGCGGGTCCCGCGGACGCCGCGAAGCCACCGGCCGCGGAGTGATGATCGTCTGCGACGAGGCTTGCAAGAGACTTAATATCGACCGCAATCGCGCCCGCGTCATCGTTCAGGGATTCGGGAACGTCGGCTCCAACGCCGCCCAACTCATGCACGAGGCCGGATACAAAATCATCGGCATTGCTGAAGTCGGCGGTGGCCTCCTCAACAAAAGCGGCATCGACCTGAAGGCGCTCATCGAGTTCCGGCAGAAGAACGGCACCATCCACGGATTCCCCGGCGCCGAACGAGCCGACTCCGCTGACCTGCTGGTCACCGAGTGCGAGATTCTCATTCCGGCCGCGACCGAGAACGTGATCACTAGCCGCAACGTCGATCGCGTGAAGTGTCGCATCCTTGCCGAAGGCGCGAACGGTCCAACGACCTCCGCGGCCGACGACGTGCTGTCTGACAAGGGCGTATTCGTGATTCCCGATATCCTGGCCAATGCTGGCGGTGTCACGACTTCTTATTTCGAGTGGGTGCAAGACCGTCAGGGATACTTCTGGAAGGAGTCGGTCGTCAACGAGCAACTCGAGACCATCATGAAGTCGTCCTTCGACGATGTCGTACGTTACGCCGACACGCATCACGTCAACAATCGCATCGCGGCATACATGCTGGCCATCGATCGTGTGGCATACACAATTCGCCAGCGCGGCATTTACGCCTAAGGTAGAGAAAAAGTGGGTGTCCCATTTCTCGCGCGCCTTTTGCGCGAGAAGTGGGAATCGTAGATGCCACATTCGTTGGTAAGAATCAGGAACGGAAATAAGGAGGCATCATGAACCGCATCGAACGAAAACTGCTCGCACAAATCGCAGTCCTGATCTTCGCGTTGTCACTGATCAACGGCGTGACAGCTGCGCAGACCTCGCCGGCGGGTTCCGCCACGGCGGCGGCGCAAGCTATGGCCGACAAGCTTGATATCAACACCGCCACCGCCGATCAACTGAAAGCCCTGCCCGGTATCGGTGACGCCTATTCCCAGAAAATTATCGACGGGCGCCCTTATCGCGCCAAGAATCAACTGGTCCAAAAAAAAATCATTCCTCAAGCCACTTACGACAAGATCAAGGATCTGATCATCGCAAAGCAACCCAAGGCAGACACCAAGACGGCTCCCGCTACGAAGTGAGTAGTGATCACAGCAGCGCAAAGGTTTTGTTTGGGCCTCTAGCGCCCTTCGTGATTATTGGTGGATGCCACTCCGCGTTGTCATCCTGAGCGGAGTGGATGCTTCGCGGTAGGCGAAGCATCCACGAAGTCGAGGGACCCCGTGCCGCATACAGAGAGATGAAACTGGCAAGGCATTCACACGATACTGCGCTCGCTATAGAAACTCCCTGACATGTCCCGTACTGAGGTCGGGAAATACGGGATCCTCCGACTGCGGTTGGTCCTTGCGCTTGAGGCGCAAAGACCAATCCTCGCTCAGGATCACAACGCGGCGGAGGCTACATCAAAGGTTAAGATGGTCTAGAGACCACTAGCTCTCGATCCTCAGGAAATTCTGCACCAATTTTTTCCCCGCATCGGTGAGCACGCTCTCCGGATGGAATTGCACGCCCTCGACAGAGTGCCTCTTGTGGCGCAGACCCATGATGGTACGTGTGCCATCCTTTTCTGTGGTCCAGGCGCTGATTTCCAGATCTGCCGGCAGATTTTTTTCTTCGACAATCAGCGAGTGGTAACGGGTCGCCGTCATGGGCATGGGAAGTCCCTGGAAGACGGTCTTGTTATCATGCACGACTGCACTGGTTTTGCCATGCATGAGATGAGGAGCACGGACGACGCGTCCGCCGAACGCCTCGCCGATGGCCTGATGCCCGAGGCAAACCCCTAGCAGTGGAGTCCTGCCGGCAAAGTGGCGGATCAAGTCGATGCTGATTCCGGCTTCATGCGGAGTGCAAGGCCCGGGAGAGATCACGATTTTCTCGGGGCGCATCGCTTCGACTTCGTCGACTGTGACTTGATCGTTGCGGCGAACTTCGACCTCAGCCCCCAACTCTCCCAAGTATTGGACCAGGTTGTAGGTGAACGAATCGTAATTGTCGAGGACGAAAACCAGGTGGCGACTCCTAGTTATCAGAGTACACCGAAAATACTTGTCAGTGATCAGTGGTCAGTTGAGGTCTTGTGAAGTTTCAAGGTTTCAAAGGTTTCAAAGTTTCAAAGTCTTAAGGTTGTCATTCCTAAGAGTAGCGAGGAATCTGCTCTTGTCTTGCAGCTGATCCGCTGCTGGCAGAAAGCAGATTCCTCAACGGCTTAACGCCGTTTCGGAATGACAAACGTTTGGAGTCTTGAATCTTTAAAACCTGGCTCAGTCAGACCACTCGTCACTGCACCCTGCCTCCCCGACCGGGCCATAAAGGTACCCATCCGTGGTATTGACCTAACTGCCACCCCCGGCGCATGCTCTATCAGTTCCGCGCCACTTCACGCGCCACTTGGAGGACGCATGGCTGAGCCCCAGGAAAAACGGGGTGCAAGGCGATTCGCGCTCCGTGTACCGGTTACCGTTAACCGGAATGCTAATAACGGAAGCAGTCAAAACGAGGTTGTACAACTCCGCGATGTAAGCGCTCGAGGAATCTCTTTCTACGTGGATTCTGCGATTTCCCAGGGCTCCCAGATTGGGTTCACTCTGACCCTGCCGCCGGAAATTACCCTGACTGAGAGCATTCGCGTGCAGTGCAAGGGCCGGGTGGTTCGGGTTGAGAACTCCACCGCCGACGGTAGAGTAGGCGTCGCCGCTGTTATTGACGAATATCAATTCCTGCCGGAAGCATGAGGGAGTGGTTAGTGACCAGCGGCAGTGCTCTGAGGGGAAGTTTCAGCGATTCACGGCCTCAAACATTTGTCATTCCGAAACGGCGTTAAGCCGTTGAGGAATCGGGTTTCTGCCAGCAGCGGATCAACTGCAAACCAAGAACAGATTCCTCGCTACGCTTCGGAATGACAAGCCGTTGAAACTTTGAAACCTTACGATGACTTTAACTGACCACTAGCCGCTGCCCCTCCCACCTTTATCTCCTCCCTTCCCAAGTGGTATCGTTTTTCATATCCCATTGAGGACCTGGGTGCTGCGATTTGGGTTGCAGTCTGTGTACCTGTTTGTGCTGTCAGCAGCGCTGGCGGTGGGGATATCTGCGCAGAATTTTGGACCACCCCGTGTAGTCAAGAACGTCCAAATTGTTCACGAAAAGGGCGTACCCGCAGTCGAAATCCTCGCCAGTGGCTCCCTCATTCCTGAAATTCAGACCTTGGATTCCCCGCCTCGCTTGGTGATCGATCTGCCAAACTCTCGTCTCGGCCTGACGCAGAAGCGCATCCCGGTGCAGAAGGAAAACATTGTCGCAATCCGGGTAAATCAATTCAGTAATAATCCACCAGTAACGCGCATCGTCCTCGATCTGGTCGCGCCTTACGGACATTCGTGGGACGGCACTGGCAATCGCCTGATGGTGAGGCTGCGGCCTCCCGAGGACGCGAACGCGGGCAAGAAAGGGGCTGCGACCGAGCCGCCTGTAGCAGCAGGATTCTCTCTAACGAAAGATGCGGATGTGATCCCGATCGCGAATGAAACTGGCTCGGCCGGGATGGCCGGTGGGGGGCTTGGTCCAGGATCTTCCATCACTGCCGGTTCCGATACGACCATCCTGCACCTGCCGCGAGGCGGCGAGGTTCGCGTTTGCCCAGGGACCTCGCTCTCGGTCAGCCCGTCGCAGAGCAAGCGCGACCTGATGTTCGGCATGGGCACCGGCGGCATTGAAGCCCACTACACCCTGGGCGCCTCGGCTGACTCCGTGCTAACTCCTGATTTCCGCATCATGTTCGCCGGCCCAGGAGAGTTTCATTACGCCATCAGCGCCGATTCGCACGGCAACACCTGCGTCCGTTCGCTGAAGGGAAACACATCTTCGGTGATCGTCTCGGAATTGATGGGCGACCGGATTTACCAGGTGAAATCGGACGAGCAGGTGGTTTTTCGTGCGGGACAAATCGACAAAGTAGATGCCGACGTTCCCCTTGAGTGCGGATGCCCTCCGCCGCCTCCCACCTTGCGCACCTCGACGCAGCCGATGCAGCGTGTGCCGGAGTCGGAGTTACCAGCAAAAGTGAGCGTCGGTGCGGGTTCGCCGGGCGGGGCGGTCACAGGCGGCGGAGATCCTGCACCTTCGCCTTCAACGCCAACGAGGCTATCGAACGGTCCCGAGACCGCTCCACTTCCAGCGTCGCAAGCAAACGAGTCCCCCGTTCAAGTGGACACTGCATTCGTCTTCAGCCGGAAAAATCGCACTGCTGCGACTGCACCGCCCGCGCCCGTCGAGGCCATCAGAGAATTGCCGCTGGATGAAGCGAGCGAGCGGCCTGTGCACGTCGATCCTATAATTCAGCCGCCGCCACCAGATGTTCAGCCTAAGCCGGAGCACCGCGGATTCTTCAGCCGCATCGGAAGTTTCTTCGGATCCATCTTTCATTAGCCTCGCCACAACGGCTTTAGCCCGACACCAGACATTGGAGTTCGTGCTGGCGGGGGCTCGGCTTCGCCTTCGCGGACGGACGAATGCGTCCGTCCCTACACGTTTCGTGGTGGCTGTGGATATCCTTTTCGCCACATGCTGCGTCTTACGGCGGGAAAGCTGTCCATTCTTTTCTCTTCAGGTGCACGCCATGACTGCAGCAGCTCCCGGACGAGGCCCTGATCTGTTCTCCGTAGTATCGCTCGATCAAGACGCGGCGTATCGACCGAGGCGCGAGAGCTTCGTCTTCTCGCTGGCCGGGCAAGCCCTCATCATCGGACTGCTCATCTACTTCACAAGCTGCGTAATTCACTATCCACCTATCGCCACGCCAAAAATGCGCGACCTCGAGAGACTACCGTTAATCTTCTCCGGTCACAACGGCGGAGGCGGGGGCGACTTCAATCCACTGCCGGCCACCCAAGGAAATCCGCCGCGGGCGTCGCTCGATCCCCAAATCGTTCCGCCGACAGTGATACAGCCCTCGCAGATGCCGAAGCTGGCAGTCGAAGAGACCGTCGTGGTCGCTCCTGAGATCAAGTATCCGCAGGGTGGACAAGTCGGCAACCCCACATCGATGTTTACCAGCGGGCTCTCGAACGGGCCGGGCGGACCCGGCGGCATCGGGAAGGGTTGTTGCGACGGTATCGGCGATTCCATCGGACCGCACGTGGGCTCTGGACCTCCGGGAATCTATCCGGCGGGCCGCGGCGGCGTGAGCGTTCCAGAAGTCATCTACAACCCGGAGCCGACCTTCTCCGAAGAAGCGCGAAAATCAAAGACCCAAGGAATCGTGCTGTTGATGATCGTGGTCGGAAAAGACGGCAAGCCTTACGACATCCGTGTGCGCCAAAGTCTGGGGATGGGCCTGGATGAAAAGGCGATCGAAACAGTGGGCCGCTGGCGATTCCGTCCCGCAACATTGAACGGACAACCCGTCGCAACGCAGATCGCGGTGGAAGTAAATTTCCGTTTGTACTGAGAAGCAGTGGTCAGTGATCAGTGGTCATTAACTGAAATGACCGCGACCGCTGAGGCGGTCATACTGATCACTGCCCACAGATTTATGAGCGTTGAATGGCCTTGCGCAACGGCTCGACTTTCTCGCGCAGATCCTCGGCGAATTCGGCGCCGCGGCTGGCGGCGTCGCGTACGCGGTCGCCAACTTCGCGAACACGGTCCTTTGCGTCTTCGGCCCATTCGTCAAAGCTGTCTCTCGCATCCTCATAGCCGCGTCTCAGATCGCGGCGAAGTTGTTTACCAGCTTTGGGTGCGAGCAGCATGCCCAACACCGTTCCGGCACCGAGGCCAATCAGTAGAAACGTGATTGCGGTCCCGACGCTGCTGCTGTCTGATGATTCATAACGTCCACTGGTCATAATGAAACCCTCGTATTCCGCAACGCCAGCTGGACTCATTACCAGCTTCGAGCGCGCTCTAACAATTCTAGTCCTCCATCGAAAAATCGGCCTATCAGAATATTCCCTAGGCTGGAAGCAGTGATCGAACTCGGGATTCTTACTGATCGCGCGATGATTTTCACCCCGAGTCGCTTCGTCCACCCTGATGTCATTCTGGTGAGAGCGCTAGCTCTCGGAGGAACCCTGCGACCGCGTTACAGCTTTTCAACGGTGGATCGGCACCTAGGCCCTACGCAGCGTGGGAATTCCCGGCGACCTCACCGACGCTCGACTCCGGCGTACGGTCCCTCAACTCGGCTGCGCCAAGTTTCAGGATGACATCTGCGATCAGAGTGCGGACTCCTCAGGTTTCCTTTCCCCAGACCTGTGTGTAGAATATTGTGTTGGCCCCTGTAGCAGCGGAACTTGTGGCTTGCCCGCCTTCCGCCAGCTTCAACCGCAATCGTATAAGGAGAGTTTTGAGCGATGTCGATCCCTGCCACACAGTTACGTCCCGGCATGATCATCAAGCACAACAATGATCTGCACTCCGTGTTCAGCGTGGAACACCGCACGCCGGGCAATTTGCGCGCCTTCATCCAGGCCAAGCTGCGCAACCTGCGCACCGGAGCTATGTTCGAGCACCGCTTCCGCTCGCCCGACCCCATCGAGAAGATTAATGTCGACGAAGTCGAGATGGAGTACCTGTACAACGACGGCGACAGCTACTACTTCATGGACACCTCGAACTACGAGCAGACCCACCTGACCAAGGACACTCTGGGCGATGCCGTCGACTACCTGATTCCCAACTTACAGATCAAGGTGGAATTCTTCGATGGCAAGGCCGTCGGGATCGAGCTGCCTCAGACCGTGGAGCTCACCGTCATCGAAACGGAGCCGGGACTGAAGAGCGCCACCGCCTCAAGCGTAACCAAGCCTGCCAAGACCGAAACCGGACTTATCGTGCAGGTGCCGCCCTTCATCAACGAAGGCGAGAAGATCAAGGTCGATACGTCAGAAGGGGCGTATCTGTCGAGAGCGTAAAGAAATTCTGTCATCCTGAGCGGAACAAGACCTCGTAAGGCGAGGTCTTGTGGAGTCGAAGGATCCCTACCCAGTAGATAGGTGATGCGTCCCGGCAAGGAATTCTCCCGCTCGAACCCCGAAGTGTTAAGAGAAACTTGCGATTGCAGGGATCCTTCGACTACAAATTAGCTTCGCTTTGGCGAAGCTAATTTTCCGCTCAGGATGACAATCGGAAAAAATGACTTCTACCGACAAACCGCTCCAGGCCCGTCGCTATCTTGTCCGCGGACGCGTGCAGGGCGTCGGCTTCCGCTGGTTCGTCGAGCGCGAAGCGCATATCTTGGGCATTGCTGGATGGGTCCGCAATAATCATGATGGCAGCGTCGAAGTGCTGGCGCAGGGCACCCGCGATCAGCTTTCCGGCTTACATTCTCGCCTGCGCGAAGGACCACGTGCGGCCCGCGTCGATTCAGTGGATATCGAAGATGAAAAGCCAATGACAGGACTGAGTTCGTTTCGCATTGAAGGAGCGTCATAAGACAGGTTTCAAAGTTTCAAGGTTTCAAAGTTTCAAAGACACTCCGCAAGCCGTGGGCTTTTAACTTTGAAACGTTGAAACCTTGAAACTTTGGATTAAAGGAGCATTCTAGATGCCGGCCAGCAAGCCTTCCCAGGTCACCACGCAAGAAGTCGGACACCTGAAAAAGTTGATCCGCGAAGTCCCAGACTTCCCCAAGAAGGGTATCCTCTTCTACGACATCACCACGCTTCTGAAGGATAAAATCGGCCTCGCCACGCTGATCGACAAGTTCGCCGAGCATTACATGAAGCAAGACGTTGATCTTGTCCTTGGCATGGAAGCTCGCGGGTTCATCTTCGCCCCCGCGCTCGCCTATCGTCTGAATGCAGGATTCGTCCCGGTACGCAAACCCGGCAAGCTTCCGGCCGAATGCGTGAAGTACGACTACGCTCTTGAGTACGGAACCAATACTCTTGAGATTCACAAAGACGCGATCCAGAAAGGCCAGCGGGTCCTGATTGTCGACGACCTGCTCGCGACGGGTGGCACTGCGGAAGCCACCGCCAAACTGGCCGAGGCACTGGGCGGGAAAATCGCCGGCCTCGGATTCGTGGTCGAACTGGAATTCCTGAAAGGTCGCGACAAACTGAAGGGCTACGACGTGATGTCGCTGCTGAAATACGACAAGTAGATCCTTGCAGTCTCAAAAAATCGTGGAATCGATCCTCCGTGCCACCCAGACTAGTGTCATGTTGAGCGTAGCCGGAGTGCAGCGAAGCGGAACTCTGGCGCAGTCGAAACATCTCTACCAAGAACAACTGTCTCGGGGGGATTCCTCGCTCAGTTCGAAATGACATATTTCTAACCGCAACAGACGGTGAAAAACGAAAACGGGACTGACGCTGGTTGGCGTCCGGTCCCGTTTTCTTTTCGATCGATAAACTTGTTCTACTTCACTATGCGTGCCACCAGTAATCCGATTCCGACCCAAAAGCTTCCGCTAATAACCAACGACAACGCCAATCCAGAAAGCATACCCCAGTTGATATCCCGTTTTCCTGATGCGCCGCCCTCATCTTCCATCCAGGCGGGAAGAAATCTTACCCCTCGCGAGTACTCATAACCCTCGGTCCAGCGCTCCGGAACGATCCTCATGCGGATGGCGCGGGTGCTTGTTTGGGGGGAGAACTGAAGCAACTTGAAGCTCATTAAGCACCTCCTCGCATCGTGTTGCAACTCGCCTGCCATAGCCCGCCGTCGCGCAAATACCTGAAAGTAAGAGGATCATTTGCGTGCGCGGGTTGCTGTTATCTTATACAGCGTCAAAAAACCCATTCGCTTCCCGAAATAGTCCAAAAATTGCGCCACTTTCGGGAAACATCACAGAACGGGTAAACACCTATTCTGAGAGGAAGTTTCGGGCTATTTCGAGCTCTCGGCTAGTACCAGATGCGAGTCCTTGGGCAGGTATCCTTTGCGGCGGAACCAGTCCTCCATAGATTCCCTCAATTGGTCGAGGGGGACACTGGAGCCAATCTCCATCTCTCCGTCAGCCACGGGAAGGGTATCGTCAAAAACGCTGGCATTAGTGAAATTGCGCATCGAGAACGAATCCAGCCACTTCAAAGGGCAAAGAACGGCGCGGCCGGCGTCTTCATATTGCACACGGATCTTGCGGGCAAACACCTATCGATTCTAAATGCAACGTAAGCGAAGCGGACGACCCTGTGAACGCCTGTGCCTCCTGTGGCGAGAAAAAAGCATGAACCACAGAGGACACGGGGGTTCACGGAGGCATTGGTCAGAAAACGTGGGAGGGGACGAATTAATCCGCGGGCATGGGTGCGGTCCGCGGCTCACGGCGGCGCTCGACCGCCGGATAAGTCGCTTCGGCAGGAACCTCAAGCCACTTGCGAACCTCTGGCAGAGCCTTGCGCATGGCGGCTTCGCCAACGCTGATCAGATCGCCCGCACGCTTGAAATCGTCATACGCAAAACCGGCAACCTCCGGCTCGACAACCAGATCCGCAGCCCCGCGCCAAGTTGGCGACATAGCGTCCTGAGCAATCGCAAATGACTGTCCAATCACGTCGAACAAATGCCGCGGCGGTCCGCCGTTGGACCACGTGCCCTTCAGGTGCACCGCAATCACACGATCGGCCCCCATGTCACGCAGCGGACGCGTCGGCACCGGGTGCGAAAGCATGCCGTCGACCAGATAACGCCCGCCGATTTCGACCGGCAGAAACATCCCAGGATAGGCACAACTGGCGCGCACGGGGTCGATGATTGATCCTGCATGAAACACCACCGGCTCACCGGTATTGAAGTCGGTAGCTGTCACACCGAGCGGGATGCGCAGCTGCTCGAATGTGTGGCACTTCAGAGTGCGCGAAAGATACTCGATCATTCGATCATTGGAAGCAAAGCCACATCGAGAGAGCGTCCAGCGGGCGAAGCTCGTAAAACGTGTCTTGCGGGCGACTTCTTCCATCTCGACCGCCGACAATCCGCTGCAATAGCAGGCGCCGATCAACGCGCCAACACTCGTTCCGCAGATGACGCGGACCGGAATATTCTCCTGTTCGAGTACCTTCAGGACACCGACATGCGCGATGCCGCGAGCAAAGCCACCGCCGAGCGCAACACCGATGGCGATATCCTGAGGAGCGCTGGGGAAAGACTTGCGCGAAAGCTCTCGGCCGAAAGCTTGGACCGACCGAATAATCTTCCCCAGATGCTTCACGGCGAAACCCCACCACCCGGCCTGTTTTCAGCCAGGTTCTAAACCCCATACTACCTGTCTATTAGGATGCCACAGCCGCCCGAAAGGGTGTAACGGCACTTCCGTGCCAGTCTGGTAAGTACCTGATAATATGACCAGTTACTGTCGGGACATCAGAAAGGTGACGAAATTCCAGTATTCCTGCTAAGTTGCGGACTGTATGATTCGTGAGATTTCGGCTGGGGGCGTGGTGGTCCGTTACAGAGATGGGGCCTGGTGGATGGCCGCCATACAACCGGCCGGGGATTCCGTCGCTCCGAAACCGCAATCCTCGCAAAAGAAACGCGCCGTCCAGCCCAAGTCCAAGACCACTCTTTGCCTTCCTAAAGGACTGGTGGACCCCGGCGAAAAAACTCTCGAAGCCGCCCTACGCGAGGTGCATGAAGAAACGGGAATTAGCGCGACGTCGATCACCAAGCTCGCCGACATCAAATACATGTACGTGCGCAGCTGGAGCGACGGCGAACGCGTTTTTAAAATCGTCAGCTTCTATCTCCTGCGCTACGAATCCGGAGAAATCGATCACATCTCACAGGACATGCGAGTCGAGGTAGCCCAAGCGCTGTGGATTCCCCTTGCGGACGCACCCAAACTGCTCGCCTACAAGGGCGAGAAACAGATGGCGCGGCAGGCGCTCGAATATCTCGAGGCGCATGCCGAGGTGTAGCCAACTGGAAAACTCCTTCGGATGGGATTAGCATTGCTCTGCATAGCGTCCAGTGTGTCTCTGAGAACTGATTTTTAGTCGCTGACGGTGGAGCAATTCCCCGCGAGAACGCAGCCGCGGAGCAGTCCAACCATAAGCTAACGTCCATTGCACGTTCACCGTCCCAAACCAACAACGATCATCCCAAGCGGTCCACTTTGAGGGTTGGAGCCATGAAGCGCATTCATAAAGTTGCTATTCTCGGCGCCGGAACCATGGGCGCCCGCATCGCCGCACATTTCGCCAATGCCGGAGTTCCCAGCTACCTGCTCGACATCGTTCCCCCGGATGCTGACGTCCCGGCACGAAACAAGATTGCCTCCGCAGGGCTCGAAGCCGCAAAGAAGTCAAAACCCGCGGCTTTCATGGATTCTTCGCTCGCGCGCTTTGTCACCGTCGGAAACTTTGACGACGATCTCAAGAAACTGGCCGACGTCGACTGGATCATCGAAGCCATCGTCGAGAACCTCGACATCAAACGCAGCTTGCTAAGAAAAATCGAGTCGGTCCGCAAGCCGGATACGATCATCACTACCAACACCAGCGGCTTGCCTGTCGGCAAGATTGCCGAAGGCTTCTCGGACGGTTTCCGTCGCTCCTGGTTCGGAACGCACTTCTTCAACCCTCCGCGTTATATGCGGCTGCTGGAAATCATTCCTACGCCCGAGGCCGACCGCGCTGCAATCGATGCGGTCTCTCATTTCTGCGACGTTCGCCTCGGCAAAGGTGTCGTCGTAGCGAAAGATACGCCGAACTTCATCGGCAATCGCATCGGCACATTTTCGGTTCTCAACGTAATCCGCCTCATGCAGGAGATGGATTTTTCTATCGAAGATGTCGACGCTCTCACCGGACAAGCCGTTGGATGGCCGAAGTCCGCAACCTTCCGCACCATCGATCTCGTCGGGCTCGACATTCTCGGACATGTCGTGAGCAACATGACCAGCAACGTCCGCGACGAACGAAGCGATTTGAAGCTGCCCGAATTCTTCATTCAGATGCTGCAGAGGAAATGGCTCGGCGACAAGACGAAGGGCGGTTTCTACAAAAAGACTAAGGGCGGCGACGGAAAGGAAGACGATCGTCAGGCGCTGGATTGGAAGACTCTGGAATACCATCCGCGGGAGAAGCCCAAGTTCCCTGCTCTTGATATGGCCAAAAATGTCGAGGAGACTGGGGCGCGTCTTCGCATGCTCCTCGGAATGGATGGAGGCGGTCCGCCGAAGGGCGACAAGGCTGGTACTTTCCTGTGGACTGCGCTGACGGAGCTGTGGACTTACTCCGCCAACCGCATTCCCGAAATCTCTGACACTGTGGTCGAGATCGATCGCGCCATGAAGCTGGGGTTCAACTGGGACCTTGGTCCGTTCGAATTGTGGGATGCAGCGGGCGTCGAAGCCACCGTCGCGCGCATGAAAAAAGAGGGCAAGCCGGTCGCGGAAAATGTCGAGAAGCTTCTCGCCGCCGGGCAGAAATCCTGGTACGTCGATGATCCCAAATCTCCCGCCGGAAGGAAATGTTGGGATCTGCCGAAATCAAACTGGAACCCGGTCGAAGTTCCAGCCGGCGTCTGGTCCGTGACCGTCGCCAAGAAATCGAACGGTGTGGTGAAAAAGAATTCCGCCGCCTCGGTTGTTGATCTCGGCGATGGCGTGGCCTGCATCGAGTTTCACAGCAAGATGAACGTGCTCGGAGTCGACATCATTAGCCTGGTGAACCAGACGTTGAAGCCAGGTGGCCCGGGAGACAACTTCGACGCCTTCGTGATCCACAACGACGCCACCAACTTTTCTGCCGGGGCGAATCTCATGCTGTTGCTGATGAGCGCTCAGGAAGAAGAGTGGGACGAGGTCGACCAAGTCATCCGCCAGTTCCAGGCGGCGACACAAGCGATCAAATTCTCACCCAAACCAGTGGTGTCCGCTCCATTCGGACTCTGTTTGGGTGGTGGTACCGAAATGTCGCTGCATGCTGCCGCGCGGCAGCCTCATGCTGAGCTCTATGCTGGCCTGGTTGAGGCCGGTGTCGGACTCCTGCCCGGCGGCGGTGGATGCAAGGAAATGCTGTTGCGGGCGGTCGACTCCGCGACAGCTGCGCACGGCAAGGCTTCGGGAGAAGCGATCGCAGGATCGGTGGAAATGCTGGAGGGTATGAAAAAGGCCTTCGAGATCATCGCCACCGTGAAGGTCGCGACTTCGGCGCATGAAGCGCGCGGGTTGGGATTTCTCTCCGATTCTGACAACATCACCATGAACCGCGAGCGCGTTCTCAGCGACGCGAAAGGGCGCGCTCTCGAGTTGGTGCGAGCCGGCTATGAGCCGCCCGTTCCGCGCACCGACATTCCCGCGCCCGGTGAGAATCTGCTTGCCGCCTTGAAGATGGCCGCGCATCTCATGCGGCAGGGCGATTTCATCACAGATTATGAGGTCAAACTCGCAGGCAAGATCGCCGCGGTGCTGTGTGGGGGCAATGTCACACCTGGTACTCCCGTAAGCGAGCAATACATCCTCGATCTGGAGCGCGAAACCTTCAAGTCCCTGTGCGGCGAACGCAAGACACAGGAACGAATTCAATACACGTTGAAAACCGGGAAAACTCTAAGGAATTGAGATGAACGCCTTCAAAAATGTAGTTCGCACGTTCGGCGTCTTGGCTGTTCTTCTTGTGTTCTCGCTTGCGGCGAGCGCCCAAAAAGACAGCAAGGACACTGAAGTGAACGAAACCGCGCCCGATGTACCGGACGCGATCACAGTGCCGGACACTTTGCACCCGGTCTTATTCGTGCACGCGAAAGGCACACAAAACTACACCTGCCAGGCCGGATCCGACGGGAAATTTGCATGGACACTGAAAGGCCCGGACGCGGAGCTCAAAGACCGCAAGGATAAAGTCATCGGTCAGCATATAGCTGGTCCAACCTGGAAGTTGAGAGACGGTAGCGAAGTCACCGGCAAGGCTGCCTCCCACGTCGACTCGCTGGATTCAGATTCCATTCCATGGCTGCTTTTGGATGTGGTCACGAACTCCGGAAAAGGCGCTCTTGCGAAGGTGACCAAAATCCAGCGTGTTCACACTCACGGAGGAAAGCCCGGAAACGATCCCTGCGACGAGTCGCACAAAGATGCGGAAACAAAGAGTGACTACACAGCAGACTATTACTTTTTCGCCCCGGTAAAGTGAGGCAGGCAGAGTTAGCGGAGGTCCTGGATGACTTGGGGCACCCGAAAGCCGAGAGCCCAGAGCCGAGAGCCTCAAATTGAACATCTAATCAGTTGTTAGCAATCTGGAGAAAATCATGCGAGAAGTCATCATTGCATCCTCAGTTCGAACTCCCGTTGGTCGGGCATTCAAAGGAACGCTGCGTGCCACGCGTCCGGACGAATTAGCCGCGATCGCTATCAAAGGTGCACTCGATCGAATTCCGCAGCTCGATGTAAAGGAGATCGAAGACGTCATCCTGGGCTGCGCGATGCCTGAAGCTGAACAGGGAATGAACGTTGCCCGCATCGCGGCGTTGCGAGCAGGTCTGCCCGTCGAGATATCAGCGCTCACCATCAATCGTTTCTGCTCTTCCGGATTGCAAGCCATCGCGATGGCGGCCGAACGAATCATGGCAGGCGGCGCCGAGGTCATCGTCGCCGGAGGAACAGAGTCCATGTCGATGATCCCCATGGGCGGCCACAAAATTTCCCCCAACCCGTGGCTCGTCGATCACTATCCTGACGCCTATCTTTCGATGGGACTCACCGCTGAGCGTTTAGCGCAGCGCTTTGGCATTACGCGTGAGGCTGCAGACGAATTTTCGCTGCGCAGCCACCAGAAAGCGCTGGCCGCAATTCAAGCCGGCAATTTTAATGACGAAGTGGTCCCCGTGCCCGTAAGTTTCACGACTCCGAACGGATCGAAGCCCAAGCGGCAAGAGATCGTATTCAAAACAGACGAAGGTCCGCGCGCCGATACTTCGCTCGAAGCGCTCTCCGCGCTCAAAGCGGCCTTCCATGTGAAGGGTACGGTGACGGCCGGGAATTCGTCGCAGATGTCCGACGGTGCCGCGGCTGCAGTGGTTATGTCGGCCGAGCGCGCGCAAGCGCTGGGCATCAGGCCGATGGCGCGTTACGTTTCCTTCGCCACCGCCGGATACAAACCGGAAGAAATGGGACTCGGCCCGGTCTTCGCAATTCCGAAGGCTCTGAAGTTGGCGGGGCTGAAACTCACTGATATTGACGTGATCGAGTTGAACGAAGCCTTCGCAGCACAGTCGCTCGCGGTAATCAAGGAAGGCGGACTCGATCCACAAAGAGTAAATCCTAACGGCGGTGCAATCGCCTTGGGACATCCGCTGGGCTGCACGGGGGCCAAGCTGACGGCAACAGTGATTCGCGAGTTAAAACGCCGCAACGCCCGCTACGGCATGGTCACGATGTGCGTCGGCGGCGGCATGGGCGCCGCGGGAATCTTCGAGAACGTCTAGATTGTGTAGGGGCGAACGTATTTCGTCCGCCCCGCCGAAGCGAAGCGAGCCGTCCGACAGGAATTGGTGTATACCATTTCCGCGTTGTCATCCTGAGCGCAGTGAAAGCTTCGCGCTGAGCGAGGCATACACGGAGTCGAAGGATCCCATGCACACACGTGGTGAAGTGAACCTGGAAAGGCTTCTCATCATGCTGTATACGCTCCTGCTAGAAACTCCCTGACATGTCGGTGACGATGTCGAGAAACACGAGATCCCTTCGACTTCGCTCAGGGCAGGCTCTTCGACTGCGGTCAGGATGACATGGCCGCGATATACGCAAAAGTCAAAGCGCTCTAGAGAAGCGGCGCTATAATCTTTGTATCGAAGGAGGCTCCTATGACGGGCATTCGTCTCCTCATGGCAATCTCAGTGATCTGTTCGGCGCCGGCATTTGCTCAGAATGATGGGGCCACTCCTGCAAACCAGGCATGGACGGTCGCGGATGTTTACGGCGTAGCAGCCGGGCCAAGCGCAACACAGAATCCACCGCAATTCAAAATTGATCAGCTTTCCGATCCATTCCTCGCTGGCCGCAATAGTACTGACTCTCAGAAGCTGTTGCTGGAACCGTTCCCGCAAAATTCGAAAGACGATGAAATCCTGCTGAAACGCGATTACGGTCAAATTACAGCGAATCTCAATCCTGACAAGAATATGGCTGTCCCAGGTCTAGTGGGTGACTCGTACTGCTTGAAGATTCGCAGCTACGTAGTCGCGCGGGACAGCAAGAACTCGGATTCGGTGCACCCCGCCGGATATACGACGTGCGTGCCAGCGAACCGCTTTCGCCTGAAAACCACGGTCGAACATCAAACTTCGGAGCGCGAATCGCACTTGATTCAGCGTTAATCCGATTTGGATAACAATTCTTTACCCGATTGCTACGCACTTTGACAGTAATCGCGATACCTTTTTGCTCGATGTAATCGTCCAACCAGTACGGGCATCCCCCGCCCGAATCGTTTTGGTAGGAGGTGCTGTATGCGGCTCTCCACCGTTTCTGTTCTCGTTGTTCTCCTCGTCAGTCCTGTTGCTGTTGCCCAACACCATGAAACCGGATCGGCGCCAAGTGCTCCTTCACCAAGTCCCGCGCCGAGCCCGGCCCCAAGCTTTTCGCCGCCCGCATCTTCCGCTCCGAGCATTTCGCACTCGGCTCCTAGCGTCCCTGCGCCCGCGAGCGCGCCGGTGATTCACAGCGCGCCAGCGCCAAGTCCGTCGCCAAGCCCAATGCACAACTCGATGCCATCGAGTTCCACAACATCCAACTCTGTGCGCAGTGCGCCCGAACTAAAACCGCGCTCCGACGCCGCGGGAAATATCTCCGCAAAATCGCCCGCAGAGAACAAGGTCGAATCCGACGACCGTCCATCTCAAAGCCCCGCCATCAGGAGGCCAGCCGAGTCGGATCTTCGGCATCGTGTCTGCGCCGGAGGAAGATGCCCAGATACTGCCTCCGAAGTTCAATATGCAAAGCCACCGCAAGACGACGCGCTTCGTCATTGCCTCACGGCTGAGTGCAAATGCCCACCGGGACCATCACCCGGAAAAGGCGGTTGCGTTGCCAATCCCACAAATCCTCCAGTCACGAAGAACGGAACCTGCTCCGCGGGAACCGCGTGGAATGGCTCGTCCTGCGTTTCCACGAATGAGATTTGTCCAGCAGGTCAGAGTTGGGACGGGATACGTTGCACCATCGCTTCATGCCCGGCAGGGAAAGTTCTTCGCGCTGGTGCGTGCATGGAAGACTGCACGATCACCAACGCACAAGCGTATGCAAAGATCCCGGACGTGCAAGGCGCGCGCCGCGACCGCGACGATGCCTGCCGGCAAGGTCTTGGCACTTCGCAATGCCTGCAAGCAGATGGGCACTATCAAAACATTCTTGCCGAGTATCGAATGCTCTGGGCGGCCGCCCCTGCGGAATGCCGCGCACCTTTGCCTGTTCCAGACACGTTATAGGTACGTGTCCCGACGGTTCAAAAGTCAGGGTTCCCGCTCCTATCATTCCCATCCATGCCGCATTAGAATTGAGTTAGCCCGCTCGCTCAGCGGCTTTTTCAAAGGATAAATAATGGCGACGACCACCGCGGTTGCAAAGACCAGGATTCCCGGCGGAAGTTTTCTCCTCGACACCCGCCTTCCTGCAGAGGTATTCACCCCCGAAGATTTCAGCGAGCAGCATCAGCTGATCGGACGCACGGCGGAAGAGTTCGCCATCAACGAGATCGTTCCCAACAAGGAGAAGATTGAGCACAAGGATTTTTCCGTCACCCGCGCCCTGCTCAAGAAGGCTGGCGAACTGGGCCTGAGTTCGGTTGAAATCCCCGAAGCCTACGGCGGCCTCGAGATGGACAAGGTCAGTTCCGCCGTGATCGCCGACCACATCGCCAAGTCAGCCAGCTTCGCCACCACTTGGGGCGGACACACCGGCATCGGCACCTTGCCTCTCGTCTATTTCGGAACCGAGGAGCAAAAGAAAAAATATCTGCCACGCTTGGCCACGGGAGAGATCGTCGGCGCGTACGCCTTGTCGGAGTCAACCTCCGGGTCCGACGCGATGAACTGCCGGACCAAGGCAGTACTCTCGCCAGACGGCAAGCACTATATTCTCAACGGCGAAAAGATGTGGATCACCAACGCCGGCTTCGCCGACCTGTTCACGGTGTTCGCCAAGATCGACGGGGAAAAATTCACCGCCTTCCTCGTGGAAAAAGAATTTCCCGGATTCTCTGTCGGCGCCGAAGAGCACAAGCTGGGCATTCGCGGGTCGTCCACCTGCCCGATCATTCTCAACGACTGTAAGGTCCCGGTCGAGAACTTGCTTGGCGAAATCGGCAAGGGTCACCTGATCGCCTTCAACATCCTGAACATCGGCCGCTTCAAGCTCGGAGCGATGTGCGTTGGCGGTGGCCGCCTCTCCATTCAAGATGCCATCAGCTACGCCAAGCAGCGTAAGGCATTCAACAAGGTCATCGCCGACTTCGGACTGGTGCGCGAAAAGATCGCCAACATGGCGACTCTGCTGTATGTGGGCGAGTCGCTCATCTACCGCACGGTTGCGCTTCTGGATTCTGCCCTGGCTGACGTCGACAAATCCGCTGCTGATGCGTCAAAGCAGATGCTCAAGGCGATCGAGGAATATGCCGTCGAGTGTTCGATCATCAAAGTGTGGGGATCAGAGATGATCGACTACGTCGTCGACGAGACCCTGCAAATCTACGCCGGCTACGGATTCGTCGAAGAATATCCTGCCGAGCGCGCCTATCGCGATGCCCGCATCAACCGGATCTTCGAAGGCACGAATGAAATCAATCGGCTGATCATCAGCGGCTTCCTGCTGAAGCGTGCCATGAGCGGACAGTTACCACTAATGCCCGCGATCAAGAAGCTGATGGACGAAGTGCTATCCGGCCCGTCAATGGGTGAAGAGATTGAAGGTCCATTGGCCGAAGAGCGAAAATTGGTCGCCCAGGCCAAGAAACTCGGCCTGTTCGCCGCTGGAGCCGCGACACAGAAATACATGCAGGCCCTGCAAGACCAGCAGGAAATCCTCGGTGCGATCGCCGACATGACCATCGAGACCTACGCCATGGACACGGCTGTCCTCCGAACTCAGAAGATCATCGAAAGCAAGGGAGAAGCCGCCGCGGCCTTGCCGATAGCCATGACCCGGGTCTATCTCACGCAGTCAATGGAGAAGATCGAATCCGCAGCGCGCAAGGTGATCGCCGCCGTGGCCGACGGTGACATGTTGCGCACGCAGCTAGTAATCCTCCGCCGCCTTGCGAAGTACGAACCGTTCAACACGGTAGAAGATCGCCAGCAGATCGCACAAAGAATGATCGAGCGCGGAAAGTACACGCTGGCCTAGCGGCAATTCCAGACTTTGTCATCCTGAAGGCCCGCGCTTTTGCGGGCCGGAGGATCTGTGCACTTTGCCGGCAGCGCCGATACTCTCGACAAGTTGCATTGGTCCTCCGGCGCCAAAGAACGGCGCCATCAGGATGACAAGGGTCTGCGAGTCTGATCCGATTATTCCCGATGAGAGCCACCCGGCTTCTATTTCGCACTCGCTGTGTCTCTTGCTTTGTCGCCTTGCGAAGTACGAGCCGTTCAACACCGTAGAGCATCGCCAGCAGATCGCGCAAAAGATGATCGAACGTGGAAAATACACGCTGGCCTAGTTACGATTCCAAACTTTGTCATCCTGATGGTCCGCGCGTTTGCGGGCCGGAGGATCTGTGCACTTTGCCGGCAGCGCCGATATTCTCGACAAGTTGCATTGGTCCTCCGCGCCAAGAACGCGCTTCAGGATGACAAGACTCTGCGAGTCTGGTACGACTATTCGCGATGAAAACAACCAGCCTCGTCTGCTTCGCATTCGTTTTGTCTCTCGCCTCTAGCTTGTCGGCGCAGTCCACTTCGAAGCCTTCGCAGGACTCGGCCACCTTCGATCCCGACGGCACCGCGCACATCACGCGCGTCGTTCCCATGCCGCCGACGGTGAGCCCTGAGGCGCAGGTCTGGCTCGGATCGCTGCCGAAGAACACTTCCGGCCCGGAAAGCCTGGCTGAGCGCCGCGTCCACACCGATGCCTGGCGCGCCAAGGATTCTGCCGAGGCTCGCAAGCTGTATCCGGTGAATATCGAAGTGACGACGACTGCAGGCGTTCGCACGGACATCATCACTCCACTCTCGATGCCCGCCGAAAATCACTCCCGCGTGCTCATCAATCTGCATGGCGGCGGATTCAACTCCGACTCCGGATCGCTCATCGAAGGCGTGCCCATCTCAAATCTGGCGAAGATGAAAGTCGTCTCGGTCTATTACCGTCTCGCGCCTGAGAATCCGTTCCCCGCCGCGGTCGACGATGTCGTGGCCGTCTATAAGGACTTACTCAAGACCTACAAGCCGAAGAGCATTGGAATCTTCGGAACCTCTGCCGGAGCAATCCTGACCTGCGAAGTCACGGCAAAACTAAAGCAACTCGGGCTTCCACTACCCGGCGCGCTGGGAATCTTTTCGAGTCTCGCGGACTTCAGCCGCCCCGGCGACTCCTGGCAACTCTTCACGCTCAACGGATTTCCCGGCGCGCTTGAGCCAACCGATCCGAAGAATCCTCACGACAGCGAGTACCTGGCCAAGAGTGACCCAAAAGATCCTGTGCTCTCGCCTCTGTTCTCCGATCTGCACGGATGGCCGCCGAGTCTGTCGGTCACGAGCACGCGAGACATACTGCTGAGCGGCACCACGATTTTTCATCGCGCGTTGCTGGCGGCGGGAGATGACGCGCAACTCGTCGTTTTCGAAGCCCTGCCGCACGCCTTCTGGTATCACTTCCAATTGCCGGAGACGAAAGAAGCGCTGGAGTTGATGGCGAAGTTTTTCGAAGAGAAAGTTGGGAGATAAATCGCCTAGGTTCAACTGCTGCGCATTTCAAGCTCACCGTCCTGATGCGAAAACGATGTCATCGTAAGAGGCGGCGAAGCCGGCGCGAGCGACCTTACGACACGTTCCGCTTTCGACACTGTCGAAGGGATCGTTTACGGTCATGGCCATTGCTCGGTCTTCTCCGCTGCATCTGTGTGTCATCCTTCGTAGGGTCCCTCAGCCGGCTTTCGCCGGGCTCAGGATGACATCGCTTGAAGATCGGTTCGAAATTTTGACGAGAAGGTGCAAGGGTAATGTGGTTCTGCGATTGATTTTAGATCACTTAAGCGAGATGAGAGAATATCTCTGCTTCCTCGAATCTCGAAATCGCAGCCAGCCGAAATAACATCCGATTGTGATCCAGAAGGTCACGATTGCGTAGCCGAGCAGTTCCGCCCAATATGGTGGTATTCCAACCGCGCACGAATGAACCCCAAGGTTGATGCCCGCAAGGATGTCGAATGGCAATAGAATGATGCCGACCACGATCAGCGCCGACAGGTACCAGCGGACAATCCGAGGTCGCTCGTCAGTTCGAACGAGCCCGCGCATACAGTCCAGCTGCCAGCCGATGCAATACCAGAAGAAGGCAGCTCCGAGCACCAAACCGGCCTGCGTTAGCCACTCATGGTTGAGTGTTGCTCCGAGAGCGATAAGAGGTAATCCGGCTAGCACACCCGGCATAACCAGGAACCCTTCCGGAAAAGACGCAATTGGCGGAGGAGGAGCTACCCAGAGCAGATCACCCTCGAGATAACTGACACTCTGGAAGTGAAGTAATACCGCGAGCCAGCCACAGATTCCTAAAATCCCAAATGCCAGAACATGGCGCGTCGGGATCGGCTGCATGGGCCTCATGTCATGACTCTATTCTCCATAGACACCGGCCGAAACACTGAGTTCCACAACGTAGATTACGAAAGGAACTACCTCACTTTCCCGTGCTTGCATCACTCCCCCGGCACCATCATGTAGCTCACAAACGCCAGCCTCTTGCTATCAGGCGACCACGACGGAACGTTGATCGTGCCTTGTCCGCCGAACAGCTTTGCCAGCACCGTAATCTTCTTGTCGCTGAGGGACATCAGCCGCAGCATCACATCCTTACTCTCCGGATGTCCCTTCACGTCGGCCGCATACGTGAGAAATACCATCCACTGCCCGTCCGGAGAAATGTGCGGGAACCAGTTATTTAGATCGTCGGAGAATACCTGCTCCTGCTCGCTGCCGTCGGCCTTCATGCGCCAGATCTGCATGTGTCCGGTACGCTCCGAGTTGAAGTAAATGTAGTTCCCATCCGGAGAATATTCCGGACCATCATCCAGGCCCTTCGCCGTGGTGAGGCGCGTCTCCGAACCGCCCGTAGCCGGAATCGCGTAGATATCGAACTCGCCGTCGCGCTGGCCGACAAACGCAAGCGTCTTTCCGTCCGGCGACCAGCCGTGCCAGTACGAAGGAGACTTCTCAGTGATCTTTCGCGGCGTGCCTCCGCCGATCGGCACGATGTACACCTGTGACTCGTGATCTCCCTGCGAGTTGTCGCTGATGGCCAACTCGATCGCATCCGGCGAAATGCCGTGATCGTTGTTGCAGCGGTTCGCAAATCCCGTATCGATGACCGTCGATGTATTGCCCTCGACCGGTAGGCGCTCGATGCGGCCATTGCGGTTGAACAGGAAGGCCTTGCCATCTCGCGTCCAGTTCGGAGCTTCGAAGCGTCCTTGTTGGATGTAGGTGACCCGCCGGTCTGCAGGATTGGTCGAAATCGTTTCGAGCGTGCTGTAGAGAACAGGCTGACCGGCCGAGGTCGCAGGCTGCGTCAATTCGACGTTCGAGAAGACCGCTGTCTCCGACACATCTTTGTCATGGGAGCAGACGCCCAGCCCCACGTAGAACGTTCCTTGCAGCGGAATGCGGAGCCAACCTCCGGCAAGCTGAGGCTTTTCCGAAGCATCGTCGCTCAACGCCATGTAGACGTAATCTCCGCGCTTGGCGATGCGCAGCCGCTTCGGAGCGGTGCGATCCGACTGAATCTGGTAGGTGATGGCGCCTTTCTCGTCGCGGAACTGGAGCGAGGTCAAACCGCTCGCGTGCAGCGCAACGTCGGCATAGACGGAGTCCGCATCCAGACTCTGCCGCAGCATCAGGGCTGCCTTCTTGTGCTCGTTGCCAGTCTTCGTCAGGAAGCTGATATCGGCGGTCAGCGTCACGTCCCCCGACATCTTCTTCCACGCAAATTGAAATGCGTCGGCGACCGACCACATATTCTCGCCGCTACCCGTGATCGTGTATGTGTGCTTCGCCGCATCGTAGTCCACGGACCCGGCGTGCAATACGGTTCCGACGTCGCCGTGATTCTCGAAAATACCAACCGAGGATTGCGCGTGAGCCCACGAGAACGCCATCAACAGAAACGCACAACCGGCGCCGCTTCGCACTCGAAAGAAAAGTCTGCTCATATAAGTCCTCACAAAAATCGCTTTTGCATTTCGGCGAGCATTGTAAATCGAATTTCTACGGTCTCCCTTTTCTTTCGCCCCTTTTCGGGGCTTGGTTATGTGCCGTTTGGTACCCACCGCTTGGCGCGGTGGGCTGCACTCTTTCGCCGCTTCCCGACGGTTAGCAAACCGTCAGCGAAGATGCGTCCACCCAAATCAATACCCGCCCGCCACATCTTCTGATACAACATTGCGCATGAAGATTAACCGTTTCACTTGCGCATTCTGTCTAGTCGCCGCATTCTTCGTCTCGTTATCCTTCGCGCAAGACCGCGCCGCGATGTCCGCGAATCTCGCCCTCACTCCGCCCATGGGATGGAACTCCTGGAACAAATTCGGCTGCAACGTCAGCGAAGACATGATCAAAGGCATGGCCGACGCCATGGTGAAATCGGGCATGAAAGATGCCGGCTACGTTTACGTCAACATCGACGATTGCTGGCAAGTAAGCCGCGATGCCGGCGCCAACATCGTCGCCGACCCGCAGCGCTTTCCGCATGGCATGAAGGCCGTCGGCGACTACATTCATTCGCTCGGACTGAAATTCGGCGTCTACTCCGACGCGGGATCACAGACGTGCGCCGGCCGTCCCGGCGGCCTCGGCCACGAATATCAGGACGCCGTGCAGTACGCAGCCTGGGGCGTCGATTATCTTAAGTACGACTGGTGTCACACGAGCACTCAAGATGCGAAGGCGTCTTACGCCAACATCCGCGCGGCCCTCGACGCCTCCGGACGCCCCATCGTGCTCAGCATCTGCGAGTGGGGAACCGCCAAGCCCTGGCTTTGGGGCAAAGAAGTCGGCGGCAATTTGTGGCGCAGCACCGGCGACATCCAGGACCGCTGGGGAGAACAACAGAAATGGCCCGACGGAACCTGCTGCTCTAACGGAGTGCTCGCCATCATCGATCAGGAAGCACCGCTTTATTCCTACGCCGGGCCGGGACACTGGAACGATCCCGACATGCTTGAGGTCGGCAACGGCGGAATGACCGATACCGAATATCGCTCCCACTTCAGTCTTTGGGCGATCCTCGCGGCTCCGCTCATCGCGGGAAATGATTTGCGCGACATGCGCCCGGAGATTCACGACATCCTCACCAACAAAGAGGTCATCGCCGTCGATCAAGACCCGCTCGGCCGCCAAGGTCAGCGTGTCGCAAAGAATGGTGATCTCGAGGTCTGGGCGAAGCAGTTGAAAGATGGCAGTCGCGATATCGTGCTCTTAAACCGCAGTGGCTCCGAGCAAGAGATCACCGCCCGCTGGGAAGACCTCGGCTACCCAGGCAGCCTCACCGTTTCGGTGCACGACCTATGGCAGCATAAAGATCTGGGCAAAATGTCGGGAAAGTTCACGGCGAGAGTTCCGTCCCACGGCGTCGTGATGGTGACGGTGAAACCATAATAAAAATCCAAGCGACTGTTCGATAAGGTAGTGCGGCGCGGGCATCCTTGCCCGCGTCTGCCTGCAATCAAGATGGACGAGACGCGGGCAGGAGTGCCCGCGGCCATACTACTCATTTCTTCAACTCCTCCATCACGCTCTGGATCAATTCCTTGGCGTCTGTCAGGTTCTTCATGATGATCTGAATATCCATGACCGGCTTGCCCGGCCAGCGCTGGCTTTGACAATAGACTCCGTGCTGCCCGACCAACGCCATGGCATCGGTAATCGTGTCCATGGTAACCGCCAGACGGCCCCGCGGCACTCCCATCATGGTCTCGTAGTGCTCCAGTTCTTCTTGCTTTTCGTCAAAGATCGCCATGATGAATCAATCCTCTCCCCGGAAACTGCGGCAGGCAACTCTGTAGCCGAACCCCGCTTCCTACGATAATACGATTGGGCGATTTTGGTCGCTTTACTGGTAAGACTTAGCCTTGCGTTCGCGTAGTCTAGGGCCTAAAATAGTGAGACGACGGTTGTCTTGGCAGGAGTCCCTCTCATGTTCCGGGTAGCTTCTAATCGCACTATTTTCTGGTTTTCTCTGATCGCTTCCATGAGCGTCTTGGCCTGCGCCGCCAACGCCCAGGAGCAATCCAAACCATCCCAGCCGAAAGACGAAATCCAGGCTCAACAGGACCAAAGCGGAAAAGACCAGAGGGTCTCCGATAAGAACAGCAAAGATGCCGCGCAGGCCCAGCCCGCCGACGCCGTCGATCCGCTGAAGCGCCCCGTGACCGAAAAAGAGCGCAAAAAGAACGCCAAGGCCCTCAAGCAGGAATTGAGCAAACCCTATAAGAAGTGGCTCGACGAAGACGTCGCCTACATTATTACTGACGAAGAGCGCGCCGCTTTCCGGCAGCTCTCCAACGACGAAGAGCGCGACAACTTCATTGAAGCCTTCTGGCAGCGCCGCGATCCCACGCCCGACACCGAAGAGAACGAGTTCAAAGAAGAGCACTACCAGCGCATTGCCTACGCCAACGAGCACTTTGCCGCGGGCGTCCCGGGATGGAAGACCGATCGTGGCCGCATCTACATCGTCTTCGGCAAGGCGGACGAGGTGGAATCGCATCCGTCCGGCGGCACCTACGAGCGCCCCATGGAAGAAGGTGGAGGCGAGACTTCGACGTTCCCATTTGAACAGTGGCGCTATCGCTACATTGAGGGTATCGGCCAGGAAGTCATCATCGAATTCGTCGACACCTGCATGTGCGGCGAATATCACATGACCATGGACCGCTCCGAAAAAGACGCTCTCCTGATGACGCCGAACGCCGGCCTCACCATGTGGGAGCAAATGGGCATGGCCAACAAGTCACAGCGCTTCAATGGCAACGGCATCGAGCGCTTGGGCCTTGGTCCTCAGAGTTCCATGCTCCAAAGCAAGGAATTCGATCGTCTCGAGCAGTTCGCGAAATTGCAGCAAGCCCCGAAGATTAAGTTCACCGACCTCGAAGAAGCCGTCAATTCGAAAGTCATCCTCAATCCGATGCCTTTCGACGTGCGCTCCGACTTCGTGAAGGTCACCTCCGACACTGTGCTGGTGCCCATCACGATCCAGATGAAGAACCGCGACATCACCTTCGTCAACAAAGAAGGCGTGCAACGCGGAACGGTGAACATCTTTGGCCGCCTCTCCACGCTGACCGGAAAGATCGTGCAGACCTTCGAGGACACGGTTCAAGTAGACGTTCCTGCCGAGTTGCTTCCGCGCACCGCGGAGAACGCTTCGGTCTACTGGAAGGCACTCCCGCTACGCCCGGGCCGCTATAAACTGAATGTTGCGGTAAAAGACGTCAACGGCGACCGCAAAGGTGTATGGAGCCGCAGTATCGTGGTTCCCGAATTCTCTGAGGATAAGCTCGCCACCTCAACTCTGATCCTCGCCGATCAGATGGAACCCGTGCCCACCAAGGCAATCGGGAGCGGTAGCTTCGTCATTGGCACCATGAAGGTTCGTCCGCGAGTACCTTCCGCGGATGGCAAGCCGGTCACTTTCAAGCGTGACCACGATCAGAAGCTAAATTTCTGGATGCAGGTTTATAATCTGGGAGTGGATGAGAAGACTCATAAGCCTTCCGCCACCTTCGAGTACGACATCACCAACGTCGCAACCAACAAGCAAATTGTCCAGCAGGTCGACAATACAGATACCATGGGCAACATCGGCGATCAGGTGACGCTGCAGAAGTCAATTAAAGCTGCCAATCTGCAGCCCGGTGTTTATAAGATTCAGATCAAAGTGAATGACAACGTCTCCAAGCAGACCGTTGATCCTTCTGTAGTATTTGCAGTAGAGTAACTCCCTGCATTCCCCCAGGGGGTGGGGCAGAGTTGAAGCTGAGCAAGCTCGCAACTTGGGCATTTGTGTTTGGGCTCTCGCTTCCGATGTGGGCCGGAGAACGGCCGGGAGCGATCTCAGGCTATGTGCGTAGCGCGTCCGGCGACCCGCAGATGGGCGCCGTGGTGCAGATTCTCGGCTCAGCCAATCACTCTTTCACTGTCTTCACCGATGCGGCCGGCCACTACACCGCCACCGGCTTACTCCCCGGGCTCTACACCCTCAAGGTTTCGGCTCCATCGTTTCTGCCCACGCTGCGCGAGAGAGTCGGTCTTCGCCCTGGCGCCAGTCTCAACGTCAACATCACCCTCAGTACGCTGCTCAACGTCATGCAACTCGGGCCCATTCGCAGCGCACCTAATGATGACGATTGGAAGTGGACGCTGCGCTCTGTCGCGAATCGGCCGATCCTTCGTATTTTCGACGATCTCAACGCTCCCGAAAAGCAGGATCACGAATTCAGCGGATCGCTTTCTTTCCTGGCTGGTTCCGCCGCCGGCGGATACGGCACGGGAGCAGACGTAAGCACGGGGTTCACGCTCGAGCGCTCCATCTTCTCAACCGGCCAACTGGCCTTCAGTGGCAACGTTGGATACGGCGAGAGCCTGCCAGCGGCCGTTCTCCGCACCCGCTATTCTCGTCGTCTGCCGAACGGCTCAGAGCCAACTGTCGCTCTGACCGTAAGCCGGTTCGCTCCGTCTGATCCGAATCTGCACAACGCAGCGCTGCAGGCCATCGCGCTCTCGGCGAGTGACGACTTCGCGATCGGCGATGTCCTCGAACTCAAGTTCGGCAGCGAGTTACAGGCAGTCCAGTTCCTCGGCCACCTGAACGCGTTTCGCCCCTTCGGATCCGCTGACTTTCATCTGTCGCCCAACACCGTTGTCGAATACCAATACAGTACTTCTCGCCCGGATACGCGGGCCGAGAAAGGTTTTGATTCCGCGCCGGCAGATATGAGCGAATCGAATCCGCGTGTGAGCCTGCTTGGTTTCTCGCCCAAACTCGAGAGCGCGCATCATCACGAACTCAGCCTTTCGCATCGGGTCAAGAACACTAACTTTCAGGCTGCCGTCTTCTCCGATCGCGTGGCCGACCCGGCGCTCACAGGCGTCGGAGAAGTCACCGCGGCTGGCGGATTCCTATTGCCTGACATTAATTCCGGAACTTTTAGCTATGCGGGACGCAGTCTAGACACTAACGGTGTGCGGCTGGTGCTGCAACACAAGTTCGCATCGGACTTGACCGCTACGCTCGATTACGGCTTCGGCGGTGCGCTCGATCTTTCTCGTCCCGATGTGCCTCTACCGCTGGCATCGCAGTGGATCTCCACTCAGCGGCGGCATGCCTTAGCAGCCAAACTGAGCGGCATTACCCCTCGCACCCACACGCGCTGGATCGCCTCCTATCGCTGGGTTAATCGGACATCCCTCACGCCGGTCGATATGTTCAATTCTTCCCCCGGCCAAAGTGACCCGTATCTGAACATCTTTATAAGGCAGCCCATCCCAAGCCTCGGCGGCCGCATGGAGGCGTTGATCGACATCCGCAACCTCCTGGCCCAGGGATACGTCCCTGTTGTCGGCAATGACGGCCAGACGGTTTACCTTGTCGACTCAGCCCGCTCCGTCCGCGGCGGCGTAGCCTTCACGTTCTAAAACCAGCAATTGGCATTTAGCACTTGGCACTTGGACCTGCCAGTTCTGAGAAAGTCCCCGTAGAGCACATAAGCGGCTTCATGGCCAAATGCCAATTGCCAAGTGCTGATGGGCCCCACCCGTAAAATCTATGGTAACCATCGACAACTCTTGGTTGACTCTCGCCGCGAACTTTGGTTAATGTGACTTAGCTGACTTGCGGGTGGGGCTGCGCATCCCTTTCGTGTGCAAGGAATTGCAAGCTTCCCAGAGCTACGACGCCTGAACCCCCGCGAGAACCATCGCTCCCCTAAAAACCGAATCGTTGTAAGGAGACCAAATGAGAGCGCGCATTTTCTTGGTGTTTCTTCTTCTGGCTGCCGTGACCCTGTCGGCCCAGACCTTCCGCGGAACCATCCTCGGAACTGTGACCGATCCCTCGGGAGCCGTTGTCGCGGGGGCGAAAGTCACCGTTAAGAACGCAGGCACAGGCCTGGAGCGCGCCACCGAAAGCAGCGGCGACGGCAGCTACTCGCTGCCCGAATTGCCCATTGGCACGTACACGGTGACGGTTAGCCAGACCGGGTTCCAGACCTTCGTCGCGACCGGCGTAGCGGTCGACGTCGCTACCGAGCGCCGCGTCGACGCCGCCTTAAAGACGGGCGAGGTCTCCACCAGAGTTGAAGTCTCTGCCGACCAGTTGCCGATCGTTGAAACAACGACGAACACCCTCGGCGGCGTATTGACCGCTCAAACCGTCGAAGACATGCCGGTCAACGGACGCGACTACACCAAGCTCATCTACATGAATCCCGGCGTCGCCGGGTCGCCCGATCAGATCTCTGACTCTCCGGGATCCTACGGTGAGTTCAGCATGAACGGCGCTCGCGGCCGCTCGAACAACTATTTGCTCGATGGAACCGACATGAACGACGGCTACCGCAACGACCCGGCTATCAATCAGGCGGGCGTGTTCGGAACGCCGTCGACAATTCTGCCCATCGATGCAGTCGCTGAAGCCAATGTGCTCTCGAACTTCGAGCCGGAATACGGCCGGAACTCGGGCGGAGTGGTTAACATCGTCACCAAGAGCGGTACCAACGCGCTCCATGGCAGCGCGGCCGAATACTTCCGCAACAGCGCCCTGGATGCCCGCAACTACTTCAACATCGCCAGCCAGCCGAAGGCTCAGTTTCACAACAATCAGTTCGGGGCATCACTCGGCGGACCTATCGTCAAGGACAAGACCTTTTTCTATGCAGACTACGAAGGACAGCGCGAACCGGTGGGAGTCGTCACCATCGCGAATGTTCCCAATACGGGTTCAGGTCCGAACGGCCAGTTGATGCCCGCCGATGCCAGTAATCCGGTCATTGCTTTGCTTCTTGCGCGTAACCCGTGGCCCGCTCCGAACCTACCCAACGGACAGGCTTCCGTTGTTTCTCCTTCGTTCAACGATCTGACCAGCTTCATCGCCAAGATCGATCAAAACTTCAATGCCAGCAACGTTCTGACTGGCCGTTATTTCTTTGGCGACAGCGTCCAGTCGTTTCCGCTCGCTTTGACGGCCAGCGGTGGCCAGTTGCCGGGATTCAACACATTTACGCCGACGCGCGTACAGTTGGTCTCGTTGTCCTATACCCACACGATAGGGTCGAACAAGGTCAACGAACTCCGCTACGGATGGAATCGTTTTGCAGAAGGTTTCTTCCCGGCCGATCAAGGTTTCAGTCCTAGCTCGATTGGTCTTTGCGCTGCTACCACCACGGCCCTCTGCAACGGCGGGCCATCTGACTCCGGCATGCCGATTGTTCTCGTCAGTGGATTCGCCCAGCTCGGTTCGACCAGCAGCGTCCCGCGCCACCGCTTCGACTCCAACAACCAAGTGCTCGACAACTTCTCGTGGAAGATCAACAAGCACGACTTGAAGTTCGGTGCCAACTTCTATCGCACTTCGATTCAGCAGTACTTCGACAAATATTTCCGCGGACGGTTGAAGTTTGACGGCTCGGGAAATGCCGCGGGAGACCCAATCACCGATTTTCTGAATGGGAATGTCGACGGGGGCTTTCAATACTTCGGCAACACCGTGCGCCACACACACGAAAACAGTGTCGGATTCTACGTTCAGGATAGCTTTCGTGCGACGCAGCGCCTCACAATCAATCTCGGACTTCGCTACGACTACTTCGGTGTGGTGGGCGAAAAGAACAACTTGCTAAGCAACATCACAAGCGTCTCGCCTGCGCCTGGAACCGGAACCTTCACTCTGACCCAGGTCGGTCAGCCCGGTCTTAGTTCCCTTTACAATCCGGACAAGAAGGATTTTGCGCCCCGCGTGAGTGTGGCGTGGGATGTTACCGGTAAAGGAAAGACAGTGGTTCGTGCTGGATGGGGAATGTTCTACGACGCGTTCTCGCAAGATATGGTACTCGGCCACTTGCCCTACGCGCCCTACTTCGATCCCGGCCCGGCGTACAACAACTTTGGCCCTCAAGCCATTCTTTCAACGGGTGTGGTCGGCGGACCGATTACCCCTGGAGCCCCAGTCTTCCAGCCTACGACGACCTGCGGTTATGAGTGCGACGTGTTCGCCTTCGACCGCAACATCAAGACGCCGTACATGGAGAACTTCAACCTGAACATCCAGCAGCAGATCACCAGCAAGTCGGCGATTCAGGTCAGCTACGTTGGATCTCAGGGACATCGCCTGTGGCGCTTTTTCGACATCGGCCAGCCCAGCGAGGCGCAGATCAACGCAGCCGACGTCGCTTGCGGCTGTATCAATGACTTCGGAACCGCAGCTCGTCCGTTGAACGGCAATCCCTACGGCGCATATTACGTGCTCCAGGAGAACTCCACCGGCAAATCGAACTACAACGCACTCCAGGTCAGCTACCGCATCACCGGTTGGAAGGGCATTACTTCCGTCGTGAACTATGTCTGGTCGAAGTCGCTGGACAACTCAAGCGATGGCGAAGACTTCGAACCGAACGAGGCCCAGCCGAACGACAGTACGCGGCCATGGCTAGAATACGGTCCCTCCAGCTTCAACATCCCGCACCGCTTCACCTGGAACTTCGGCTACGAACTGCCGAATCGCGGTGGCAGCATGCAGAAGTTGAAGAACGGTTGGGGTGTCAACAGCATTCTCACTCTCCAGAGTGGGCAGCCGTTCCACCTCAATTACAACTTCTGGGATGACTACAGCGGTAGTGGTAATGCTTTTGACCGTCCCGATGTTGTCGGACCGGTCGTTTATCACAAGCGCGATCCGTATAACTACCTCGACCTGAGCTCCTTCGCCATTCCGTGTAGTGTTGCCGTTCCGGCGACGGGCACTGCCTCCGACTGCACGATCGGTACACGTCACTTTGGCAACATGGGACGCAACTCGCTCAGCGGTCCGACCTTCAAGGAGTGGAACTTCTCGCTGTACAAGAAGACCAACCTCACCGAGCGCGTGAGCATGAAACTCGGCGTGGACATATTCAACATCATTAACCACCCGAACTTCGCCAACCCGCTGCTGCCGGCATTCATCGCGGACGCTGGCTACACCGGCGCGTTCGCCAATGCCGCTGGAAATCACGAAGTCACGGTAGGTTCTCTGCCCATCACCGCAACCGGCGATGTGGGAATCGGCAACCCCTTCATCGGTGGCGGCGGCCCCCGCGGCATCCAGCTGTCCGCCGTCTTCAAGTTCTAAGCAGCTTTGAAGGGTCTCAATCTAGCCCTTGCCTCGGCAGGGGCTTTTGTTTTTCCAAAAAGTCATTATTTCCGGCCGCAGGTAAAGCCGCATGACTTTCGTCACTGCGGTTGCCGCTTTATCTGCTCCGTCGCTTGATTTCGTCTGCGAAACTTGAAGCTGTTTCGCCTTTTTTGGCGCAAGGAGTGGACAGGTTGAGCACTGGAACAATGCCTGCAGTAGTGAAAGTTCCTTCCGCCGAGGTACGACCGGAGATACCCGAGGCAAGATCAGGCAAAAACATTGGACTGGCCTGGTATTTCTCCTTTTTCTTCGTCTCTGGCTTCTGCAGTATCCTCTACGAGCTAATCTGGCTTCGCCTGGCCATGGCGCAGTTTGGTATCACCACTCCCCTGATATCGATCGTACTGTCGACTTTCATGGCAGGATTGGGCGTCGGTTCCTGGGCCGCTGGACGCTTAATTCACAAATACGCGCAACGTATCAGTTTTCCGGCACTGCGTCTTTATAGCGTGGCGGAAATTCTGATCGCCTGCTCGGCCCTTCTCGTTCCCATTGAATTACACACCGGGCGCGTCGTGCTTGAGCATCTCGGATCGAGCCTCGCGCTGTCCTCGAGCGGATACTACATTGCAGCCGGGCTTTGGATGGCGTGCACGCTGGTTCCTTGGTGCGCTTGCATGGGCGCAACGATCCCGCTGGGCATGTTTGCGATTCGCCGCGACAGCCGACTGGAATCGCAGCGCTCGTTCAGCTTTCTCTATCTAGCGAACGTACTTGGAGCCGTGGCGGGTTCGTTCATTCCTTTGCTACTCATCGAACTCTGGGGTTTTTCCGGCACGTTGCGTACTGCCATGCTGTTCAATGTCGGAATCTCCGGCGCAGCCTTCGTTCTCGCTGGCACGCAAACTCCAAACGCAGGCATCAATCGCGATAGTGCAGAAACTAGTGGCGAGCCTGATATCCCGGCAGTCTCTTCTCCTGTCACCTCGCACGGTTTGTTGGCGAAGCCCATGCTATGGCTGCTGTTTGCCACAGGGCTCACCAGCATGGGGCTGGAGGTAGTCTGGACGAGATTGTTCACGATTTACCTCGGCACGTTCGTCTACTCATTCGCCCTCATCCTCGCGGTTTACTTGCTCGCAACCTTCATCGGGTCCAGCATCTACCGCTGGTGGAGTCGGCGGCACAGTAGCGAGTGGAGCCTGATCTGGCTTCTCGTCTGGTTTGCCGCACTCATTCCTCTGCTGAGCGCCGATAAGCGTGTGGCCCTTTCCCCGATGCTGCGGGTGTCCCTGGGGATCGGGCTGTTCAGTGCCTTGCTTGGGTTTCTAACTCCGCGGCTTGTCGATCGCTTCGCGGAAGGCGATCCGAACCGGGCGGGTGTCGGTTATGCCGTGAATGTTGCGGGCTGCATTCTCGGTCCGTTGGTCGCCGGTTTTGGGCTGTTGCCATACCTCGATGAGCGGTACGCTTTGGTGGCGCTCGCTCTTCCCTGGCTGCTGATCGGTTTGTTGTTCATGTTCGCGCGCCAAACCGCACCGGCCAAGCATTTCCGCGCTTACTCGGTGGCGGGCGCGATGGCGATTGTCTTAACTTCGTGCTGGTTGATCGTCTGGACCCGAAGCTACATACACCATTTTCCCGGAGCCGAGGTTCGACGTGACAACACGGCAACGGTCATGGCTGCCGGGAGCGGTATAGACCGCCAACTTTACGTCAATGGCATCAGCATGACGGTTCTGAAGCCGGTCACCAAAGCGATGGCCGCCTTGCCGCTGGCTTTTCTCGATCGTCCACCGCAGAATGCCCTGGTCGTTTGCTTTGGCATGGGGACGACTTATCGTTCCATGTTGTCGTGGGGAATCGATTCCACAGCCGTGGAATTGGTCCCGAGCGTCCCCCAGCTGTTCGGCTACTTCCATTCCGACGGTCCGACTTTATTGAAGTCGCCGCGGTCTCATGTCGTCATCGATGACGGCCGGCGTTTTCTGGAACGCTCCACCGGCCAATACGATGCGATCATGATTGATCCGCCACCGCCGATCGGCACTGCCGGTTCGAGTTTGCTCTACTCGCGCGAATTTTATGCGACTGCGAAGAAGCGCCTGCGGCCCGACGGAATCCTGCAGCAATGGTTTGCGGTTGGCGACCGGACAACAGCCTCAGCGGTTACCCGCGCCTTGAAGGAGTCCTTCCCCTATGTTCGTGCCTTCAGTTCCTTCGAAGGGTGGGGTGTTCACTACCTGGCTAGCTCGCGACCTATCCCCAACCTCTCGGCGTCTGAGTTGGCTAGGCGCATGCCACCGAGCGCCGCTGCTGATTTCACAGAGTGGGGACCATTTCCGACTGCGGAGGAGCAGTTCACGCTGCTCCTGAAACGTGAAATTCCAATCGACTTCCTGATTAACCTGGACAAAAACGCTCCCGTCCTCGAAGATGACCGTCCGGTGAACGAATACGGCCTGCTCCGCAACCGTTATTACTGGCCGTACGATACGACGACATCGCAGTAAATCTAACCCGGGATAACGTGCGTGACAGTCGCCGGTACGTCCGGCCTCTCTTGCGCTCAGTTCCCCAGAGATCCCTTTAGAGTCGAAATCTCTCGATGAGCGCAAATACCACTGTCACTCATCTTTCTTGGAACCTGACGGAACTCCGAACGTTGAAACCTGCCTTCAGAATATCCACAACTGGATGTGACATCTGACCTTGCCTTCCACGGATAACTCGGCTCATCATCCGCCAACGCGCCAGCGTAGGTCTTGGCGCCAAGCTCTTTGAAATCAATATTTTGCCCGCAAGTGATTGTCCCCCATCGATTATTTCGAGATTTCCCGCTAACTCTCTGATTCCAGAGATGGGAGGGGAGGGGGTTTTACCGATTAGTAATATCGTCCCAGAATGGAACTCAATCCCCTCAGAAGCAGGAACTCAAAAAACGTCAATTCCCAAACGGAAGACAAATCACCCAATGACTCAATGCCTAAATGACTCAATGCCTAAATGATTAAATGACTTAATGCCCTCGCCTTTCGTCACCTCGCCCTCCTGAAACGCCGATGTTACCTTTCCAGTAGTTATCCCTCCCCAATAAAGCTCTGTTCCGGAGATCCCTGATGCGCTGTACTTTTGCTTCAAAAGCATGCGCTGTTCTCGCTCTCGGGTTGTCGCTGGCTGCGCCGCTTTTCGCGCATCACGTGAAGAGTCAGACCACCGAGATGCCGATCACGACTACCTCGGCCAAAGCCCGCGAGCTTTACGCCAAGGGCATGGAAGATTACGAGAATCTCTACCTCGAGCGCTGCAACGAAGACTGGCGCGCCGCGGTGAAGGAAGATCCCAAACTCGCCGTCGCGTGGGCTTGGATTGCTTTTAATAGCGGAGACCCGCAGGAAATCAGTGCCGCCCGCGCGAAGGCAAAAGAACTGGCGCCCAAGACAACTCCTGGCGAGCAATTAATGGTTGCATGGGTCGCGAAGGTGCAGGAAGGCGACTTCCTCGGCGGCATCACCGCCATGAACGACATGCTCGAGATGTATCCCCGCGACAAGCACCTGCTCTATCTCGCGGGCAACTGGCTGATGGCAGAAAACGGCAACGACCAGGCGCTGAAAATGATGCAGAAGGCGCTCGCGATCGATAAGAACTTTCCCGCTGCCCTCAACGATCTCGCTTACGTTGAGGCCCGCAATCGCGAGTTCGACAAGGCTTTCGTCGCGATGGATCGCTACGTTGCCCTGCTGCCAAAGGAACCGAATCCGCAGGACTCCTTCGGCGAACTCAAGCGCATGGCTGGAGACTTTGATAGCGCTCTCGCGCATTACCGAGCCGCGCTCAAGATGGATCCTGATTTCGTTAGCTCGCAGATCGGCATCGCCGATACTTACGCTCTGATGGGTAATCAGGAGCAAGCCCGCGCTGAATACGACAAGGCCATCCGCTTCGCCCACAACGAAGCTGATCGCGTGAATTACGAAATGCAGAAGGCGATGACCTATGTTCGTGACGGCAACTACGCCGAAGCTGACAAGGAGTTCCTCGACGTCGCAACAACGGCACACAACAAGGAGCACGACCTGCAGGAAGCGCAGGCGCTCCGCCACATGGCCGAATACCAGGCCGACGACAACGTTGCCCTAAAGCACCTGAAGCTCGCGGAAGAATCGTTGGGCCACCGCTCGACGATCTCGCAATCGGATCGCGACGAGGAACTCTCGCGGATCCTGCGCAATCGTGTCATCCATGCATTCCGTGCAGGCAACGAACCGATGGCCGAGAAATCGCTCCAGCAACTCGAAGGCATGGCCCACGGCAGCCGTAACCGGGTTATTCAAAGCTCCTACCAGGGAGCCGCGGGAACGCTGCTGATGGATCAGAAGAAGTACCAGGATGCGGTCGCCCATCTTGAAGAAGATCAGGACAACCCCTTCACGATGGAACTGCTCGTCCAAGCCTATTACGAGACCGAGCAGACGGACAAGCTCCACGAAATCGAAGCCAAGCTGCGCGGAACTAACGTACCGACAATGGAGCAGGCTCTGGTCGTGCCAGCAGCCCGCGCCAAGCGCCCCGTAATCTAATCCCCCTCGTTCCATTCTGGGCTCCCGCATTCACGGGAGCCCGGAATCCCACATCCAATCATTGGCTTTTGGTGTAGAGTAGGTGGGCACTTTTACCTGCTATGAAGGCCGAGACCGAGCGCCGCGCCGGAACCCGCATCAAGACTCGCGTTTCTACGCGCGTTCGAACCGCCGAAGGCAAGGACCATACCGCCCAAACCCGCGACGTCAGCGCCAATGGCGTGTTTCTGTACACCGACTCCAAAATGGAGAAGGGTACGGAAGTTGAGCTAGTTTTAATCCTCCCGCCCGAATTGACCTCGGGAGAGAAGTACTGGGTTTGCTGCCAAGCGACGGTCGTCCGGGTCGAAGAAAAGGGATCCGACTACGGAGTGGCGGCCCAGATCCGCCGCATGGACATCCTTCCCGAAGTCGCCGTCTGACGGGCCATTTAACGCAATTCCCCCTGCAAGAGGTATTGGCCCATATCCGAACTCTCTTTTTCCCATTTTTTCCCAGACCAGGGAATCTCCGTGCGGGTTTTGCCAATAATTCTCTGCTATGCTGTGAAAAAAGGCTTCCCATTGCATCGGGGGTGGTGCAATAATGGCGGCCCTAGAATTGCTCTGGCCAAATCAGAAAGCTCAGGCGGGCCCAGTTATGTGGATAGAGAAACTGGCGGCCGGGGTGGTGCGAGTGCAGACTCCCCTTGGTCCGCGTTACGTAATGCCGACTTTATTACAGCGGCTTTACTTGTTGTGGATGTTTCGCAATTTTCCCATTCTTCCTCATGCCGTGTTGAGTGCACGGCAGCAGCGAATGATCGATCGCATGTGCGGAGAGCAGAGTGTAGCTTCGTTCGCCTATGCTAACGGGTTAGACGAACTGCCCGTCATCGGCACTATCGAACATCGACCACCGGTTGGATCGCAGCCTCTGCCCCCGCGTCGCTCTCCTGCGAGTGAGAGGGGTTTAGCCGCGGAAGCGCGCCAACGTCCCTAAGTTCATCTCGAAAGATTCGCGCCGTGCCCGCTTCTCCTCGACAGTTAGAGGCGTGCATGAGCACGCGTATGCACGCCGCATTCAGAAGTTAATTGGTTCGGGGTGAGGATTCATTGCTCTGAGGCGCTGCATCCTTCGATGGCGGAGCGGTGTTGTTTTATTCGTTTTCCTTTGGAGCACCTTCATTCGGAGCCGGAGCACGTGCGGCACCGCCGCGAGCTCCGCAACCGCCGCCTGGTCGCTCGAACCACTCGACATTGCCCCGCTCTCCGTGACGCTGACGACAGGCAACGAAAGCTCTTCGCTCCGCTGGCGTGACCACCTCTTCCATCTTTTGGTGCGCACTTACATGAATGCTTTCGAGTTGCTGCCGCCTTTGCTGGGCGTTCAGAGAATCGTTTAAGCAGGCGTTCACCACCTCCAGGCGTGCATTTTCTGCGATGGACCGCAGTTGCTCATACGTCGACACCGACACGCCCGCCTGACGCAGGCAAGGCGGAATGCCTCCACGCCGAGGCGCAGGTGGAGGCGCCGAGTTGCCGGCCGGAGCATCCTGTGCCGAGACTGAAGCGGCCAATGCCATCGATGCAAATATCAGAAGAAACTTCTTGAGCATGCCCGCCTCCGGTTGCGCGCAGTAACGGAAAGTGTCCAATGAGTATAGCTCAGCATGAGAAAAGCTCACCGCCGAGAGCGCGAAAAAATTCCGCAGAGTTCGCCGAGAAGTCGGACAACTCTTTTGGTGCAACTGATTCGGCGAAGCGACCCGCACAAGTTCGCAGTAATTGCGCACCACGATTTATTGAGGTGTACAATTCCCCGCACCTGAAAATGTCCAGCAATTCTGGCTATTCGAAAGTCTTCCGGGGATCGAAATGAGAAGAAGCTTCCTTTCCTGCTTTGAAATGATTGTGTGCCTTGTCTTCGCGGTGGGCTCCGTCTTGGCGCAACAGACGGAAACTCCGAAACCTCCAGCGAACAAGAAGCAAACCGCGGCGCAGCCCGCCGAGAAGCCTGGCGAACCCGGCGCCAAGCCCCCGACTCCGACCGAGGAGAAACCGGCGATTCGCGAAGTTGCGAGCGACAAAGAAACGCCAAAAGAGAAAGAAGAACGCTACGACATGACCGAGTTATCGCCGGTCGTGACGCATCATCAGATCACGATCGACGGCAAGGCGCTCAAGTATACGGCAACCGCAGGACGGCTACCGATCAAGCGCGATGACGGCAAGATTGAAGCGGAAATGTTCTATGTAGCCTACACGCTTGACGGGCAAGACGCGGCGAAACGGCCATTGACGTTTGCCTTTAACGGCGGCCCTGGCTCGGCGTCGATCTGGCTGCACATGGGAGCACTTGGCCCACGTCGAGTTGTCTTGAAACCGGATGGATTCATGCCACCGTCTCCCTACCGGATCGAAGACAATCCCTACACGCTGCTCGACAAAAGTGATTTGGTATTGATCGACGCGATCGGCACGGGATTCAGCCGCGCCGCCGATCAAGAGATGTTCAAGAAGTTCTGGGGCGTGAAAGGAGACATCGAGGCTTTCAGCGAATTCATACGCCTCTACATCAGCCGCAACGAGCGTTGGTCATCTCCTCTTTACATCCTAGGCGAAAGCTACGGAACTACACGTGCGGCGGGAATTGCTGGATACTTGGCCGATCGTGGCATTTCATTTAACGGAATCACGCTGCTCTCTACCGTCCTGAACTTCGAGACTCTCGAAGATAATCCCACGAACGATCAGCCGTATGTGTTCCTGATCCCGACATTCACGATGATTGCGGGCTATCATCACAAGCTTGCGCCTGATTTAGCACAGGATATGAACCGCGCCCGCCTCCAGGCTGAACAATGGGCCTCGACGGAATACGAACACGCACTGGATAAAGGAGACGCGCTGACTCCGCAGGAGCGCCAGAATATCATCGACCAACTGGCGCACTTCACCGGACTGAGCAAGCAAGTCATCGACGAAGCGAACCTGCGCGTGAATGTCCCCAAGTTCACGCACTATCTCTTGATTGATCAGAAGGTACGCGTGGGACGTCTCGATGGTCGGTATACCGGGCCCGATCCGAACGGACTGCTCGACACGCCGTTTTACGATCCGACCGGATCGGCGACTCAGCCTCCATTCACTTCGGTGTTCAACAACTATCTACGAACAGAACTCGGATACAAGGTCGATATGCCCTACAACGTGCGTGCGCCGCGCGGTGGTCCAGGGGGCGATACGTGGGATTGGGGCTCAGCGATCCAGGGATTCCCCGACACGGCCACGGCGATGCGGCAAGCGATTGTGAAGAATCCATATTTAAAGATCCTTGTTATGGAGGGCTACTACGACCTAGCCACGCCGTATCACGCGGCGAACTATACGGTTGACCACCTGAACCTTCCGCAGAAGTATCGCGACAACATTTCGTTTGCGACGTATGACGCCGGGCACATGGTCTATCTTCCGATGGATGGCTTGAAGAAGATGAAGGCTGATCAAGCGGCGTTCATGGAAAAATCCGCTGGACAGTAGTGAAGAGCGTTCTTTCTGGAGGATTAATGTTATACGGGAGATCGTTCGGATTTGGAGTTGTCGCCCTTCTGGTGTGCACAAGTGTGGGCGCCTATGGTCAAGATGCATGCGAGAAGCTCTCTGCATTGAAGATTCCGGACAGCAGCATCACGCTTGCGCAAACGGTAGCGGCTGGAACGTTTAACGGGCCCGCTGCGCCCTTCAGCGGAATGGATCTATCCGCGCTGTACAAGAGTCTGCCTGCATTCTGTCGCGTAGTTGCGGAAGCCAAGCCGACTGCGGATTCCGATATCAAGCTCGAAGTGTGGCTGCCCGCTTCCGGATGGAATGGAAAGCTGCAAGGAATTGGAAACGGCGGATTCGCGGGGCTGATCGATGACATGCAACTTGGCAACGCGGTCAAGCACGGATACACCGCAACTGCGACTGACACCGGCCACACCGGCTCTCCAATCGATGCGGCCTGGGCATTAGGACATCCGGAGAAGGTCATCGACTTCGGCCATCGTGGCATTCACGAAATGACGCGCGTCGCAAAGGCGCTGGTGCAGGCTTATTACTCCAAGGCACCGCAGAGGTCGTACTTTGCCGGATGCTCTGATGGTGGCCGTGAGGCACTGATGGAGGCGCAGCGCTATCCGGAAGACTACGACGGGATTCTCGCCGGGGCCCCGGCCAACAATTGGACACCGCTGCTGACGACGGCTGCGTACGACACGCAGGCGCTCACATCCGACGCGGCGAGTTTTATTCCGCCAGCAAAGATTCCGACAATCGCGGCTGCGGTGAACGCGACTTGCGATCAACTCGATGGAGTGCGTGATGGGATCTTGAACGATCCTCGCCAGTGCCACTTCGATCCGGCTACGATTCAGTGCAAGGCCGAAGACTCTGACAAGTGCCTGACAGCCCCGCAGGTTGTCACTCTGAAGAAACTGTATGCCGGGACTCCGGATTCCTCTGGACACATCGTATTCCCTGGATATCTGCCGGGCGCAGAGGAAGGACAGGGCGGATGGGGACTCTGGATCACCGGTCCTGCTCCAGCGAAAAGCTTGATGGCTGCGTTCGGCCATGGGTTTTTCTCTGATTTCGTTTACGAGAAGCCCGACTGGGACGTGAAAACATTCAACGTCGATACGGGATTGAAGGCAGCGACTGAAAAAACAGCCGAGGCGTTGAATGCAACTAATGCCGACCTGAAGCCGTTTAAAGCACGGGGCGGCAAGTTGATCATCTATCACGGATGGAATGATCCGGCGATAAGCGCGCTCAACACAGTCGACTATTATCAGAGCGTCATCACGGCGATGGGACAAAAAGATGCCGACTCGTTCGTGCGGCTCTATATGGCGCCCGGTGTGCAGCATTGCGAAGGTGGTCCGGGACCGGACGCATTCGGGCAGGTTGGTGAATTGAATTTTGACGATCCGGCGCACAGCGTCGACGCATCGCTGGAGAAGTGGGTTGAGAAAGGTAAAGCGCCGGGCATGATCATTGCCTCGAAATACGAAGGCCACGATCGCTCGCAGGCGAAGATGACCCGTCCGTTATGCCCGTATCCGCAGGCAGCAAAGTACGAGGGCACAGGTGATACGAATGACGCGGGAAGCTTTGTTTGCGAAGTGCAGAAACACTAAGGTTGCGGAATCGACGCAGCCCAAGGGTCACGCCTTTACTCAACTGACATTCCGAGCACCCTCCGCGGCAGTTGTTCGCGGGTAGGGATGCTTCGACTCCGCGGGAGTTCCGCTTCGCTGCACTCCGACTGCGCTCAGCATGACATCCCTCCAGGTGTGTCAGAAGATTGGTCACACTATTACTACCCTCTATGTCGGGTGAAGAAGCTATAACTTGAGCGCATCCATACGTGGATTCTCGTAGATGTCGTCCTCGCCCGGATAGCGCAGTTCTTTTTCGAATTTTCCTGACTCTTTGGCCAAGGCCCAGACCAGGCTCTCTCCTGCCGGTAGCGTCTTGGGCTGCCGGTCATAGATCGCATCCTGATAAGCATATTCCGCGTCAACAAGGGTCCATCCTTTACTGCGGAACATTGCCATCAGATCCGAGAGGAAGAGCGCGTTTAAAGCGTTGTGGTGCAGAAGTACGGTGTGACGGACGGGAGCCAACATCAACCGCGAAACCAATGAATCGTAATACTGGGCACGCTGCCAGATATGCTCGAGGTAGAAGTCACGGTAGCCGGTTAGATCAGCGTGCGCGGTGTTGTTTTTTTTCGTCATCCGCGCATCAATTGCCCAATCGGAAGCGTCAATCGTGGCGCGTCCGATGCGGTAACCATGCTCCCGCAGGAAAGAACGCATGCCATCTCGTTTCTCGGCGGTGTCACCTTCTTTGAAGAACGGATAGCGAAACAGATGCCGAAAGTTCCGATAACCTCGGATGAGCGGCTCATTCTTCAGCGCGTCCGATTGGAATTGATCAAGAGTGACTCCGCCGGTATTGGAAGCATCAGGACTCTCATTGAAGTTCAAATGCGAGTACGAATGACTCCCGATGAGATGGCCGGTACCATTCCACTCAGAGATGAGGTCTGCGCCCGGGGCGCTATCAACGCGCTTGCCGCAAACGAAGAGGATGGCTTTCACGTTCTGCTTGGCCAGAGCCGACAACATTCTGTCGTTTACTTCTCGCCAAGTCAGTCCGGCGTCGCTGTCGGTCTTTGGATCGTCAAAGGTAAAAGCAATTTCCGGGGAGGTCTTACTCAGACCCGAAGCACGCCGGGTTGCGCGCAGCGCCGCTGTGGCAGCCGAATATCTTAGAAAGTCTCTGCGATTCATCTTGCCTCACCGGCTGTACTGGTTCTTCTTTTTATCGGCGTGCCGATCGATGCCGAGTTGAATGAGGCGATCGATTAGGTCTGAATACTCCAGGCCAGAAGCCGCCCACAGCTTGGGATACATGCTGATCGCCGTGAAGCCGGGCATCGTGTTGATCTCATTGAGATAGATCTTGCGCGTCTTCGGGTCCATGAGGAAATCGACGCGCGCAAGGCCAGAGCAGTCGACGGCTTTGAAGGCGCGAACGGCGAGTTCCTGCACTTTCTTCGTTTCTGATTTCGTCAGCTTCGCGGGGATGATCAGCTGCGAGCCCTCGTCAAGGTATTTAGCATCGTAATCATAGAACTCTTTGATTGGAACGATCTCGCCGGGGAGCGAGGCGGCGGGGTCGTCGTTGCCCAGGACGGAGCATTCGATCTCGCGCGCTTTGTCTTTGTTTCCGCCCACACCTTGCTCGATGACGATTTTGCGGTCGAACTTAGCTGCCCCTTCGATCGCCGGCCCGAGTTCCTTTTTGTTGTGAGCTTTGCTGATGCCGACCGATGATCCGAGATTCGCGGGCTTCACGAAAACTGGATACTTCAATCTCCCCACCAGCTTCTCGACTCTCTTGTGATCTTTCTTCCAATCGCTGCGGAGAATCGTGGTGTGCTTCACGATCGGAAGTCCGGCGGCGATGAACAGGGACTTCATGATGTCTTTGTCCATGCCCGCGGCAGAGCCAAGAACTCCGGCACCGACGTAGGGGATGTCGGCGAGTTCGAACAGGCCTTGGATGGTGCCGTCTTCACCGAAGGTGCCGTGGAGAACGGGAAAGATCACATCAACGTTGATGGCGCGGTCAGATGCACGGCGCATCGGCGACCGATCCGTTTGAAAGGGCATGAGCCCAGTCTGACGGTGGATGGGTTCGGGTGGCACGACTACCGCTTCGCCGCGCGCGAGTACCGCCGCCGGCTGCGTCAATTCGGGGTCGCCGGCTCGAAGTTGGCGAGGTTCGAGAACAAGCTTGCCGGTCAACAGATTCTCGGCATGCTCGGCCGTGAGCCAGCGCCCGTCTTTGGTGATGCCGATAGGTACGACGTCATATTTTTCTTTGTCGATTGCGTTAAGAACTGATGCGGCCGAGAGGAGCGAGACCTCGTGTTCCCCACTGCGTCCGCCGAATAAGATGCCGACCCGAAGCTTTTCCATGACCTTTCAGTGTGGACGCGAAAGAAGGATTGCGTCAATCATAGCTTGATGACCAATCGGATTCGGTGTTTAGTGATTAGAACATCTCATACGCTTGAGCTAGGGAACTCCGCAGGACCGCGAGCTTTCCAGGATCACAGGTTTTTTGATAGGTGCGATGTTCGGCGCCATGCTGCTGGATTGACCTCCGCGCGGCAAGTTACGGGGAGCGCCTCACTGGTAGAATGCGGCTCGTGTCGCGCATCAAGCTGGTTGTATTTGATATCGCTGGAACAATCATTGAAGACCGCGGAGAAGTCGTTCGCGCGTTTGCAAAAGCCCTGATGCATAATGGGATTCCATTTGTTGAAAACGAGCTGAAGCAATGGAAGGGAGCATCGAAGCGGGAAGTCATTCGGCATTTTGTGAGCAAAGTCGGGCCGAGCGAAGATATCGACCGGATAGTTGAGACTTCATATCGGCGATTTCGTTTGGAGCTAGAGGGCTGTTATACGGAGACGGTCACGCCTATCGCAGGTGCGGTTGAGACCTTTCAGTGGTGTAAAGATCGAGGTATCCTGCTGGCCACCACGACCGGCTTCTATTGTGAGATCAGTAATCTTGTGCTGAATCAAACAGGTTGGCGCCACTATTTTGCGGCGAATGTATCAAGCAGCGACGTACCACAGGGACGTCCAGCACCCTTCATGATCTTCCGCGCGATGGAGGCGTGTGGAGTTCAGAATGTGAAAGAAGTAATCAATGTTGGCGACACCCCCTTGGATCTTCGATCAGGATCAAACGCAGGGCTGGCGGGAGTAATTGGAGTTTTGACCGGCGCGCACAATCGTGGGGATCTGCAGCCAGAGCCGCACACTCACATCATCAACAGCATTGCTGAATTGCCGGACCTCATTACGAGCAGCTTCTAACGGAGTCGATTCTAAAGAATTTTCTTTCCGAAGGCCGAGAGCGCCAACTCCACGGCAAGGTCCGCTGTTTGGTTGTGTTCGTCTATGACCGGGTTGACCTCGACAATTTCAAAGCTCAGCATGCGGCCGTGGTCGGCGATGATTTCCATGGCGAGGTGCGCTTCGCGATACGTCGCACCGCCACGAACCGGGGTGCCGACACCTGGAGCGTCCTCAGGATCGACCCAATCCATGTCGAGTGAGATGTGGTAGCCAGCGGTGCCGCGTCCAGCCATGCGAAGAGCCTCTTCCATGACAGTACGCATGCCGCGCTCGTCGATGTCGCGCATAGTGAAGACACCGATGCCGGCTTTGCGCACATTTTCCTTCTCGACGGCATCAATGTCGCGGACGCCGACCAGTACGCAGTTTTCCGGTTTCACTTTCGGAGAGAAGTCATAAATATTGGCGAGTTCGCCGGGCCAAAGGCCCATCAGCGCAGCGAGCGGCATGCCATGCACGTTGCCACTAGGTGAGGATTCGGGTGTGTTGATGTCGGTGTGGGCATCGATCCAGATCAGTCCGATGCGCTGGTTTTGGCGATGGTAAAACTCGGCTACACCTGACACGGTGCCCGCGGCCATGGAGTGATCTCCTCCGAGACAGAGAGGAACTTTTCCGGCTTCGAGGGTCTTGAGAACTAGTTCGGCGTGCTTGGTGCAAGTGGCCGTGATTTCTTTCAGGTACTTGGCGTTCGCCGCACCTTCCTTCTTCTGCTCGGGGATGGCGACGGCCACATTGCCGCCGTCTTCGACCTCGTGTCCCAGCGCCTCAAGGCGGGCCTCGAGTCCGGCCACGCGGACGGCTGAGGGTCCCATGTCCACCCCGCGACGCGACTGCCCGAGATCGAGGGGAACGCCGATTACACGGATTTTACGGCCGGAAATATTGGTACTCGTCGCAGTGGTCATCATCATTTGGCTATTTCCCGAGAGCGTCGGGGAGGCCCTTGTAATAGCGGAACCCTTCGACGGGCTTCCCGTCTTTCATTCTGACACGGCTGCGGGCATCGTCTTTCATTTGCTTGATTTCTGCCTCGGATGGATTCGGCTTGTAGTTCTTCCACCCGGGGCCATACTGACTTACATACTTCGAGAATGCGTTGACTTTTTTCTCTACAAAATCGCTGATGTCGACCCACGTGTTCTCATCGTCGTGATCGTAATCGTTATAGAAGAGATATTCGGGAATCATGTATTCCTTCAGCCCCTCTTGAGTGATCTGGCCTTCGAAGAGCAGCCGCCACATGGCCGCGCGTGCTGCGTCGGCGGAGAGGTATGCCGCCGCACGATGATCGGACTTATGCCAGCGCTGGTAGTTCTTCCCAGGGTCCCATGCCATCAGAACATCCGGCCGAAGCTTGCGAATCCAGCGCACAAGGTTCTCGACCACGGCCTTGCGATCTTCGAATTCAAGAAGCCCATCGTCGTAACCCAGGTTGATGTAGTGGTCCGCGGGAATGCCTAACTCAGAGAGGGCAGCCAACTCCTCCTGTCGCCGAATCTGTGCCAGCTGCGTCCGGGAAAGGTTCGGGTCCTGTGTGCCAACGTTTCCGGTCGTAAGCGTGACGATGTACACCTGATTCCCATGCTTCTGCAGCAAGGCTAACGTGCCGTGCGAATTGGCGTCGTCATCGGCGTGAGCACCGATCAGCATGATGGACTTGCCCGTCCATTTTTCAATCGGGACTTCAGGACCACGAGACTGCTGGGCTGAGACGAGGCAAGAACATACCAAGAAAAAAACACAAGAGAGCGCATTTTTCATGAAGCCCTCCGGCCACAACTGCGCAACTGAGTCAAAAACCGAACCGAAGAAGACGTATCCTCTGCTTACGAACCGGCGATGGTTACGGATAGAGCCGGTACAGCATTCTCGGAAACGGAATGGTTTCGCGGACGTGCTCGAGACCGCAGATCCAGGCGACGGCGCGTTCGATTCCCATGCCGAATCCCCCGTGGGGCACACTGCCAAATTTTCGCAGGTCGAGATACCACTTGAAGGCCTCTTCCGGCAGGCCGTGCTCGTGGATGCGCTGCAACAACAACTCGTGCGACGCCATACGCTGCGAGCCGCCGATGATTTCGCCGTAGCCTTCGGGCGCGAGCACATCCACACAGAGCGCTAGTTCCGGACGCTGCGGATCTGGCTCCATGTAGAAGGCCTTTACCTTCGCCGGATAGCGATGCACCATCACCGGCTTGTCGAACTGCGCAGAAAGATAGGTTTCGTCGGGCGAACCGAGATCGCCACCCCATTCAAACTTTGATTCCAGGGCGCCCTTCGCGTGACCTTCCTGCAAATTCTTCACGGCGTCGTCGTAGCTGATGCGCGGGAACGGAGGTTCAATTTTCTCCAGCTTCGAAATGTCGCGGCCAATCGTTTGCAGATCGGTGCGACGGCGTTCGAGGCAACGCTTCACGATGAAGCTGATGAGCCCTTCGGCCAGTTCCATCACGTCGTCGAGTTGGGCATAGGCGACTTCGGGTTCGACCATCCAGAACTCGGTCAGGTGACGGCGTGTTTTGGACTTTTCTGCGCGGAAAGTCGGCCCGAACGAATAGACCTTCCCTAACGCCATCGCCGTGGCTTCGACGTAAAGCTGGCCGGATTGCGTAAGGAAGGCCTGCTCGTCGAAATAGTCAACGGGAAAAAGTGTAGTCGTGCCTTCGCAGGCTGCCGGTGTGATAATCGGCGGATCAGTGAGAGTGAATCCACGATCGTCGAAGAAATCGCGAGCAGCCTTGATGATCTCGGCTCGCACGCGCAGGATTGCCGCTTGCCGCTGCGAACGCACCCAAAGGTGGCGATGCTCCATCAGGAAGTCGGTGCCATGTTCTTTGGGAGTAATTGGATACGGAGTCGACTCGGGCACCCGCTGCACGACTTGCACGTTGGCAACGTCGAGTTCATATCCGCCGGGAGCGCGCTTGTCGGCGCGGACTTTGCCTTCTACGATAACGCTCGACTCCTGGGTAAGCGTCTTTAGGGCGTCGAAGACTTCAGGCGTAACGGCGTTCTTGGGGACGACGCCCTGAATGATTCCTGACCCGTCGCGGAACTGGGGAAACAACAGTTTCCCGCTCTCGCGCAGGTTATAAAGCCAGCCGCGGATGGTGACAGCCTGGCCTTCGTGCTTACCGATCTCTGCGATGGTGGTAACGGGTGATGGCATATAAATTCAGGTTTCAAAGTTTCAATGTTTCAAAGTTCCAAGGAAAAAACACACCCCGGCAGCGCAACGAACTACTTTGAAACTCTGAAACCTTGAAACTTGGTGCTTAATTCGCTTCCAGCTTGTCGAATGTCTCGCCCAACTTCTCGAGCGGATTCACTTTCTCGTCCTCTCCAAGCTCCAGCAGCAACGGCGGCTTTTGTGGGGCGGAGCGCAACAACTCGATCGCGTCCTTCCAGTTGATATTTCCCTGCCCCGGCCACAGATGCGAATCTTTCAATTTGTCGTTGTCGTGCACATGCGTGGACTGTATATGCGGACGCAGGATTTCAAATGCTTCGTTCACCGAGCTCATGATGTTCGCGTGACCGAAATCGAAGCATATCCCGACGTCGTCGAAGTGCGCGTTACGAATCATCTCGACCAAGCGGTCCGGCATAGAGAGCTCGTTGGGTATGTTTTCCAGGAGAATTCGCACACCGAGCGGCTTGGCGAAAGCACGTAGGTGTTCGATTGAGGTCATCGCGGCTTCGAACTTCTTTTCGCTGAAGCTCTCGTTCGGGGTGCCGAGGTGTTGCACCAGGAAACGGAACGGAATCTGCTCGGCGATCTCGAGTGCGCGCTTGATCTCGTCCATGGCTTCGACTCGCGTGGCCCGATCGGGGGAAGAAACGTTGAGGGCTGGAGCACCGGCGCGTCCCCACTCGTAATCCGCATAGAGAGGGGAGTGCACCGAATTCAGCGGCACACCGCTTCCGCGGAACCATTCGGCGATCTCCTTCACATGCTGTTTGCGGTTGGCATAGTCAAGGTGCTGGCGGGCGGCGAAAATCTCGACCGCTTGTACGCCCGTACGCACGAGGCTGTCCAGAATGCCTGGGTGCAGGCGCTCCTTTACAAATAGGTAGGTTGAGACGGCTCTCTGCATGCGTATCCTGATGGCTATTGCTGATGGTTGATTTCTGATTGCTGACTCAAAATCAGAAATCTGGTCCTGTTATTTAATAATCAGAAATCAACAATCGGCAATCAACAATTGCCTTTCTAGTATCCCACGGCTTTCCCATTACTATTGCGCCCGTCGGTAGCGCCCAAGCGAATGCCAGTCTTCTCATCGACCGCGATGCATTCGGCGTCGCTCCAGTAAGGCGCCCCGCCGTTCTTGTCCAGTCCGATCTGCACGCTGTACCCCATCTTCCGCAGGACATTCAGTGTATCGGGAAAAAATGATTTCTCAACGTTAACGATATCGGGCAGCCACTGGTTATGAAAGCGCGGGGCATTCACCGCTTCCTGCAAATTCAACTTGTAATCGACGACGCCCATCAGCACGTTTGCTACGGTAGTAATGATCTTCGAGCTTCCGGGCGAGCCCAGCACCAGGACGGTTTTTCCATCGTGGACGACAATAGTCGGCGTCATCGAAGAGAGCGGACGCTTTCCCGGACCGATTGCGTTGGCATCACCCTGGATGAGGCCATCCGAGTTCGGAACGCCTGGTTTGGCGGAAAAATCATCCATTTCGTCGTTGAGCAAAAAGCCGAGGCCATCGGCAGTTACGCGAGACCCGAACCAGTCGTTGATGGTGGTGGTCACAGCAACGGCATTGCCTTCGGAATCGATAACTGAATAGTGTGTGGTGTGATTCCCCTCGTGCTGAGCCACTGCCGGAGGATGTGATTCGGCATACTGCTCTAGTTGGGTGAAAATCGCAGGACGCTTCAATTCCCCGCTGGGCGATGCATGCTCGGGGTCGATCGATTCGCGCCAGGCTGCTGCATACTTCTTATCGACCAACTGGGCCACGGGAATCTTGGAAAAGTCCGGATCTCCCATGAACTCCGCGCGATCGAAGAAAGCCCGCCGGAAAGCTTCCACTGTGAAATGAACCGACTCAGCCGAGCGGTTCTCCATCCTCCCAAGATCGTAGCCTTCCAGGATGTTCAACGACTCGATCAGAACCGTTCCGCCTGACGACGGCGGAGGCGCGCTGATCACTTCGTACCCGCGATATGTCCCACGAACGGGCTCACGCTCTTTTACTTCGTAATGCGCAAGATCGTCGGCGGTGATGAGTCCACCGCCCTTTTGCATAGCAACAGCGATCTCCTGGGCGAGCGAGCCGTGGTAGAAATCATTGGGATTTTCGGCAATGCGTTCCAGCGTTCGCGCGAGGTCGGGCTGGCGAAAAATCTCTCCCGGCTTGTAATAATCGCCGTTCCGCTGAAAGACACGGCGCGATTCAGGAAACTGCGCCAGGTGCGAATCGTGAAAGTCGGCAGCTTCACCCCAAGTTAGCGCGAAGCCTTCGCGCGCCAACTTGATCGCCGGAGCCATCACCTGCTTTAGCGTCAGCTTGCCGTATTTCTTTTCGGCATAAGTCAGCCCGGCAACCGAACCGGGAACAGCGATGGCCTTGTATCCGATCTCGCTGGCGCCTGGGATCACGCTGCCCTGCGCATCGAGGTACAGGTCGCGGGTCGCGGCTGCCGGAGCCTTTTCGCGGTAGTCGAGGAAGCGGCTTCTGCCGTCGGCCATACGGATGAGCATGAATCCTCCTCCGCCGATGTTCCCCGCTGGGGAGTGGACCACAGCCAATGCGAAGCCGGTAGCGACGGCGGCGTCGATTGCATTTCCGCCAGCCCGCAAGATCTCGACGCCCACTTGCGACGCCAACTGGTGAACAGTCACGACCATCGCGTGCTGTGCGTGAACTGGCTGCGTCGAGGCAACACCGAAGCGGCACAGCAGCACCGCCAACAGAAAGAAAACAAATGACTTATGCGGCAATCGCATGTCTGATTGAAGAATCCCAAGAATCGAGGAGACTCTTGAGGCTAGCGGAGTAAAGCAGGAGAGTCAAATCCGGCGAGACCAACCGCGCGACTAATGTTTCGGCGCAGTTCTGATGGTACGGCGTTTCTTTATCTTGATTTTCTTTTTTTCGGGCTGAGTGCTAACCGGTTTACGGCTTACCTTGGCCGCGACCATGTCATAAGACTGATGGATCAGATCCGTCAGTTCGCTCCACGGCAGGGCATCCAGCCGGTGGAGTGTCACCCACTTGTATCGCCCAAGATATCGGGAAGGATCTATGTCCTCGCGCTCGATGAGTTCTGTGAAGGTCTCAGGGGCACACTTAAAGGTAAACCTTACAGTGTCCAGACCCAGGACCGCAAACATTTTGCCGGACACCTTGAAACAGAGAGCGTCTTCCCACTGCAATTTCTCGGTAGCGCGCGGAAAGCTAAGACAAAACTTGCGGATTTGGTCGACGTTCATTTGCGTTGTCAAACTATCGCAACTCAATCGTGGCGCTTATCGCCTGCGGCCTTCCAGCAAACCGACGAGACGATGTCTCACGCCAGGCCACTCTGACGCGATAATCGAGTAACGTACCGAGTCGCGAGGAATGAAGTCAGTAGCCATGCGGTGGGCCCGAAGGACGCCTTCGAACTTCCCCCCGATGCGCTCCAGCGCAGTGCGGGAACGAGTGTTTCGCGAGTCCGTGTGGAAGCAGACGCGGAGCACACGCCACACATCGAAGGCATGTTGCAGCATGAGCAGCTTCGCTTCGGTGTTGACGCCAGTGCGAATGGTCGACCTCGCCAGCCACGTGTACCCGATCTCGCAGGCGTCAGGTGTGCCCCGACCGTGTGAGGAATGCCCCTGCGGCCATGCCCATCGCTCGATGTTCCAGAAGCGCGTCGATCCGATGACGGTACCGTCACTCGCTCGCACGATCGCGAACGGAACCGCGGTGCCTGCATCCTGCCAAGCCAGAGCGGTCTTTACATATTCCGTTGCTTTCTCTTTTCCCTGTGGCACGGGACTCCAGCGGTATAAAGGCGGATCTTCGGCAGCAGCAGATACTAGTCCATCGACATGATTGTGACTCAGTGGCTCAAGACGAATGTGCTGACCCTGTAGTGTGATCGGTTCCTCAGGCATTCCTCTAATATGCAGTCCGGGCAAGCGTTGTCGCAATGGCAGCGAGGGAGCAATCAAGCACGGGAGGGCATGATGCTGAACGGCACCGGTTTGGCCGAGCGCGGAATCTCACGTGGAGTGGGGCTGCGCGCGAGATCCTTCGCTCCGCCTGAAAGGCGGCTACGCTCAGGACGACACCCAGTTATTGATCGCCCCTACGAATCTAGCTGCTTGATCACCGTCACCTTGCTATACGCAACGTGGAAACCTAGCCTTTCTGCATTCCGCTGCGATGTTGTCCCGCCTTGCGTCACTACAACGGCATACTCGCATCCGGCTGTGATCGCAGCTGTCATGCGGGCACGCAACAGCGCGGTCTGCAGGCCTCTGCCCCGGAACTCAGGCAGCGTCCCTGCACCACAGAGGGCAAACACTCTGTGCTCCGGGATTACCAGCCCGGTACCGCACGCGACCGGTTTGCCGTCGATCGTGGCGACGAATGGCCGGGCGTTCTCCATCTGATACAGCGGCGCTATCAGTCCGCGAAAGGCCGCCGGTGCGCCATTGGGAAAGAATGCGCTCTCGACGATGGATCCGGTAAGGTCGGCTTCGCCGTGATGCGACGGCCTGATCTCGCAGTGCGCCGGAGGATCGGTAAACTTCTCCTTCGGCGCCAGTTTGCGATACAGAACGTTGTTCAATTCCGCGATCGCGTATCCTCGTTCTTTGAACATCTCAAACACTTCCGGGGCGTGCAGCGGCGTGAGGTCGACCTGGGAAGGAGCCTGGTGCTCGCGGTAGAACTGCTCGATCCGACCCAAGTCTTCTTTCGTCAGCGGACGGTCGAGACCGCATCCGGTAGCGCGACCGATTGGCGAACCTAATCCGGCAAAGATCATGTGACCGCCGCAGATCTCTTCTTCTGCTGCTCCGATGTCCGGGCGGGAGTTCTGAAATACACGAGCGTAGTACACCTGAGGCATTTCCTCGCACGACTCCAGACGGCGCGCGAGTGCCTTATCAACGAATTCCATGGAAGTTTCCTCTCTATAGTTGAGACAGCGCGAAAAGGAAGCGGGCCACGCACGGATGCGCGACCTCGCTCAAAGACTTCGGCGCCGGACTAGAGGACGGCAGTCATAGGCAGGTCGACAGAGTAACGAAAACTGTATTGCTTTGCAAGATTTCCAAACCCTAAGACGTCTCTGTTCACCGTCGATCTTCGGCAGTCGGTGCTGTCTGCGGTCGTTTCTTGCCGCCGAGTTCGCGGAGAAAAGCCGCTGAGAACCGCACAAATCGCATTGAATTCAAGAAACGAACTTTAGGCACTGCTTGCGATTTTGCGGTCGGAGGTCGCGTTGTGATTTTTAGGAAATCAGTCCTCGGCGAACTCTGCGGATTTTCTTTGCGTCCTCAGCGGTGAGAGCTTTTTACCGCCGAGTTCGCCGAGAAAGGCCGCTGAGATCGCTGAGTGAGACTGCAGAGCCAAAGCTTACGGCTCAGAGCTGTTTTTACACCTGCTGCCTCGCCTCCCCCAGCGAGACTTGCACATCCATTTTCTTCTTGTTGCGATAGATCGTTACCTTCACGGTGTCCCCGGCGCGATGATTGTTCATCATTTGCGTGAGATCGTCCTGATCCTGAATCTTCTCATCGTCGATGGCGACGATCAGATCTCCGCCTAGCATGATCGGTGTGTTGCCGAGATACGCGCGCTCGGTCCCGGCTTTCAATCCAGACTGATCGGCGGAACTGCCCGATACGACGCCGATGATCAGCAATCCGTAGTCGACCGGCAGGCCGATCTCGTCCGCCAATTCGGGGCTTATCGGAATCGTACGCACCCCCAGCGCCGGACGCCGCACACGGCCCAGTGTCATGAGGTCATTAAGTACAGCCTTGGCGGTGTTGATCGGGATGGCAAAGCCGATGCCCGCATTCTGCCCGACGTTAGACAGAATCATCGTGTTGATGCCGATGACCTCCCCGTGCCAGTTCATCAGCGGTCCACCTGAGTTGCCGGGGTTGATGGCCGCGTCGGTCTGAATGGCTTCATCAATCATCGCGCCATTGGGTTCGCGCACGGGACGGATGGAGCTTACTATTCCGCGCGTCATTGTCCCCGAGAGCCCGAACGGATTTCCGATGGCATACACCTTTTGTCCCACCTGCAGATTGCGCGAGTCTCCCAAAACCGCAGGAACCAGGTCGGGAGCCTTGATCTGTATCACCGCAAGATCGTGCGGGGGATCCGTTCCTACCACGGTCGCCTTGTATTTCTTGCGGTTGTGCAAGGTCACTTCGACCTGCCGCGCGTCTGCCACGACGTGATAGTTCGTGAGAATATGTCCATCTTTGTCGATGACGAAACCCGATCCCTGGCCTTCCTGCGGCACCAGTCCATAGAAGAAATCGAAGGTCATGGCGCGCGACGTGACGTTCACGACCGCCGGGATGTTCCGCTTATACACCGAGATATTGTTTTGTTCTTCGCCGTCGAGCGATTCTCCGGGCGCGGCTTCGGTGATTTCCACCTGGTCTGGGCGAGAAAGCCAGTTCGACGGGTGCAGTTCGCCCGCCGGATTGGAACGCCAGGTTGTGAAGTAAAAGAATGCCCCGGCCAGCGCAACAGCAAAGATCAAAGGACGCACAAATTTCATACTCGATCACCTACTTCCGCTCTCTAGGTACGAAGATAATTACGATTTTGGGGAGAAGAAAGGTCCCTCTTAATTCTAAACAATTGGCGCCCAGCCGGGCACCTGTGCAGATCATCAGCTCTCGTCACGCGTCGGCGCGAAGCTTCTCCCAGACGGCCTTCACTTGTTGGCGTGTCTGGTCAAGCGAACCCGAGTTGTCGATCACAAAGTTGGCAGCTTTGACTTTCTCCGCGTCGGGTAGCTGGGCCGCCATGCGACGAGCCACCTCTTTCCTCGCCGCTTCAAGGTCGATCTTCTGGCGCGCGGCAAAACGCTCTGCCCGCTGCTCGGCGTTACAGGTAACAACAACCATCCGATCAAAGCTCTTGGCGGCGCCAGCTTCGAGGAGCAACGCCGCTTCCACGATTGCAACAGCACGCGGGCTTTGCAGGCCGATGGCGTGCATCCATTCTTCCTGGCTGCGAATTACCGCCGGGTGCACGATGCGGTTCAGTTCATCGATCCGTGAATTGCGCGTACCCAACGTTGCATCTGCCGAGCCAAAAGCGGCTTCGGCGAGCTTGGAGCGATTCACGCTGCCATCAGGATTTAGGATACTGTGGCCAAAATGCCGGACGACCTCGTTATAGACTGCTTCTCCCGGCTGCATTAGCGAATGCGCGATACGATCCGCCTGCACCAGATGCGCTCCCAACCCAACGAACATTTCCCCCACGACCGACTTCCCTGCGGCAATGCCGCCGGTAAGGCCGACTTTCAGCATTTCCTCTCCCTGGTTAACGACAGAAAACCTTTCATCGCCGAGTTCGCAGAGAACGCCGCGGTATTTGCGGTAATCGCCCTATGCTTTCGTCAACTCTGGAATCTGGCTTCCGCGGCGCATTTTCGCCGCTTTAAGCGTGTTGAACATCAGCATTGCAATCGTAAGCGGACCGACGCCTCCTGGGACGGGCGTGAGCGCTCCCGCAACTTCGGCGACCTCAGGATGCACGTCGCCGATCAAGGTCGATCCTTTCTTGCGGAATGTCTCTTCCCTTTTGGCGTTCCCGGCGAAAAACTTCTGGAACTCTGCTGGATCCGTGACAGTGTTCATTCCAACATCAATGACCGTCGCACCGGGCTTTACGAAGTCTCGCGTAATCATGCCAGCGCGGCCGATCGCAGCCACAAGAATGTCCGCGCGGCGGCATACTCCGGCCAGATCATGAGTTTTCGAGTGACAGACCGTAACCGTGGCGTTAGCGTTCAGCAGCAGCATGGCAGCGGGCTTGCCCACAATATCGCTGCGACCGACGACTACGGCTTCGCGGCCCGCAATGGGAATATTGCTGCGCTTCAAGATCTCGATCACACCGGCGGACGTACAGGGCACCAGCCCCGGCCGCTGCGTGGAAAGAAAACCCACGTTCATGGGATGGAATCCGTCGACGTCTTTCGCCGGATCCACGGCCAGGAGTACCTTTTTCGAATCCACCTGGGACGGTAGCGGCAACTGCACAAGGATTCCGTCGATCTCATCCCGCTGGTTCAGGTCCCCGATCAGAGCAAGCAGCTCCGCAGTCGTTGCAGACTCCAGCGGCGTATGCTTCTCGCTGTAAAGGCCGACCTCTTCGCACGCTTTTACTTTGCCGCGAACGTAAATCTCCGAGGCAGGATTGTGTCCAACCAGTACGACAGCCAGGCCGGGACGTACGCCCGCGGCAGCCATCGCCTTTACTTCGGCAGCGACTTCGCCGCGGATCTCTTGCGCGATCTTGGTTCCATCCAGAATGAGAGCAGACATGATTTGAGTTTCCCGCACCAATAAAATCTTACACTGCTGCGAATCGGAAGAGTTTTGATCAGGAGCCACTCGCTGGTAGGGACCCCTGGGCATGGATTGAATGACCAAGATCCTGACCCCTATTCCGTGATTCCCGACTGACTTATAATTCCAGCCATGATTGCCAAAGACCTTCTGGAAATGCTTGTTTGCCCAGCCGACAAGCAGCCGCTCGAATATCGTAAGAATCCAGAGAGCCTGAAGTGCACGAAATGCCATCGTGTGTATCCAGTCAAAGACGACATTCCAATCATGCTGATCGACGAGGCTACGATCGAGCCGTAACTGAGCGTTTCGTTGACTCGCGGGCGCCGGACTCAACCTGACCGGTTACCACCACCCCTGGCCGATCTCAACCGCCGCAAAACCGACACTTTGTGTCAGTTTTGCGATTACCGATGGGTACCAAGGGAACCTCCCTGGAGCCGGGCGGCCTAGAGCATAGTCTGTAACTTCCGATATTTCCTAGGGTTACTGAATCCAAAAGGAATTTGAAGTCGTACTTTGCTAAAGGGCAAGTTACGGCATCTGGATTGCATGCAACTTCAACAGGTGCCGGTGAGTCTAATACGGCAAAGGTCGGAATCGGAGGTGATGACGGCCATGACGAACGAAAAAATGGTGAATAGCGTGGTGGGTAACGACAAAGACAGGTTCACGATGACGGAACTGGCAGCGCTCCGCAGCGACCTGTTGCAGGGTGGCATGCTCGATTCTTACGAAGCGGCTGAACTGCTTCGCGTGTTCCTGATGGGCCGTGGCTACGGGGTTTCTCCCACGGCTGCGCTCGATGCGGCTGGCCGCGTCGAAATGGCCGGATGTGCGATCCCGGTTCTCCAGCATGAATTGGAGAATCTGGCAATGGTGATGTAATAGGGCTATTCCCAGGTTTCGATTTTTCAGAAAACCAGTTGAACAACTTCGAACCTGGACGGCGTGCAGTGCGGCAGAATGCGCGCCATAGTGGGCCGAAAGACGCGAACATGTTTTAGGTCAGAGATTGGCTAGCCGATCGCAGCCCGATCCTCGAGCCAGTTCCACAAAATGGGAAGCCGGGCCAACCAGCCCGGCTTTTGTGGTTTTACATCTGGTTTTCGATCGCCAGAACAAAACCGCGAACCCACTATCTTGTTTGCACACCGCTGATTCGTTTTTTCACTGCAGGAATTCCTGTTAACGAGCCCTGCTGCTCAATCGGTCCCGAGAACACGTCTGTACTATCCACATCAAGCCAGAACAGTTGCTTTCCACTCGCCTGATAGACGACTACGTCGTAATTGAAGGTCTTAGGCACGATTGTCACCGTCACGGTCAGTGGATTTGGCGTGGCGTTCGTTGACAGCATAGTGGAACGGCCCGAATGGTTGGTGTCAGAGAGTGGCGTACCAATGAAGGTGTCCCCTGGCGTTGTTGTATTCGAGGTTAATGTTTGGAAGGGATCGCTGATGAGACCTAAGAGATTGAGCGTTCCGGTGCTAACGGTTCCCACCGCCGCTGTATCTACCTCGCAGCAGTATGCCCCCGTCAGATCGAAGTATTGCCAGCCCGCCACATAATTGCCGGTAAAACTAGCAGTCGATGTGTCTGTCTGCGGCGTAACGAATCCGGTCCCGCCCGCGAGGGATGCATCCAAGTCGAGCAACAACGCGCCGCCGCCTCCACTCGTATTATTCGGATCGTTTAGGTTCAGATTGGGATCGGTCAAATAAAGTCCTAACTGACTCACGTTGCCCAACGGCCCAGCAGCCATATTGACGTTGCCATAGCCGCTGGCAGCCACAGTGTAGTTGCCCGAGATCGCAGCAGCGGACACAGGGGGGTTACCTAACTCGTTGTCATCCGCTATGCCGGTCAATGTCGCCAACGAGGGATTCGAAGTATTCGTTGTGAACTGCCCGAGCACGCCAAACTTGTTGCTGTGGGGATTCCCGAGAATGCTGAAAACTGAGGTTCCCAGGCCCGCCGCGCTGAAATTCGTAGGAATCGGGCCTTGTCCGAATGCGGAACCAACGGCGACTGTTGCGGAATCGACACCAACGATGCGCAATGCTTCCGGTCCAACCTGATAATAATTCAGTGTGAGTGGCACTCCCCCCAGTACAAGGCCGTTCATTTGTCCCCGCCCGTACAAGTCCACAGCGCCCAACTGAGTGGCGACTGGGGAATTCGTAGTCACGGTTCCGCCGAAGTTCGTATCGCTGGTGCCCAGCCAGATCGGGTTCAAGAGGTTGCCCCCAAATGCAAATACACCTCCCATCGCAAACGGAACGGATGTAGCTCCGGAGATCGCGAAGGCGTAACCATTGCTCGGAGCGGCCGACAGGTTCTGCACATCCAGACTTCCGCTTGAGGTCGCCGATCCGTCGAACTGCAGGATTAGCGCGTGGCTCGCGTTGACAAACTGCACCGCAAACACCTCGACTCCGCCCACTCCGAGGTTCAGGTTGCTCGTGGCGATCGTTAGCATCCCCTGCCCCGTCGCATCCACTGACAGCGTTCCACTAGTGATTGCATCCCCCGATGGCTGCGGCGACGTCAGTCCAAAACCGTCGTTGTAGTCCTGCTCACCACCAGTGACCAGGCCGTTCTGGTCGACGGTCAGCGCCCCTGCCAGAACGTAGGAATTGACTCCTGCGGAGCTATTAATGAATTCCTGTCCGCTCAGATAAAAAGCATAACTGGTGAGCGTGACTCCTGACTTTGTATTCGACAGAATGAAGTTCGTTGGCGCCAGAGTGCCGCTCGTCGCTGTCACGTTGTAGCTGACGGGGAGGGGGATAATGTTCGCAGTAGCGTTCGCAGTAAAAGGCGACGATGTCGCGTGCCCGTTCGCGTCAGTAGTATCCGTTTCTGTAGTCGTGTGGTTCGAGAAAGTCCCGCTCGCACCCGAGCTGGGCGCCGCAAACGTCACAGAAATTCCGCTAAACGGATTCCCGTCTTGATCCACTACGGTAGCGACCAGCGGCTGGGCAAATGCGCTGCTCACGACGGCTCGCTGTGGTGTGCCTGCAGTTGCGAAAACTCCGACCGGACCCAGGTTCACCAGCGTAAACGTAGCGCCCGTGGAATTTGGGGATAGTGTGGCGTTTACGGGGTAACTTCCCAATGTCGCATTCGCTGTGAACGCCGACGAAGTTGCGTGCCCGTTGGAATCCGTCACATCGGACTCTATGTTTGTTCCGTTCGAGAAGGTACCGCTCGGTCCTGACGACGGAGCAGTAAACGTGACAGTTGCCCCGCTGACCGGAACTCCCGAATAGAACACTCCGGCTTCCAGCTGCGTGGAAAACGGCGTTCCAATTTTTGTGCTCTGCTGCGATCCGTTAACCGAGACAATGTTCAATACAGACGTCGAGAGATTCGTCAGGCTAAATGTGGCAGGCGCGGATGCTCCGGAAACAGTCGCGGATACGGTATAAGCTCCGGACAACGAATTAGCCGTAAACGCTGAGGAGGTGGCGATTCCGTTCGAATCTGTCGTGTCAGTCTCAGTAATCGATTGGTTCGCGAATGTACCGCTGGCACTCGAAGACGGCGGCGCCGTGAACGTCACTGTCACGCCGCTCATCGGATTGCCGTTTTGCGTCACGACCGCCGACAGAGGAGTCGGGAATGGTGTGCCAACCAGAACACTCTGCAATGACCCGTTCGTCGCGTTCACCGCGACTACGGGAGCAGGCTCGTTCGTCACACTGAAGCCACTCGACGCTGAGACTCCCTGGACGGAAACGCCGACTACGTAGCTGCCAGCGGTCGCGTTCGCCGTAAAGGTGGACGAGGTTGCAATTCCATTGGAACCGGTCGTGTCGGTCTCGCTTGCCGAGCCATTCGCGAATGTGCCGCTGGCGCCGGAAGCCGGCGCAGAAAAGGTCACCGTCACCCCACTCACCGGCGATCCATTATTGGTGACAACAGCCGAAAACTTCTGCCCGAATGCCGTGCCCACCACTGTATTCTGCTGCGAACCGTTGGCCAGCGATAACTTGAGCGACGACGACGACGATGACGACGAACTCGAACTGGCGCAGCCCGAGAGAACAACCAGAGCCGCAACGCAAGTGATTAAAGCAAAGATACTGAATGCTTTGCCTCCAAACTGCACCTTCTGCTCGGGATTACAGGGAACTGTGGAAACCCCGGCTGGTTTCTGCACCAAACCGCGAAGCCTCATGAGCCTGGTCCTTGTTGGGTCAGATTCTGGTTTTACGTCTAAGCTGGAACTCGGGGGGACGGCTAAGGAAAAAAACTGAGCAGCATTTTAGCAGTTGGAATCGGCTTTGTGGGACGAAATTCGAATGTGCTGAATGCCTTACTTCGCCGCCACCGTGGCTCGCGGAGCCCTTCTCCGGATATCCAGCTAAGTTACTCGTAACGAAGGCTTTCCACCGGATCCATTTGAGATGCCCGGGTGGCGGGAACGGTCCCAAAGATGATCCCGACCACCGAAGAAACCAGAATGGCAATGATTGCGGAGAGACCCGAGATCGGCAGTCGGAAGTCGGTGAAGAAGCGAACCGAATAAGGAATTGCCAGCCCGGCCACGATGCCGGCGATGCCTCCGGTCACCGAGATCACGATGGCCTCGGCAAGGAATTGGAAACGAATCTCGCGGTTGGTGGCACCAATAGCTTTGCGGATGCCGATCTCGCGGATGCGTGAGGTGACCGTCGCCAGCATGATGTTCATGATGCCGATGCCGCTGACCAGCAGCGTCACGAACGCGACCAGCATGAGCACCATGGTCAGGGCGTCGGCAATCTTTCCTGCTACAGAAAGAAGTTGCGTCAAATTCTGCACGCTATAGACGGACTCCGCCCGGTGGCGCGATTGCATCACGTGTTTGATTTCTTCCGTGGCCGGAATCACGTCTTGCGGTGTGGCCACTGAGAAATAGATCTGATACACCGCCGATGTCGGCGTGAAGAATCGGCTGACCGTATACGGAATCAGCATCGTGTCTTCTTGAATCTCGGACTGGCCGAACGTATCTACGCTCTCTTTGAACACGCCGACAATCGTGAATGGAAGACCACCGCTCAACTTGATGACTTGTCCGACCGCGGGCTCAACTGCGCCGAACAATTTTTCCGCAAGCTTTTCGGTAATCACTCCGACTTTGTTGTGCGCTGCGGAGTCCTGAGAGTCAAAGAATCGTCCAGCCAGGACTTTGAGGTTGCGCACGCGCATGTAGTCGGGATCGGCGCCGAGCACCAGTATGTCACTCTGCTTGCCGCCTCCAATACTGATGCGGTCGGTCAGGGCCACGGTCGGCGATGCGGCCACCACACTTGAGACCCGCTCGCGCACTGCTTGCACATCTTCGACGGTCATCGGGTCTGGCGTGGAATCGATACGCTGTGATCCGCCCTGATAGTCCACGTAAATCATGTTGGTGCCGATCGATTGCAGTTGTCGAAGGATGTATTGCTTTCCCGTGAGTCCAATCGTCGCGACGAGTATTACCGAGGCAGTGCCGACGGCCATTGCCAATGCGGTCAGCGAAAACTGCAGCTTGTTGCTGCAAAACGCATCGTAGGCGAAGTTCAGCGTCTCACCCAGACCGATCGTAAAGCGGCGCGGAGTGGTGATCTCAGTAGAGGTGCCAGTTTCCATCTGGTTCTTAGATGTTAAACCGCGTTTGCAGGCACCGGCAAAGGATGCGTCTTTTTGGCGCTTCCCGCTACGGTTACCGCCGCAAGAATAACAATCAACGGATCGACTGGACGAAAATAATAATATGTCTCGGGATGCGAGAAGTAATAGGCCAGCGAGAAAATAGCACAATTACAAACCGCATACCCAGTGCGGAGTCCTCATTGAAACACGTGACGCCGCATAAGTATTCTGCCAGAAGGCTTCCGAAGATCAGAAAGAAGACGATGTAGAGCAGATGCAAGTAGCTCATCGGCTCAAAGGGTCGCAACCGCTCGAAACTGCAAGCGAAAAGAAATTGGCATCGTGAGGAAACAGCACCGGATCTAGACGCCACTTAGTAGCGGCGAGATAGCACGCGTCGTACTCGAGGCCCAGAAAAGAACGCAAATGCTGTAAGCGGCACAACCACGATTGCGTTCACGAAAGACTAATCTGCCGCAATGCCGGCGGGTTGTGGGAAAGAGCTGACATTTCAGGAACCGCAGGCTCGGTCACTGAGCGGGACGAGTGGTTTCTGTGCCGGAAGCGTAGTAGGGTTCACGTCCGGTTTCCAATTTGCGGCCTTGTGGGCTAAACCTGGGAAGATGAAGAAAGCCGGCCTGTTGCAGAGCAAACTGCATAGTCGTGCCCAGCACGCCGAATCCGTACTTCACGCTGCGGCGGAAATTGATGGACGAGGCCTCTCCGAAATACTTCGTCGGACAGGAGATTTCTCCGATGCGAAAACCGAAGTGGACGCACTGCGCCAGCATCTGGTTGTCGAACACGAAGTCATCGGAATTTTCCAGCAGCGGCAACTCGGTGAGAACTTTGCGGCTGAAGGCGCGGTAACCGGTGTGATATTCCGAAAGCTTCACGCGCAGGAACAGATTTTCGAAGGCCGTAAGGAATCGGTTCGATACATATTTATAGAGTGGCATGCCGCCCAGTAGCGCGCGGCCTCCAATAATCCGCGACCCAAGCACTACGTCGTAAACATCGTAGGCGATCATGCTGGCCATCGCAGTGGTCAGCAGCGGCGTGTACTGGTAATCGGGATGAACCATGATCACCACGTCAGCACCAGCAGCCAGGGCTTCGCGATAGCAGGTTTGCTGATTGCGTCCGTAACCGTAGTTGCGGTCGTGAAGGAAGACCTGCAAGCCGAGGCGCCGGGCAAGTTCAACCGTCTGATCGCGGCTGCGATCGTCGACCAGGATGCGAATATCGACGAGTTCGGGCAGTTCTTCTACAGTCGCTACGAGGGTTTTCTCCGCGTTGTAGGCGGGCATAACGACCGCAATACGTTTGCCGTTAATCATGGGAGAGCGCAGTGTAAGTTTACAGGAAACGGCAAACGCCCCAACGTTCCCTTAGTCACCGGTGCAAGATTCGCACCACGGACCACAGGGGACAACACAGACAAACTATTACCGCATGTTGTCGAGGATCGAGCCGACGATCCCTCCCACCACTCCGCCTTCTACTGTCTGTCTTGAGGCTTCTCGCGGGATGTATGGTTCGATCGCGTGCGCGAGTTTCGAGATCGGCAGCGTCTGCAGCCAAATGCGTCCAGGGCCCGTCAGCGATGCTAGGAAGATGCCGTCGCCGCCGAAGATCATATTCTTAATGCCGGGCACGGTTGTGATCTGGAAGGATACGCTGGATTGAAATGCGCCTACATGACCGGGGTGTACGCGGAGATTTTCGCCAGGCTGCAGGTCGCGGACGACTAATTCTCCGGAGAGTTCCAGCCATGCGATTCCTTGCCCGCTGAGCTTCTGCAAAAGGAATCCTTCGCCACCGAAGATTCCCGCCCCGAGTGATTGTTGAAAGGCGACACTGATTTGGATCTGCGGTGTGGCACAAAGAAAGCCGTGGCGGTGAATCATGTACTCGTGCCCAGGCGCAACTTCCACCGGGACGATGTGGCCCGGAAGTTTCGTTGCGAAGGCCACTTCTCCCGGCCCGCCCATAGCGCGGTACTCGGTCATGAAGATGGAACCGCCGCCTGCTACACGCTTGATGACTCCGAAAATGCCTCCACCACCGCCGAACTGGGTGTGTGTGGTCATCTGAATGGAAGGGCCCATCCAGGAGAGTTCTCCCGCTTCGGAAATAATCGCCTCGTTATTCTCGAGGATGAACTCCAGAACGGGCATTGCGGTGCCGGTTATGCGATTTTGCATTCGGTAGCTCCTGGGATGTGGGACTGAGGATCGTGCTGCGAGATATGGAGAGTATACAACGGGGCGAATCGGATCTCGGCTTCCGGCTTCGGGCTCGGGCTCTGGCTCGAGGCGAGGCTAATACACCTGTGAATGTGCGACTCAAGTTCCTTGGGGGGGATATTTTTCAGCGGGAACCGCGCGGCTAGTGATGACTTGCCGCAGAGTCTGAATTTTTCTGCGAGAGGCCCTGTTCGTTGTCACGCCGGGACCCGGCGCATCCGGTGGTCCTTCAGGTGGGGACGCCTAGCTTCGGCAGGAGCCACCGCGTGAGCAGCAACCATGCTGCGATGAAGCCGATCATCCAGATCCAATCAGGCATGTTGTTTAACGAAAAGATTGTAGCTCGCCCCGTCAAGGTTCTCCTAGATAACCATCGGCACTAGTCCGCTGGCCGGATTCCATATTTGGTCAACTTATAGGCCAATGCACTGCGGGAAAGACCCATGCGCCGCGCTGCTTCGGCCTGCGCTCCATGCGTCGATGTGAGCGTGCGTACGATCAGTTCCCTTTCAGCGGTTTCCAGAACACCGGTTAGATCGAACGTATCGGTGAACGGAATGATAAGACCTGGGATATGCGCGTTGCCGTTACTCTTCGCCACCATTTCCTGGTGCGCAACCGGCAGATCATCGCCACCGATCTCAGCCTCACTGGTGAGAATGTAGGCGCGCTCGATCAAATTCCTGAGCTCGCGCAGGTTCCCCGGAAAGTGATAGTGCTGCAGTTTCTCCAAAGCCGCCGAGGCTAACCGCCGGCGCGGCATCTTGAGCTCAGTCGACACCTGATGACAGAAGACATCACTCAGGCCGGGGATGTCGTCGCGCCGATCGCGCAGAGGAGGCAGATGAATCGGGACTACAGCCAGGCGATAAAAAAGATCCTCGCGGAAGAGTCCTTCTTTCACGCGCTGCTCGAGATTGCGGTGGGTAGCAACGAGCACACGAACGTCCACACGCCGGGGACGCGTCGATCCAACGCGCAGAACCTGTCCATCAGTCAACACGCGCAACAGCTTGGCTTGCGCTGCCAGAGACATTTCGCCGGCTTCGTCGAGAAAGAGCGTGCCCTCGTGCGCGGCTTCGAATAACCCCTGACGCGTACGATCAGCACCAGTGAACGCGCCTTTTTCATGGCCAAAGAGTTCGCTCTCCAGAAGCGTCTCAGTGAATGCCGCGCAGTTCACAGCAATGAAAGGCTTGGAGGCGCGCGGACTATTGCGGTGAATGGCGCGGGCCACGACTTCTTTGCCGGTACCGGTTTCGCCCGTGATGAGAACGGTTGCGCTCGTTGGAGCAACGCGCGAGATGCGCAGTCGCACTTCATGCATCGCGGGACTTTCGCCGTAGATCTCGGACGTTCCTTCGAGACGAACCACCGTGTCTTTGAGAAGAATGTTTTCGCGCAGCAGCAGCGTACGCTCGCAGGCGCGCCGAACTGTGGCGCGTACAACCTCGGGTTGAAACGGTTTGGTGAGGAAATCGAAGGCTCCGCTGCGCATGCTCTCCACGGCGAGTTCAATGGTCGCAACAGCCGTAAGCAGAATCTCTGGCACGTAGTGCACAAGCCCTTCAGCTACGCCTTCGCCGTGCTGGCGCTTTTGCATATCGGGCTGCAGTTCTTTCTGGGATATTTCTGAGCCATGGATACTCTGATCACCTACGGGATCGGCGGACTCATCTGCTTCTTCTTTCTGATGATCTATCTCAAGAGCCTGAAGAAGCGCGAAGCCAAGGCGCGCGAGTCGTTCGAGAAGGGCAAGCTCTTTTCAGAAGGGCCAAAAGCGCAGCATCCGCACATCGACACGAACTACTGCATTGGCTGCGCCACGTGCACGAGCGTATGTCCTGAGGGTGACGTGCTGGCGATGATCGGTGGCAAGGCTGTGATCGTTAACGGTCACAAGTGTATCGGTCACGGGCTGTGCGCCGATGCGTGTCCCGTAGGAGCGATCACCATGGTGATGGCAAGCCCTAGCATGGCGGCCGATGTCCCCTACTTGACCGCTGAATACGAGACCACCATCTCCAATATGTTCATCGTGGGCGAACTTGGCGGACTCGCGTTGATCAAGAATGCAGTAAATCAGGGACGCGATTGCGTCGACACGATTGCCGCAAGACTGAAGCCCTCTGTCACATCCGCAACTCCGGTCATCTACGATCTACTCGTGATTGGCGCCGGTCCTGCGGGCATCAGCGCATCTCTCCGTGCGATCGAGCACAAACTCAACTACATCACGCTAGAGCGTGATGAAGTTGGGGGAACTGTCGCGAAGTATCCGCGTCAAAAACTGGTTATGACTAGTCCGGTCGAGTTCCCCATGTACGGCAAGTTCAAAAAGATGCAGCTTTCCAAAGAAAACCTGCTGGCGTTCTGGGACATGGTTCTGAACCGCGCAGACTTCAATGTCTCGACGGGCGAGAAAGTCGAAGACATAAAGAAAGGCCAAGACCACATTTTCACAGTCGTTACCGCAACGAACCAATACCGAACGCGGGCCGTCATCCTGGCCCTTGGAAAAGCCGGCGAACCGCGCAAACTCGGCGTGAAAGGTGAAGACCTGTCCAGGGTGATGTACCGTCTCATCGAGGCCGATCACTACATCAACAAGAAAATCCTCATTGTCGGTGGCGGAGATAGTGCGGTCGAAGCCGCCATGGGCCTCGCCAATCAGTCTGGCAATCAAGTCACGTTGTCTTATCGAAGCGAGCGCTTCAGCCGCATCAAAGAGCGCAACGCCAAGCGTATCGAGGAGTACGCGAAATCGGGCAAAGTTCGCGTTCTGTTTAACTCCAATGTGCTCGAGTTCAAGCCGGAGTCTGTGATCCTGGATCTTGGCGGAAAGCAGCAGGAAATTCCAAACGACTTTGCCTGGATCTTTGCCGGAGGCACCCCGCCTCACGCATTTCTCAAGAAAATCGGCATCGGCTTCGGTGCTCGCGACGTCACGCTCGAAACCAGCAAGGCAGCCAAGCAAGCCGAGGCCGAGCGCAAGCAACTCTCTCTCTCTGCCACGGCGCCTTCACGCTGATCCGAGCTGTGGCTTTTCTTTAGGAAACTCTCCGCCGGAACATCACTAGCCGCTCGAGCCGCATAAATTCTCTAATATCTGGGCGCTCCTCGTCCGTTCGCGTGGCCGGCAATCTTCGGGCCGGGCTACACTGGAAGAGGCAGCGTGCCGCAAGTTGCTCCTCGAAAATGATCTCTTTCTCAAACATCAATAAGCAGTATGGCAAGCAGTTGCTCTTTGTGGATGCTTCGTTTCAGTTGAATCCCGGCGAAAAGGTCGGACTGGTCGGTCCCAACGGGGCTGGCAAGACCACGCTATTCCGTATGGTGGTCGGAGAGGAAACTCCCGACGAGGGCTCGGTTTCAGTCCCCAAGAAGTTGACGATCGGCTACTTCCGCCAGGACGTCGAGGAAATGCAAGGCCGTTCGGCCCTGGATGAAGCGATCGCAGGTAGCGGACGCGTCGGGAATCTGCATCACGAACTCGAAGCTTTGCAGCATGACATGTCCAATCCTGAAAAAGCGGATGACATGGAGGGCATCCTTGAGCGCTTCGGTCATGTGCAGGAAGAGTACGAGCATTTGGGCGGTTATGCGCTCGAATCGCAAGCTCGGGAAGTCCTCCACGGCCTGGGATTCAAAGACGATCAGATTGACGGCGACGTGGGCGCTCTTTCGGGCGGATGGAAAATGCGCGTAGCGCTGGCGAGGGTACTACTTGGAATGCCGGACGTATTGCTGATGGACGAACCGACGAACCATCTCGATATCGAGTCCATCATCTGGCTCGAACAGTTCCTGAAGTCGTTCCCCGGCGCATTGCTGATGACTTCGCATGACCGCGAGTTCATGAATCGTCTGGTCTCGAAGATCGCAGAGATCGATGGCGGCGAAATCATCGCCTACTCCGGCAACTATGACTTCTACGAGCGTGAGCGGGCAATCCGGGAGACCAACCAGCAGGCAGCATTTGCCCGGCAGCAGTCCATGCTTGCCAAGGAGCAGCGCTTCATTGATCGTTTCAGGACGCACGCCGCCAAAGCGGCCCAGGTACAGAGCCGGATAAAGGCCTTGGACAAGATCGAGAAGATCGAACTCCCGAAGAAACGCCAGGTAGTGAAGTTCGAGTTTCGCCTCCCACCGCGATCCGGCGAACAAGTAGCCGTCCTTGAGAACCTGCACAAGAGTTACGGCCCGCGGGTGATTTACGAAGGGTTCAATCTCACCATCCGCCGGGGAGAACGGTGGGCCGTCATGGGAAGGAACGGCGCGGGCAAGACTACGCTGCTCAAGATGATTGCCGGAGCCAGCGCTCCAGATGCCGGAAGCGTTCGGCTCGGCGCCAGCCTGTACATGGGCTACTTCGCGCAACAGTCGCTGGATGTGCTCAATCCCGATCTCACTGTGATCGAACAGTTGCAACAAGATTTTCCCCACGACAGTCTCGGGGCATTGAAGACCTTGGCGGGAGCATTCCAGTTCTCTGGCGAAGACGTCGATAAGAAGATCCGCTCACTCTCCGGCGGAGAAAAGTCGCGACTCGCAATCGCACGCATGCTCTACAACCCGCCGAATTTCCTGGTGCTCGACGAACCGACGAATCACCTGGATCTTGCGACCAAGGAGATGCTGGTTGACGCCCTGAAGGATTTTGAGGGTACCATGATCTTCGTATCGCATGACCGCATGTTCCTGCGCGGTCTCGGCTCGCGTGTGCTGGAACTAGGGGGCGAGAGCGGTACAGACCGTCATCCCACTGTTTATCCCGGGTCCTACGTTGAGTACGTGCAGAAGCTCGGACACGAGGCGCCCGGGATCTATTCGTAGGCTAGGTCGCCCAGCCCTGTATCCCGAGTGTTCCTGAAGGAACATAATGTCATGGCGCATATGTCATGGCGATGGCGTCATGACACCCAAGCTCTTGGAAACACTGGCAGTGAGATGGGGCGGGTGGCCCGACCCTTTAATTGCCAAAACTACAACTGCTGTGGGTGCCCCGCTCTTCGCGGTTTTTGCGAAGGGCGGGTATCACGTTTGCCGAAACCCAAGGGATTTTTTTCGCTCTTACGCCACTCGATCTCGAAACGAGATCTCTCCCCAGTCCACATTCACCTTCACGGGACCGGTCTCGCCGAGAAGATAGTGGCGATAACTGCTCCAGCGCCATTGCTCCGGAGACCTCACCAATCCACGTTTTCGTCCACTTTCGCGGCCGGTTCCCACCCACACGCAACAGTATTGTGCACGCGAGATCCCTCCGCCCGCTGGTAAAAACGCGGGCGTTCGGGATGACGCCGGGTATGGGCACTCACCGAGAATCACCACGTAGCCGACCACAACAAAGCGGTACCGCTGGCGCGTTTGTTCAAACACGGAGAGGACGCGATCTCGGGCTCGCGCTGTGCCCAGCAACGGCCGCCGTTGATAGCACGAGTTGGTGATGAAGTGCAGGTGGTGCGCACCGTATGTGCGATGCAATCCACTGGGCATAAAAGCCCATAGTATCCGCAGCATCGTACCCGCCCCTTCGGCAAGCTCAGGGCAGGCTCTCGCAAAAATCGCGAGAGCGGGGCACCCACGGTGTCGAAACGGGAAAAGGTCGGGAAGGCCGGGCCATCCGTTCCCCGTGCCGCGCCTCGCTACCTTCGTCACGCGGACTAGCCCCGGCGACGACGTCCCTTTGCCGAGGCCTCGGATCCAGCCGGTTCGCGGAACGGTTCCACAGCAATCCGCTCGTAACGCACTTCCAGCACGGTCAGGGATTCTTTGCCGCCCGGCAGATGAAGGACTACGCTGTCACCCGCCGCCGACTTCATCAACGCGCGCCCCAGAGGGGACACCCAACTGATGTGGTTGCGGTTGAGATCGACCTCGTCGGTGCCTACGATACTCACCACTCGCTCGGCGCCCGCGGCGTTGGCATAGCGCACGGTCGCTCCGAAGAACGCCCTCGTCGCCGCATGCCCCGTTCTCGGGGCTTCCGGGTCCACCACTTCGGCGGCTTCGATTCGCTTCGTCAGAAAGCGAATCTGCTCATCGATCTGCCGCAGCCGCCGCTTGCCGTACCGGTAGTCGGCATTGTCACTGCGATCGCCATTGCTGGCAGCCCATGCCACCACCTCCGTCACCGCCGGACGTTCCCTGGTGAGCAAAAACCGATGCTCATCTTTGAGGCGTTCGAGCCCGCTCGGCGTTATGTAGTTCTTGCGTGGCGTCGCGGGCTCGTCCGCTTGTGGTTTTCTCGCAAACCCTTTCCGTATCGTCATATTCCTTCCAATTGGACAAGGTTAGCGCTCTGTTCGGGTTCTTTCATTTCTCTCCACCGATAAAATGATGCGAGTCCGAACAACGAACTCGTTTGTTCCTTTTGGGGACCCCAGAAAACACAGTTACAGAAAGGGACCTGGTGAAAGTCGCCACCTTCAACATTAATAACATCAATAAGCGCCTCGACAACCTGTTGGCTTGGTTAGCGAAAGCTGAACCAGACGTGGTCAGTCTCCAGGAGCTCAAGGCAGAGCAGCAATCCTTTCCTGCGAAAGCCCTTCGGAGTCTCGGTTACGAAGCAGTCTGGCAAGGAGAGCGCTCCTGGAACGGCGTGGCCATTCTCGCGCGACACCACGTTCCCGTGCTCACCCGCACGAGCTTGCCGGGAAATCCTGAAGGTCGTCAAATTGAAGATCATCAAGCTCGCTACATTGAAGCGGCTGTTCAGGGAGTCCTGATCACTTCCATCTACCTCCCGAATGGGAATCCGCAGCCAGGACCGAAATTCAATTACAAGTTGGCTTGGTTTGAGCGCCTCACTGCCCACGCCGCCGAACTCATGGCGAGCGGCGCACCTGTCGTGCTGGCCGGTGACTACAACGTTGTGCCGACTCCGCAAGACATCTATCCGACTCGATCGTTGGATCACAACGCGTTGATCCAACCCGCGAGCCGACAGGCCTTTGCGCGTTTGCTGGCTCAAGGCTGGACTGACGCCTTGCGGAAGGTGCATCCGAACGGGCCGCTCTGGACGTTCTGGGATTACAAATTTGAGCGGTGGCAGAAGGACAAAGGCATGCGACTCGACCACTTTCTGCTCTCACCGAACTTGTCGGGCCGGCTCGTGGACGGTGGTGTTGACCGATGGGCGCGTGGGCAGGAAAATGCGAGCGACCATGCCCCAACTTGGATCATGCTGGATCTCTAGACCTGCGGATGGACGAACACAGTGAAACTACAGCAAAGGCTAGAGTAAAGGTTGGTGCCGGGAGGGGGAGTCGAACCCCCAAGGTACCAAGTACCGGCGGATTTTGAGTCCAGCCCATTCATTTTTTAAACACCTTCCTTACTATTCTTTGCAGAGACTTAGCGCAAGTCACTGAGTCGTTCTGTTCACTCGGGTGTCGTCCTGTATCGAGCGATTGGGCAGAGTTCGGGCAGAGATTTGGCGGAGAGCCTGCTCTTGCCTCTTCTCAGGCTCGCGGCGAAAAACTGGCTGAAGTCTATCAACAACTAGACACAACAAACTGAACTCGCAAGCCGCTTGAGCGTCTGCCAAACGGCGCAACACCTGGCTTGCACACACAGATCCACGGACACTGACTGATCCGGTCAAAATGGCAAATCTCGCAAAAATTAGTTTCCCGGACCTTGAGAAGATCTTCACTGAAACCGCAAAACTAGTGAATGGATTCTCGCGGTTGTTTCGTGGCATTTATAAGTCAGCGGGAATTGCAATTTAAAGTTTGCATAGGTGTGATGTGGATGGAGGGCTCTCGGTGCGGGTCGCGCTTGTCCTGCAAGGAGAACTGCCTTCCCCATTGCTTCTTTGCAGGACGGTTGAGCCTATTCTCAACGAAATAATCTGTGGTTCCGGCTCCAGTTAGGACTGGCGTGGGGCATTCCGGGTCTTAGTTCACTCACCGGAGAGGCTCGCATCAGCCACGCATTGAATGGTTTGAGCAGATCAGACTCAGCTGCCCATGCAGTTCTTTTTGCTCTGGCTTCCTAACAAAACGGCGCCAACCACTGTCTAATGGAGAAAATGGATAGCCTCGACGCAGCCGCTGTGGCGCTGGTACGCGCCGGTGACCGTGATGCTTTCCGTCCAATTGTGGAACGTTATTCCGAGATGCTGTTCAGGCTTGCATATCGCGTTACCGGCAACGAAGCCGACGCCGAAGAGATCGTCCAGGAAACGTTCCTGCGCGCGTATCGCAAGCTGGATACATTTGACGGGCGTTGTAGGTTAAGCACATGGCTCTTCCGCATCGCGACGAATTGCAGTCTTGATCTGCTCGATCGGCGCAATCTGCAGCCCCAACCTTTTGACGCGGATCCAGACGAAGATGAAAATGCCCCGGAAGAGCGCATCCGCTCCCACCAGCCGGATCCGGAACGACTTGCTTATAACAGTGAGATACAGGCCAACATACACGCTGCATTGCAATCACTCACGAGCGTTGAGCGGACTGCATTCGTGCTGCGGCACGTCCAGGGACACTCGTGCGAAGAGATTGCAGAGGCGCTCAATGTTCGTTCCGGGACGGCTCGCCAAAGTCTGTTCCGCGCGGTAGAGAAAATCCGGAAGTTCTTGGCTTCCGCCATGAGGCCAGCGGTATGAGGCACCTTTCGCAAGACGATCTGATCCTGCACTACTACCGCGAGGCCGGCCCGGGAATGGTGAAGCATCTCGCTGACTGTCCCGAGTGCCAGGAAAATTTTGAGCAGCTCTCCTGTATGCTCTCGGCCATTGCGCTGCCCGAGCCTCCACCACGGGGAGAAGATTATGGCGCTGAGGTGTGGGGCAGGATTCGCCATACGCTAAACGAGGGCAAGATGACGATGCCGTGGTGGGCGCTTTCCCATCGCTGGGCGGCAGTCGCGACCATTGCAGGTCTGATCGCGATAGCTTTTGTGGCTGGGCGATACACAAGCCGACCGCCTGCAAACTGGCCTGCGAAACCACTCGAAGCCACAAACAACGTCCAGCTTCCGCAAAAGGTGTTGGTGGTTGCGCTCGGCGATTATCTTGACCGTTCCGAGATGCTGTTGGTTGAAGTGGCACACGCTGACCGCCCTGAGGACCTGGATCTCAACTCGCAGCGCCGCTACGCTAGCGAACTTGTGGCAACGAACCGCCTTTACCGCCAGACTGCGCAGCGCATCGGCGATCGAGATACTGACGCACTGCTTGATCAGCTTGAGCGCGTGTTGGTGCAACTTGAGCACACGCCGCAAGGCGCCACCCCGACCGATATTCAGCAGTTGCGGCAGGAGATCGAATCGGGCGCCCTGTTGTTCAGGGTTCGTGTCGCTCAAGTGAACATGAGAGCAGAAGCAAAATCTGGCCATCGCACCGAGACTCGGGAAGACCCCAGTACTCCGCAGGATCCAACACCAATTCTATGAAAAAAACATCAACACTCATCTACATGGTTGGTTTCTTCTTCTCACTCGCTATCGCGCAAGACGTAACCAGCGGTCCACCGATCGCGAGCAGTTCTCTCATCAGTCAGGCTGCGTCAGGCAATGGTCGCGAAGAACAGCTCTATAAAGATGGGACCAGGTATCTCCAGGACAGCCACTGGCAGCAGGCTGTTGACAGCTTTTCCCAGGCAGCGGCCATGAAGGGCCGGCGTGCGGATGCTGCCCTCTACTGGAAGGCGTACTCGCTGAACAAAGCTGGACGCCGCGCTGAAGCCCAATCGACAATTGCCGAGTTGCGACATGATTTTCCACGCAGCGACTGGCTGAAGGATGCCGGTGCCCTGGAACTACAGATCAAGCAAGGCACCGGTCAAGCTGTCGATCCCGTTCATGAGACCGACGAAGACTTAAAGCTGCTTGCGATCAACAGTCTCATGAACTCGGAGCCGGAGCGGGCGGTTCCGCTGCTTCAAGGCGTGCTGACCAATCCAAACAACTCCATCAATCTCAAAGAACGGGCGCTGTTCGTGCTGGCACAGAGCGATTCCCCTCAAGCAGCCCAGATTATCAGCGCGGTTGCCCGCGGCCAGTCAGGATCCGATTTGCAGGTGAGGGCGATCCATTATCTCGGCATATCCGGGACTCGGTATCTCAAGCTCCTGCAGGATATCTACGCTGGCTCGTCTGACGTGACCATGAAACGAGCGGTTCTGCAGGCCTATATGACCTCCGGCGCTAAGGAGCCGGTGCTGGCGGCCGCAACAGGAGAGAAAGATCCCGATCTTCGCCGCTCCGCCATCCATCAGCTTGGCGCGATGGGGGCTCGCAACGAACTGGAGCAGCTGTATGGATCGACTTCGTCCACTGACGATAAGGAGTCCATCCTGCAGGCTTTCGGTATATCCGGCGATTCCGACGCATTAATTCATGTTGCCACTACAGAAGGCGACAGCAGAGTGCGGGAGCGCGCCATTCGCAACCTTGGGCCTTTTGGTGGCGAGAAAGCGCGCCCCGCGTTGGTACAGATTTACAACAACGAAAAGGACCCGGAGCTGCGCCGTACGGCGATTCAATCCATGTTCGTTCTGGGAGATGCTACAGATCTGATCGCCTTAGCACGAAAAGAAACCAGTCCTGAGATGAAGCGGCGGTTGGTCGAGCAGCTCTCGGTGATGGGTAGCAAGGAAGCACGCGATTACATGCTCGAAATCCTTAACAAGTAGCGAGGTTACGATGAAGCCGGTAATCATCGCCATCCTGCTTTCCAGTCTTGCGATCGCCGCACTCGGCCAGGCTGAGCCGCCGCAGTTGCAGCACGCAAATCTAGTAACTCGCAATGCCGCCGATCTGGCTGCCGAAATTCGCCGTATTGCGGGCGAGAAGCATGCATCCTGGATCGCCTATTCGGTGCCCTCCATCGCGCCTGGTCAGCAGATGTGCTGCTTCAGTTCCTCCGAGGGCATCACGGCTTCGTGCGGATGCGCCCTAGAAAGACAAGACCGTGGCCAATCTACTCGACACATTGAGGGCATGACGAATGCGCACCTGGAGTCTCGGCCTTACTTTTATGTTTTTTTGCGCACCGAGGGTCGAGCCTTTCAGAAGGTCAGGACGCTCAGCGCCGATTGCCCGACTGATGCAGATGGTATGACGGTCTATTGGCTTGGCAGTGCGCGCGCTGCAGACAGCGTGGCATTTCTCGCGTCGCTGGTCGGCGCGATGCCTGAAGAATCAGACAGCGATCGCCTAACCGACGGCGCAATTCTGGCCATTGCCTACAGCGATGACAGTTCGGCCGATCAGGCATTGGACCAATTCTTGGTAGCGAGCGAACCATACTCCATTCGAAAGAGGGCGGCATTTTGGACGGCACAGATGCGGGGCGGGGCCGGCCTGCAAAAGCTTATTGCTCTCATGCACAGCGATTCCGACGAACAATTTCGCTCTGAGTTGACCTTTGACATTTCGCAAAGCAAACGGCCCGAAGGACAAGCAGAACTGCTGCGCGTCGCACATCAGGACCAGAGCTCGCGTGTGCGAGGTCAGGCACTGTTCTGGCTCGCGCAAAAAGCCGGCAACAAAATCGCGGGTGCGATTAACGACGCCATTGAGAACGATCCAGACACGGAAGTCAAAAAGCGCGCGGTTTTCGCCTTGACTCAGATGCCGGAAGGGGAAGGCATACCGCTTCTCATCCAAGTTGCAAAGACCAACAACAACCCAGCAGTGCGCCAGCAGGCGGTGTTCTGGCTCGGCCAGTCACATGATCCGCGAGCGCTCGATTTCATTGAATCCGTGCTGGCACGCTAGGAAGCATGCAAAACGACTGCAGAAGTTTACGGCTTATGTTCTTAAAAACATAAGCCGTTTAATGTAAACTTAGCCCCCTTCTTTGGACGGCTCAACTTCCGAGTGGCTGGTGACCCAACAAATACTGGGAGATCACGATTGCTCACCCCTGGACGTCGATTCCGTCCAAAGTCGCGGGGAATCGAGTGACGAATCGAGATATGGATAAAGCTAATTTACTCGACAACTGGTACGAGTTCCGATCGCTGTCCTGCGAGTGGTGCGCGATACAGGCACCGATAGGGCTTACTGTTTATGATTGTCTGGACGCCCACGTGTATGGGGGTTGCGAATGAGAGTTCTGCTGCAGGATCTGTCTTATGCATTCCGTCAAATGCGCAAAACACGGGGATTCACCATTGTCGTGCTGCTTACGCTCGCGCTCGGCATCGGTGCAAACTCGGCCATCTTTACGCTGATCAATGCCATTCTGCTCCATAATCTTCCGGTAACCGATCCTAAAACCCTCGTCCGAATCGGCGACAAAGACGACTGCTGCGTTAATGGCGGCTGGAACGATGAGGGGGACTACTCGCTCTTTGCGACAGACACCTATTACATGTTTAAGAAGAGCCTACTAGAGTTCGAAGAGCTCGCTGCGATGGAATCTGGATATGCATGGCGCCCCATCACCGTCCGCCGTGCCGGATCCCAGACCGCTGCGAAATCCGCCGTGGGGACCTTTGTCTCGGGCAACTACTTCCGCGTCTTTGGTCTTTCGCCGGCAGCGGGCCGACTCTTTGTCGATGCTGATGACCAGAAGGGCGCACCGATAACCGCCGTGATGAGATATGACACATGGAAGCAGGACTATGCAGGCGATTCGAGTGTGGTGGGAGCCACCTTTTACATTAATACCAAGCCAGCCACAATCATTGGTGTTGCCCCAAAAGGATTTTACGGCGACCGCATCGATACCAAGCCGCCTGAGTACTTCCTTCCGATGAATTCGATGGATCAAGTAATCGGTGCGCCGTACTTCAATGATTCTGACACTCAGTGGGCCTACATCATCGGACGCGTTAAGCCAGGAACTTCTCTGCCGGCACTACAAGCTAAGGCCAGCACGCTGCTCAAGCAGCTATTTGCTCCGCTCAAGACATTTACCGATCAGCGCGCCAAGCAAGTTCTTCCCCGCACACACGTAGTGCTCACTCCGGGAGGCGGCGGTATTCAGAATATGCAGGAAAATTACAAGGACCACCTGAAGCTGCTGCAATGGATCGCCGCGCTGGTTCTTCTCGTCGCCTGCGCGAATATCGCCAATCTGTTGCTGGTGCGCGGCATGAGCCGCCGCGCGGAGCTTTGCATCCGCACAGCACTTGGCGCACAACGCAGCCGTATTGTGCGCCAGCTTCTTACCGAAAGCATTCTTCTCTCGGGCATGGGTGGCCTCCTCGGCCTCGCGGTCTCCTATCTCGGAGCGCACGCGCTACTGGCGCTCGCCTTTCCTAGTCAGGACAACATGCCGGTCACTGCTATGCCTTCGTTGCTCGTCGTCGGATTTGCGTTTGCGCTTTCATTCGTTACGGGTGTCCTCTTTGGCCTTGCGCCAGCGCTGATGGCGGCGCGCACGCAGCCCGTTGAATCCCTGCGCTCCAACGCACGTACCACCACCCAGGGGGTGTCCTTCGTACAACGTGGACTTGTGGTCCTGCAGGCCGCGCTCTCCCTCGTGCTGCTCGTTGCCGCGGGCCTCTTTACGCAGAGTCTCAACAAGGCCGAGAACGTGGACATGAAGCTGGATACAACAAACCGCTACATCGCTCACATCAATCCCCAAGCAGCGGGCTATAAGAACACCGAAGTAGAGCCGCTCTACCAGACCATCGTAGACCAATTCCACGACATTCCCGGAGTTCTCAAAGTCGGCCTTGCCACTTACACACCAATGGAGGCGAACAATTGGGGATCTGGCGTAAAGGTTCAAGGCGAGCCGGACCTGAACAAAAGCGCATCCTGGGTGAAAGGTAGCCCAGACTACTTCGACTCCGTCGGCACTCACGTGGTCATGGGGCGCGGCTTTACGTTGCAAGACATGCTGAATGCGCCTCCTGTCGCTGTCGTCAACCAGGAATTCGTCAAGCAGTTCTTAGGCAATCGCAACCCGATAGGCCATCGCTTTGGTTTCTCCGGACCTGGCTCGGCAGGCATGGATGGTGCCCATGAAATCGTGGGTGTGGTGGAAGACACCACCTACACGAGTATTTACTGGAAAGATCACGCCATGTACTTTCTGCCGCTGACGCAGCGCGCCGGAAGCGCTAATGACCCTAACGGCCCTCTTGAAAAGGATCTATCTATGTACGCCGGGGCTCTGGTTATCCAGACCAGTCGCCCGCTTCAGAACTTTGAAAAGATCGTCTCCAGCACCTTGGCGAGCATCAACCCCAACCTCACCATCGTAAAGTTCCAGACATTCCAGCAACAGATTGACGATCGGTTCATCGAGGAGCGGCTGATCGCGCGCCTCACCTCGCTGTTCGGCCTACTCGCGCTTCTTCTTGCTGCGATAGGCCTTTATGGGGTCACGGCCTACACTGTAGTCCGACGCACGCCTGAGATCGGCGTCCGCATGGCGTTGGGCGCGGGGCGAGGCCACGTAATCGGAACGGTCTTGCGCGGAGCCATGCTGCAGGCCATCACCGGCCTCGCGATCGGGATCCCGGTGTCAATCTTCTGCGTACGGTACGTCAAGTCACAACTTTATGAGATCACCACAGTGAACGTGCCGGTCATGACCGTAGCCATTGGAGTGCTGGTGCTAGCGGCTGCGATTTCTGGCATCATTCCGGCGCAGCGCGCGGCCTCGATCGACCCTGTACGGGCCCTGCGTATTGAATGAGCTGCGCCTCATAACACGCAATTCCTCGAAGCTGGACAGCATCGACGGGTCGAACTGTGCAGGCTGCTGAATCGGTGCGGTGCACGAGGTGTTCGTCCGTGCTTGGTCTCCTCCTTCCCCCCTACCTAGGTAGGTGTCTTAGTTGAGACGACCTTACAGTCTACGAACTGCGAGAGCAGCACCTCTCTTGAATCAAAAAAGTAAACGTTGCTGAAAAAGCGCTTAGGCCGAGCTGTCGGCACTACAGTCTACAAGAACAACTTGCGTCCAACGCACGATGACGACTGATTACTTAGCTCCCGAGAACAACTCGCCATTCGTGTCCTGCGGCTCTCCGTTGTCGTTAACAGGTCAGCATGACCGGAATCCGGTCACAACGAAGCATGAAAAGAGGTCGATATCAACCACCCTGTTTTCAGCGTGTTACATCTCTTTTCTAGGGAGGCGATGTCAACAAGTGTGCGCTTTTCCTTCGCCTTTCTAATGGATGATGAGTGTAATCGGGATTTAACACCAATTGACTACAATTCCATCCCGCTCATTATTTCTCCCGACTCGTATATTTGCATTTAATAATGTGAACCAATATCATCCAGACTCTACGTTGTGCAAAGGCAAACGGCGTTCCCTGTTTCCCCCAGGAAAGGGATGCGATGTCTTGCAAATTGTGCTTCTCAGCAAATAGCGCAGAGCTGGCGGCCGAGATTATGATTCATTTCCCCGGCCTCCGGCACCTCCACAATCCCGGTGTTCTGACGTTGGCCACAATTTCGGTTTGCCTCGATTGCGGCTCGACGCAATTCGTGATTCCTGAAACGGAGTTCAAGCTAGTAAAGGAAGGGATTGGACGGCCTGAGGAGGCAGCCTAGGAGGCGAGGGACTCCTTCGCCCATTGAACAGTCAAGATTGCAACTGCGAACTGACAAAGCGATCATCCCGCAAAATAGCTTCAACTGCGGGTAGAAGTTCGGACTGTGCCGTTTGCTTCCAAACGTAGCCTTTCGCACCGTTGCTCATTGCCACCGCCATCACATCTGCATCATTGCACTGGCTGACAAAGAGGATCTTCGCATCGGGAACGATCCGGGACAAGCTCTTTGCGGCTTCAATTCCGTTCAGTTTCGGGAGTCCAATATCGAGCAGAACCAAATCCGGTTGCAAGTCTTTGGCTTTTTGCAATGCCTCTAATCCGTCTAACGCCTCACCAACTACCTGCAATTGCAGTCTTGCTTTGAGTGCCTCACACAGAAAGCGACGGAAAGGTTCGAAATCATCTACCACAAGGATGCGGACGATGGCAGACGGCCTTCGCATTTCTTTTCTGTCGTTGGCGTGGATGGTGTTAATTTTCCCACGAGTAAGGACCCGGAGCATGCGCCAAATTGCGCCAAATTCGCCTTCCATCATCTCTTCCTGAAAGCCTCAAGTCAGAGGCATTGTGAGGAGAAACTACCCGGCCATCAATAGGGAATAGTCAGTAGGAGAACATCGCTCTCACTATCATGCGAGGCCGCATTCTGAGCGTGCGTTCCGGGGATTTTGAGTGTAATTGATTCCATGACAATGTCGGCTCCAGTGCCCGAGTAAAGTTGGTGGTGCTAAGCCAACCAACAGGCTCGGAGAAAGGAGCCGAACATGCTGGTTATAGGTTGTGATTATCACCCGAGCTTTCAACAAA
>DATFQQ010000176.1:0-9032 GCA_035264195.1 Candidatus Sulfotelmatobacter sp. | reverse complement strand
CGGAATGCGTTTCTTGTCCGTTCTGAGCGCAGTCCGCGAACGTCCCAGGGTAATGCCTGGGGCATGAACGCGACTACGCATGTAGTCTCTTGACCAGTGACGTTTTCGGACGCGGGTTCGACTCCCGCCGCCTCCACCACTTCTTTTCGTTATACAACCAGAGTTGAATCCATCACTGTGCCCGCAGACCGGTATCGGTGGGTCGGTCACGTTGGTCCGACTTTTACTCTAGCTTCGCCTTCTGTGAATCTGGTTCAGGCGCAATCAGTTCAATTCGCCATACTGGAGTGTCCTCAGAGAGCGGCCCCTCGAATTCCACAAACGTCGGCGCTTCGCTCTTTGCAAGCCACACATGGATGTCGGGTGGCTGCTTGCCAACTAGCGGAGCGATGACGCCTGCCGCACCTTGAATTTTCGTTTTCACGATGTAGTGCTGTGCCTTTTGCGTCATCGAGCCGATTTTAATTGTCTTTTCCGGGCCAGGGACGATATCCCACTTCACCACTCGAGGTTTCGTAGAAGCTGCTATGAACGAAACTGTGGTTTGCTCCGAGGGGTCCACGTTCTTCAGCAGGACAAAGAGCAATCCGTTCGAGGCATCTTCCGGCACATCGAGATGCCTCGTCGTTGTTTTGTCTTCACCTTTTTCGGTGGTGCGAACCGTAATCGTGCCGGTTCGCACATCAATCCAGCTTTCACTCGCCTGCTTGAACGACGGCCCTTTCTGCTGTACCTGCTCACTCAGGAGCCGAAACTTGCCGTGCTGTGTAAATTTCGTGATCTCTTCGTAAAAGGACCCGTCTTTGAACTCAAATCGCAAATCGTCCACCACCAGCCCATCCGGCTTCACTACCTGCTTGTAGTCGCCGTAGGCCAGGGCTTCTCCGGTAGGATTCCGTAGCACCAGAAACCCGAGCGTCACGCCTTCAACATGGCGTACGGGAATTTGCTCAGCCATCAATACGATCGACTGGATCATGACAAGCCAACTCAGAGTCAGGGAAAGCCTATGTTGGAAAGTGTGCATTGCAGTTCTCGACCCTCTCGCGCAATGGTCGTCCCATTCTGATGCGTTTAAGCGGGCAGGCGTTCAGCAACATTGGAGGTGAAGTTACAGCCTTTTGACATTTCTCTAATCGGCGAGCAAGCGGTCGGATAGGCGATCAGAACCACGGATATCAGTGGACAGAGCCGGCTACTGTAAGCCGTCCGTGCAACTCGTTCGTGATGGCTGTGGCGATTGCACGAGCGGCGCGCGCGTTGGGATGTCGGTCCCAAGCCAAACGCCACGATGAATCGATTTCCACCAGTGCGTAGGGTATGTTCGCAGTATCAAGAATTCGGCGACGCAATACCTGTTCCGCTTCCTCCTCGGGGCCAAACTGCAGTACGACCAGCAGCGGCGTTGCCCCGTGTGCTCGTGCCAGTTCACTGCTGGAGCGAAGCACCGCCTGGGTGACCGTTATGCCACGTTCGACCGTCTTGTCAGCCCGGTAGGGCACGATCAACTTCGCTAGCGATGCCAGGCGCGGGCGGTGTTCTGCGGGCAGCCAGGTTAGACCTGGACCCAGATGCGGTCGATCCTGATCGAGATTTCGCCCGAACAGTGCCGTCATGAAGAGCGACACCACAGCAACGGGTCGGCGAAAGCGAGGCAACTCCGACTGCAATCTCATATACGCTTGGTCGTTGCCATAGCCGTGGACTGCCAGATTCGCAGTCTGCATTCCCATCATCGCGCCCACTTGCGCAGGTATGCTCTCTTCATAGTTGAGCCCCTCGCCGAACATCACAGATTCACCTGTAAACAAAATCGTTGGTTGTTCAGGATCCACCGGTTCGTCCATGCGACTGACGCGATATCCGGAGCGATCGATGGCGTAGCTGACGACACGGCCCCCGATGATCTTGTATCCAGTGCGATTCGGTATCCAGGTCCAGCCAAGCCTTGAGTCGAGCAGGCGACGTGGTTCATCTTCTGGGGACAACCATTCTGCCGGCCGGAGGTGAACGCGGCGCAGCATCAGGTTGCTCGCACCCAGTGCCAAGACCGCAGCGATGACGACATGGACCGCGCGGGCTGGTGATCGAGAGGCGAAGCGTCCGGCACGTGAACGCACAACCGTCACAAGCCATACGCCTAAAGCGGCCATGAGCAATCGACCGAACGTTTGCAGCGCCACGTACCAATGCCGCGGCAGAAAGAAAGACGGGACAAAGTGCCTATCAAGGAACTGCCGATTAGCGACGATTGCGCAGGCGAGGAAAGTAACACCGATCGATGAGACGACGATCTCGGCAATCAAACGTGTCCCGAAATGTTCGGGGCTCTGCACACGCTCTGGAGGCATTGTTTCCAAATCCACTTCGAATCAGTTGATGCGCCTAGCCACGAGCCCGGATGAAGTATTGAGTTAAACGATTGTCAAAATTAGTTCGTTGGCAGACGAGACTGGATTGTACGCCTCAAGATCGACGCAGCGAGATCGCTTCTTGTCAAAACTAACGACAAACAATTGACAAGGTTTTGACGTTTTCACGCTCAAAGTTCGTATCTCATTGGTCATGATCGATTCTGCGCGATCGCATGAGCGGTCCACCATTTTTGATCGAATACTGACACCTGTACACCGCTGGATCTGGAGCGATACGGATCGGCGGGTACAGAAGCTGCTGCGCTTCGGCGAAACTGAAACTGATGGAGGGCGCGATATTCTGCGCGCTGCCGAGGTTACCCCGGATCCTCTCTTACGACGCTTGTATCTAGAACACGCGATTGATGAGTTTCGTCATGGCGTATTGTTCCGCCACCGGGCAGCAGCGCTTTTGAAAGCCTCGAGATCCGCTTCCAATCCTGGGTTCCAGGGCGACTGGCTTGCGCCCGGCGGCCACGGTCTCGACGATTTACAAGTTGACGGTGAATCGGATTCCGACATGCTGGCTTTTCTTCACTTGTCAGAGAAAGCAGCTGCCAGCCGCTTCTCCGTTTATCGCGACGTGATGAAGCACGATCCGCCGACGCGCGCAATTTTTGAAGAAATTTTGCACGACGAGACCTTTCACATGAACTACACGCTGACGCAACTCGCCCGCGTTGAACCTAAGCAGCACTGGCGTCATTTGTGGCGTGCACGCTTCAGCCGGCTCTGGAAAGCGTACTTACGGCTGGCGACCGGGCTAGCAGGAATACTGGGTTCAATGCTTTTGACAATTCAGTACTTCATCTTGCTGGCGCCATTCGCCTGGCTGGCGAGGCGTGCTGCGCAACGGGAACGTTCGGGATGGACATTGGTCTCTGCCGAACGGAGTGACTCACTCGACAGGCAATATTGAAATGAATATTCTCGGCATATCCTCGCATTACCACGATTCAGCAGCAGCTCTCGTTGTCGATGGCGTACCCGTCTGCGCAGTGCAAGAGGAACGATTATCACGGCACAAGGGCGATGCTGCCTTTCCGCTGATGGCGATTGAAGCATGTCTTCAGCATGCAGGAATCGAGCCCAATGAACTAGACGCGGTGGTGTTCTACGAACGACCGATGTTGAAGTTCGATCGGATACTTACTTGCGCGTTACGGGCCTTTCCGCATTCCTGGCGAGCATTTCCCAAAGCGATGAAGAACTCGCTCGGCGAAAAAATATGGATGCGAGGAATTATTTCATCGCACTTAGGCGTGCCGGGACGCAAGGTCTTTTTTACGGAACACCATCAGTCTCACGCGGCAACTGCGTTTCTGACTGCACCAACGCGCCGTGCGGCAATCATGACGGCGGACGCGGTGGGCGAGTGGGCAACGCTCTCAGTTGGCGATGGCGAGCGATTGCCCGATGGACGCACAACCATTCGACGCTTTCGCGAAATCAGATTTCCGCATTCTCTGGGAATGCTGTATTCGACATTCACTGCCTATCTCGGCTTCAAAGTGAATGAGGATGAATACAAAGTTATGGGCCTTGCTGCTTACGGACGCCCTACGATGATCGAGCAAGTCCGTAAGCTGGTACGCCCCACACCAGACGGAGCGTTCGCGCTCGATTTGGATTACTTTGAATTCCATACCACAGCCGAGCGATCTTACTCATCGCGTTTCGTTGACCTGTTCGGCCCGCCGCGAAATCCGTACGAACCGATTGATCTCGACACCGCCGAAGGCAGGCGGTTCGCCGACTGCGCCGCCAGCGTTCAGCGGGTTCTGGAAGACACAGTTGTGGGGATTGCCCAGGCGCTTCACCGGGAAACCGGCTTGACCGATTTGTGCCTGGGAGGAGGCGTAGCCTTGAACGGCGTTGCGAATGCACGTCTGCTAGCGGAATCGGGCTTTGAGTGCATATTTGTCCCGCCAGCGCCGGGTGATGCAGGGTGCGCCATTGGCGCGGCGCTCTATTGCGATCGAATCCACTTTGGAAATCCGGATCGAGATCTGCCTGATCATCCTTTTTGGGGGCCTTCGGTAGATGGATCCGAATTGACCCGGCTCGCTCGAGAAGATGGACACTCCGCCGCGGAACTCGAAGACGGCGCTCTCATCGACCAAGTTGCTGATGATCTAGCCGCCGACCGCATCGTTGGGTGGATGGAAGGTGCTCTTGAGTTCGGGCCGCGGGCGCTCGGCCATCGCAGTATCCTCGCCGCGCCCCACACGGCAGAGATGCGAGATCGGCTCAATCGTGAAATCAAGTATCGAGAACCATTTCGGCCCTTTGCACCGATCGTGCCCATTGAGGCTGCGACACGATACTTCGATATTCCGGAAGGCGGGATTCGCCTGGCCCGTTTTATGTCTGGGGTATTTCCGGTTCGGCAGGAATGGCGGTCGCAACTCCAAGCCATCACACATGTTGACGGGACCGCCCGTGTACAGGTGCTGGAGTCTGCGATGGCGCCGCGAATGCACGCATTGTTGGAAGCATACGAGCGGCGCACGGGTATACCGGTGCTGCTCAACACGTCGTTTAACCTCGCGGGGGAACCGATTGTGAATCGCGCAGTTGAAGGGTACTCGACCTTTCTGCGCTGCAAAATCGATGTTCTGGTTGCGGGAGGGACTCGATTGCTGAAGCGCGCCTCGGCAATGGAAAACACACACTCGGAGAGAACAAAGGAGCAGGTTGCATGATTAAGACGCGCGGTAGAATGCGCCGCGGACTCATCGTGTTTGGTAGCACCTTCGGATCTATGGCACAGCTGGCACGGGGACTATGGCAAAGTGATTCTGATAAGCGCTGGCTCATGCCGCTGGCTATCTTTCTGTGCGTAACCGGGTTGCTGCTCATATTGGCCACAGCGGTTGAGGCACTCGCTCCGTTTATCTACTCAATCTGGTAATCCGTGGATGCATTGATAGATCTCCTCGCCTGTTTGAAGTGCGCCGGGCCACTCGGGAATGATTTGTCTTGCCGCGATTGCGGTATGTGCTATGAGGCGCCCGATGGCATCCCTAACTTACGACTGCCGGGCGACAGCAGAACCGAAATTGTGCGCCGCTTTTATGAGGGGGCGCCCTTTCCCGGCTATCCGGCATGCGCCAGCCTGAGTTGGTTGCGAGCGCGCGCCGAGCGGAGCGAGTTCGCGCGCTTGATTGATCAAGCGATTCCTGCCGACGCTCGTGTCGTCGAGATTGGATGCGGCACCGGCCAGATGAGCTTGTATCTAGCGCGTGCTGATCGAGTCGTGATTGCCGCCGATGTCACTCGCGCATCGCTCCGGCTAGGTGCTGAGATGGCACGGCGGTTCAAACTCGATCAGGTACAGTTCATAGAAACGGACTTGCATTATCCCGGACTGCAGGCGGGGGCTTTTGATGTTGTCTACTCATCCGGGGTGTTGCACCACACTCCGGATCCCGAAGCGGCATTCGCTCGCATCGTGCGCTTGGCTCGCCGAGGCGGGATGATAGTTCTCGGTGTCTACAACGCGTTCGCACGCATTCCTCTCCGGGCACGGCGCTTGGTGGCGCGGCTCTCTGGGTACCGATTCATTCCGTACGATCCCGTGCTCCGCGATCGTGAAAGTGACCCAGGACGGCGTGAGGCATGGCTGCGAGACCAATATCAGCATCCCGAGGAGCACCGTCACACACTGGCTGAGATTCAAGGCTGGTTTGCTGATAATGGCGTCGAGTACCTACGTGCATATCCCAGTGCTGTTCTGGGTGAAGAGTCGGAACAGTTGTTCTCAGGCGCTCTGGACAACTGGCGTCTTGAGGGCTGGCTCGCTCAGCTTGGATGGATGAGAACTCTCGGACACGAGGGCGGTCTTTTCGTTACCGTCGGCAGACGCGCTTAGATACTCAGAATTGGCCACTCCCACCCGCATTTCGGGTTCCGCGCTACAGTCTCAGTCACAGCAAGCACGCGGTCCGTAACCTTGCGATCGATCCGGTCATACGACTCATATGCTCCCAAATAAGAAGAGGACGGAAAAGCGGTCGCACGCATGATTGTTTAAGAGACAATAAACCACTCATAGTCGAATCGAACCAGTAAGATTTTGACTTGCATGTCTGCCACAACACTACTCCCGGCGCCTCTTCGCACCCTGTCAACCGACTCGTGGCTCCTTTTTGTCACGCGCTTCATTCGTCTGTTTGCTTATGGCTCGCTCTCTGTGATTCTCGTTTTCTATCTGGTGAGTCTGGGACTCAATGAGTCGCAAAGTGGACTCGTTCTCACACTGACACTTGCGGGAGATATTGCGGTTTCGTTGTACCTCACGACCCGCGCAGACCGAGTGGGCCGGCGTCGGATGCTAGTGGCAGGAGCCATCCTGATGGCGCTGGCGGGCCTTGCGTTTGCGCTCACGAGCAATCTGATCTACCTCATCATTGCAGGCACCATTGGGGTTATCAGCCCAAGCGGCCATGAGGTTGGCCCATTCCTTTCGATTGAGCAGGCGTCCTTATCCCATCTGATACCGTCCTCTTCTCGCACAGAAGTATTCGCCTGGTACACGCTGACCGGTTCGATGGCAACCGCGCTCGGCGCTCTCTTTGGTGGGTTCGCCACTCAAGCCCTGCAGCAGCGTTCGATGACGCAGGTAGCAAGCTATCGATCCATTGTGCTTCTCTATGCTTTTCTTGGGATTGTCCTGGCTTGCCTGTTCACTCGAATCTCATCGCTTGTCGAGGTGAACAACCATTCGGACGGTCAGGCAGTTTCGCCGGTTCGTAGTTTTATGGGACTAAGCAAATCCCGGAATGTCGTGTTGAAGTTGTCAGGACTCTTCGCGCTCGACTCATTCGGAGGCGGGTTTGTGATCCAGAGCTTCGCGGCTTATTGGTTCTATCTCAGATTCGGCGCGGAACCAAAAACACTGGGTGGAATCTTCTTTTGGGCGAATGTTTTTGCGGGAATTTCCGCGTTACTTGCTGCGCGCCTCGCGACTCGCATTGGGTTGGTGCGGACCATGGTCGTCACCCATCTGCCTTCCAATCTTCTTCTCATCGCCGTGCCGCTGATGCCGACTCTTTCGCTCGCGATTCTTGTCCTCCTCCTCCGTTTCAGCATCAGTCAAATGGACGTTCCCACAAGGCAGTCCTATACCATGGCAGTCGTGGAGGCCAGTGAGCGATCCGCTGCCGGCGGATTCACAGGAGTAGCACGCACGACCGGCGCGGCGATCAGTCCATTGCTCGCGGGCTTCCTCTTCGCTCGGCCTGGCCTCATCAACCTGCCTTTCTACATCGCCGGCACATTAAAGGTCGTCTACGACCTTCTTCTCTATTTCTCCTTCCGGCGACTTCACCCGCCGGAGGAAGCTCGCGCCGAATGACAAGTGATTGCGGCGATTCTTCTCGGCTGAAACATCGATCAGAGCCGCGGTGTTTGTGGCCATCGCGATAGGTGTCCGAATTTGGGCAGGGATGTCCTTAAACGGGCATTGGGGATGAGTCTGTTACTTGATAAGCCGCTTAAAATGTGACGTTTAGAATTGGCAGAACTGATGCTACTTCGGCGGAACAGGGGTGAACCATGTCCTTTGCTCGTGATCTTCGATTTGCCGTCCACTCACTGGCGCGCACTCCCGGACTTGCTTGCGCCGTGATCCTCACGCTGGCCCTTGGCATCGGCGCCAATGCCGCTATCTTTACCCTAGTGCGCGGGGTCCTGCTGCGGCCACTGGTAAACCGGGACGAAGATCGCCTGATTTACATCCGCCAGAGTGCCCCTGGCATCGGGGCGGAAAACGAACGTTTTTCGGTGCCCGAAATTCAGGACATGCGGGCCAGTCTGAAATCGGTCAGCGCGTTTGGTGACTTCTCGACGATCGGCTTCACGATGATTGGGCTAGGTGAGCCGCGTGAAGTTCGTGCCGGTGTGGTGGGTGGCGCGTACTTCGAGGTCATGGGCTTACGCCCTGTGCTGGGACGGCTGCTGGACATGCGCGACGATGGGCCCAATGCTGCAGGAGCCGCGGTACTTACCTACCGCTTCTGGTCGACGGCGCTGCACGGCGATCCATCGGTAATCGGCAAGCAGATTCGGTTGACTGATCGCACTGCCACCATCGTTGGCGTGCTCGAGCCTTCGGTTCCATATCCTGCCGACACCGAACTCATCGCGAACGTTGTGACCAGCCCGCACCATCTCTCCGCGACCATGGTCACTGGCCGCGTTCATCGGATGACCGAATTGTTTGGGCGTCTGGCGCCGGGAGTTTCTCTCGATCAAGCTCGAGCCGAGTTGCGGTCAGCATATTCGGCGATGAAGAAAGATCATCCTGAAGCGTACCCCGCGGGCGGGCAGTTCACCATAGAAGCGAAGATGCTGCGCGATGAGATCACATCTGGTGCTCGTACTGTCTTGCTGGTACTGCTTGCCGCCTCAGGACTGGTGTTCATTATTGCGTGCTGCAATGTGGCGAATCTGATTCTGGCGCGGACGGTGCGTCGCGAAGCGGAATTGGCGGTGCGTACTGCGCTTGGTGCGAGCACTAGTACGTTACGCCGCCTGCTGCTGGCGGAAAGTTTGCTGCTCTGCGGCGTAGGAGCGATTCTGGGTGTGGTTAGCGCCAGTCCGATGGTTAACATC
>DATFQQ010000175.1:0-37594 GCA_035264195.1 Candidatus Sulfotelmatobacter sp. | reverse complement strand
AGTCAATGCGGTGTGGGCCTATAACCCGACAACGAATACTTGGACTGGGAAATCCGCGATGCCGACGGCGCGGGGGAGTACGACTGCCGTCGTGTCAGGAACCAAGGTCTATGTGATCGGTGGGAATGCGAGCACACTGCGACTCACCACTGTCGAAGCATACGACACGGTCGCCAACTCCTGGACGACAGAAGCTCCGCTACTGGTAGGAAAATCGGAACCGGCGGGAGGTTTGCTGGGAACCAAAGTTGTCTCCGCCGATGGAACCACTACTTCTGGCCCTTCCGGCGACAATGAGGCCTACACCATTTCGACCAACACGTGGAGCGCCCTCGTCGCAGACGCGACCGCGCGAAATGCCGCCTGCTATGGCGCTGTTTCTGGACAACTGTATGTGTCAGGCGGCCACACCACTGCTGGCGCGGTGAGTGTGTCGGAATCGTTCAACCTGACCACGAATAAATGGACGGCGCACGCTCCGCTTACGCAAGCGACGATTGCGCCGGGCTCGGCTGTTGTGGGAGGGCAACTGTACTGCATCAGCGGCAGTTCCAGCGATCTGATCGGGCAGGGCACCCTTCTGACGAACGTGCAGATTTATCAGCCGTAGGCCGCGCGGGTCCTGCGAGGCTGTCCGGGTGCTGGAATCAGAGCGAATCGAAATTCAATGTAAGGGTCTTAGCAAAACATCGGCTCTTTCAGAATTCGTAACGGACAGGCGCTTCGAGAATCCGCGCTACGATATACTCCCGCGCATGTCGGCTCGCCGCCACGGATGTCTCGCTACCTTGCTCAAGTTCCTACTGCTGTGCGTGATTGTCTTTTATGGCGCGGTCGGCGTGACGAACCCTTGGGCCTTTCGCATCGGAGGGCGTTGGACGCCGCTCCTTTACTGGTCCGGATACGGCAAGCTGGTCACCAAGACCGGAACGTATCCTCTGTACGTCATGTTCTACCCATCGGCGCATTTCTCCAGGCTTCACCTCGACGGACTCCGCCCCACAGGCGGCCTACAGGGCACCGGCTCGCTATGTACCTCCCCAGGTGTAGTCGAAGCACTGAAGCTCGGCGGCACGATCTATGGCGGCTGGAGCAGCGCCGACGATGCCCTGATGCAGTTCCGCCTCCTCGAAATTCGAGTCTTCAACGTCGGTCAGCAACAGGGTTACTTCGATCTCTACGGGCGATGGCGTGGGTCCGAACTGGTGATGGACGATCGCGGCCGAGCCAACAGCAAATTCCGCTCCGGCCTGAAAATCGAACACGCCTCAATTACTCTCGACTCGGGAAGCTACTCAGACTTCAAGGCTGCGTGCTCGAACGCGACTGCCCCACCGCGGTTGCCCGGCAGTTGAGCAATGGAAGCGACGTTGCTGATTAGCCCGAAGCGCTTGCGGCTTGATTAGTGATGTGGCGATTTTCAGCAAGCTAGTCAAGGGAAATGGCGTTGTTTGGCGCTTGCTGGATATGGCCAAACGCCATCATCATCTTGATGCCGGGGTGCCTATTGACGAGGAGCCGTGGTTACCAGACGTGGTATGCCTGTTGCTCTCGAAGACCCCAGCCTTCATGTGCCGTCCCTGTCGCCATACCTTCGAGTCCTTCTGACCTCCATCTGATATCCGATTTCAGTGAGCGGAATCGCGATTCTTCACACAATTGACAAAGCACTTCGTATTTTCCGGTTGGCCCACCAACGGGATATTTCGCGACTATGGTCTTCTTGTCTGGTCATACACTTCACGGATCGCGCTAATAACGGTGTCTGGATCGTCGAACTGGATGTATTCCGAGCTGTGGTGCGCAAAGATCTGTTTTGCATTCGAAGACTGTGTGAGGAAACGCGCCTGGGCCGCCGTTATCTCCTTTTCATATTTCAGGTGCTTCGGCGTGTCCGGAGGCTTATCTTCCAGGTGGCCGACGCCGTGGTTGCCGCTGGTGAGCACGCGAATGGGGCGCGCGCCATACGAGGGTCGATGCTGCTGCAAGTAAATCTCGTCCTGCGTCATCTGCTCCATCTCTGAGGCGTACGCCTCATACAGTGCGACTTTGGTTTGCGCGATCTCCAACAGCTTGGCGTTCAACTCCGGCGACCATTCCCGCTCCGGCAAGCCGCGAAAAAATTGTTGGGCGCAAGTCTTTCCCCGATCGCTTGGGCTTGATCCTAAATGTGGCAACGGCTTGTGTTCGGCAACCGCTTTACCACATTCACGCAACCGAGAAGCGAATTGTTCGCGCCCGTCACGGTCGCTGTCCTGCATCTCCTTCGGTTCGAGGTCGGTGAAGTCGGCATCATCCATGACCATACCCGCAACCTCATCCATGTACAGGACCGCAAAAGTGCGCACATTGTCGCCACCAAAGGCGTTGCCCACCAAAATGTAAGGCCCAGTGATGCCGGCGTGATGTAAGGCGGTGTGCAACTCCTGGGCGATGCGCATGCTCGTGCGCGGAATTGGACCCAGATCGCTAAACCCTGCCCCGGCACGATCATAGCTGCAGGCGCGCGTCCACTTTGCGATCTGTGGCTGCACCGTTGACCATGAGGGCGACCAGTCTTCATATCCGGAATCGAAGACCACCGTGGGAGCGCCACTCCCCTTACAGTAGAGATTCAGTCGAAATCCGCCCACGTCAACGAGTTGGCCAGGTTGCGCATAAACGATATCCGCCGGAGAGCGTGTGGCGCTCGTTGCTTGCTGACCCGAGGCCGCGGTTGCAAAGATCAGCACTACCGATAGAAAACCCCTCCGCAATTGCCTCACAGTTGGCTCCTGGCTGCCAGCGCTGGCGCCGCCTTCACCCTGCGCTTGCATAACGTCGCCTTAACGGGGTGGACACTAGGCCAAACGGTTGTGCCCCGCGTCATTTCGCGAGCTGCCGCCCTTTCTAAGACGCGCAGTTCTGAAAAACGTTACAACAGGTTCGTTCAGGCCAGCGGGACGTATAACGACAATCCGGGAGTCAATTGATATAACCAGGGATCTCACTCACGTTTCGGGGCGACTTGGGGATTTGGTTGCTGTCTACGAACCCAATCTATTTCGCCAATCCTTACTGCATTGACTTATGATTCAATGCGATGACTAACCGCAGGGTTTCGGCTGCGCTAGTGTCGGAATTAATGTCGTTCTAACCCACTTTTTTGGCATCGCGCATGACAAGGAACTTGCGCCTTCCCTTCGCTCCACAACCGCATGCAGGGGCCAAACTCCTATCCCACGCACATGACCGGGAGTTGAATAGGCTGATTGAATTGAGTCTCAGCAGACGAGTTACACGATGCGAAACAACGTGACTGTCGCGGAGCAACCTTTGGAACATCTCTTTCCCTCCTCGCGTTTGACCCTCTGTGCGTGGGACCTTTACACTTAGTAAGGTTCTCCGCCTATCTCAATTTGTGGATTTTCGGGGATTAGTGGCCCGCGGGTGGCCATTTGCGGGAGGGTTTCCTGAGTCGTTTCCTGGGATTTAAACTTCGAATACTTGCAGTGGGTGCCCTTCTGGGGCTAGTGGCGCCGTGGTGCGCTGCCGATAACAACGGTCCTATCACACTGGACACAAATGAGACGCTGTTTGCGGTGCTGACGGCGATGAATTCGTGTGGGTATGACGTGGACTTAACCGGTTCGGATGCGCAGAGATTGAACATCCGGGCCGAGGTACAGAAAAATCTTCGGGAGTCGGAAGAGGCGCAGGCAGCGCTGACCACGATGTGCGACTGGTACGTGGCGCACCGGGGCAAAGATCCGCAACACGATCTTTCTCAGTTCGTATCGCTGGCCCTGTATCTTCAGGGACCGCCGCATTTCATGCCACGCGTGAAGGAAGACGACATGCCTCCGGATGCGGGGCCCATCGCGGGTTTTGGCGCGTTGCTGGAGAAGTTCTACGAAAAAGCATCGTTACACGCCGTTTGGGAAGCACACCGCGCCAGCTACGCGGCGCTGGTCGCGCGCTACCACGAACCGCTGGCGAAGATGGTGTTCGACACCGATATTTATCTGAAACTGCAATCAGGCGCATATCTGGGCCGGACGTTCACGATTTTTCTGGATTTCATGGGCGATCCCATTGAGGCGAACGCCCGAAATTATGGGGCCGACTACTATGTCGTGGTCTTCCCTTCTCCGGACCCAAATGCCAGCCAACCGTTGAAGATGGAACAGATCCGGCACACTTATCTTCACTATTTGCTGGATCCGATGGCTGAGAAGCATTTCACATCGATCAAGCGGCTGGAACCATTGCTGCAATCGGTGAAACGTGCTCCGGTGGAAGAGACGTTCAAGACCGACATTTCCCTGCTGGTGACGGAGTGCCTGGTGCGGGCCATTGAGATTCGTACGACGGGCAACAAGCAGACCGCGGAAGCCATGCGACTGCAGGCCGTCGACGATGCGGTGAAGCAGGGTTACATTCTGACGAAGTACTTCTACACGTCACTGGTGGCATTCGAGAAGGATCCAGCGGGACTGCGAACTGCGTATTCGGAGATTCTGGACGCGATCGATTTGAAGCAACAGGAAAAAGCCGCCAACGAGATCCAGTACGTCCGGGTTACAGCCCCTGAGTTGGTCCAGTTGTCGCGTTTGGAAGACCGGCGGATGCTGGTAACCGCGGAAAAGCGGCTGGCGGCGGGCGATCCGAAGGGTGCGCAGGAACTCGCGCAACAGGCGCTCGACAAAAAGATTGGGGATGAAGGGCGGGCGCTGTTCATCCTGGCGCAAGTGGCCGTGGCCAACAAAAACCGGGATGGGGCTGCCGAAAATTTCCAGAAGGCGATTCAGGCGACGAAAGACCCCAAAGTGGTGGCGTGGTCGCACGTGTACCTGGGACGGATTCTGGATATGAAAGAAGACCGCGAAGCCGCGATGAGCGAGTATCGGGCGGCGCTGACCTCGGGGGCCGAGCTGCCGGAGGTGAAGGCGGCAGCGGAGCGTGGGCTACAGCAGGCTTATGAACCCCCAGCGAAGCCTCAGCAGTAAGCTTGGAAGAGGCGAGGTTGCCACCCATCGAAAAGCGCGAAGGGTGGGGCAGCCTTGGAAGGATGGTCCCAGAGTTCCACACCGTGGCGGTTCGTGCTGGGCAATCCCACGCCGTGCGGTAGAATGCTTCGGTTACAGAAATCAAAACTTAAGGGAATGACGTCGGTTGGTCGAGGAGAACGCATGAAGCGCATAGCAATCGTTATGGCAATGCTGGGTGTGTGCGTTTTGTGTTACGGGCAAGAGAAGCCCGCAGCGCAGAGCACCGCTCCGGCGGGACAGGCGGCTACGCCTCCGGGTAAGCGCCCACCGCAGGCCAAGACGCAGCCAGAGTTCGATGCCTATAAGGCGGCGATCGCTCTGACCGATGCGGCCGCGCAGGAAAAGGCCGCCGACGATTTCGCGCTCAAGTTCCCCGAGAGCGAATTGCGTGTGGTTCTCTACAAAATGGTCATGCAGAAATACCAGATGGCCAATAACGCCGACAAGATGCTGGAGATGGGTCAGAAGGCGCTCAGCTTCGATGGTGACGATCCCGAGGCTCTGGTCAGCGTGGCGCAGGTTTTAACCGAGCGGACGCGCGATGGCGATCTCGATAAAGATCAGAAGCTGGCAGAAGCGAAGAAAGATGCCGAGCGTGCGCTGGTCACCGTCGATACTGACGTGCCGACGGCCGGGTATCCTCCGGAGAAGATTGACATGTACAAGCGCTATACGCGATCGGAAGCGTACGCGATTCTCGGAACTTTGGCCACCAACAGCGAGAAGTATGCGGATGCGGAGGCAAACCTTCGCAAATCGATCGAGGTCTTTCCTGAGCAAGTCGATCCAGTAGCGGTGTTACGGCTAGCTATAGCTCTGGACAAGCAGAACAAGACAGCAGAAGCTTTGAAATATGCCAACCAGGCGGTCGATCTGACCAAAGATCACCCGGAGACGGCGGCCGGCAAAGCTGCGCGTGCGGAGCAGGATCGCCTCACAAAGTTGAACAGCGGTACGGCGCCTGGAAGTGCAGCAGCCACTCCGAAATAGCTCTTTTTCCAGAGGGTGCGTTCTGGTCATGGAGCGCGGCCAATTGCGCCGCGACGCGTCCCTGTCTTTTCTCAAAGCTCCGCTATGAAGGAACGGGAAATCACGGCGCTCGAAGAAGGACTGGGATATCACTTCCGGCGGCGGGCGGTGATCGAGCAAGCCGTGACCCACAGCTCGCAGGCACGGGAGATGGAAGCACAGCACTCTGGGGAGAATAAGTTTAAGGTCAGCGATAACGAGCAGCTTGAGTTCCTGGGGGATGCGGTTCTGGCACTGGTCACTAGCGAGGAACTTTTTCAGCGATTCCCTCAATTCCGTGAAGGCGAACTTTCAAAACTCCGGGCGCATCTGGTCAGCGAACGGCATCTAATTCAAGTGGCTCATCAGCTTGAACTTGGCCATTACCTGCGGCTGGGACGTGGCGAAGAAAAGAGCGGTGGGCGCGGAAAAACTGCGCTGCTGGTTGACGCGCTAGAGGCGATTCTGGCTGCGATTTACCTCGACGGTGGCCTGGAAGTGGCACGGGAGTTTGTACTGCGGAATGTGATCGCCCCGGAACTTGAGCGTATGGAGCGGGGCGGAGGCACGCTGCCGATAACCGACTTTAAGTCCGCATTGCAGGAAGCCGTACAAAGTCTGGGCCTGCCGCAGCCATCGTATGTACTAGTGGAAGAATCGGGTCCAGAGCACAGCAAGACATTCACAGTGGAAGCTCGACTCAACGCGAGAGACAAGCAGCCGGAGTTTGTAGGGCGTGCGCAGGGTTCGACCAAGAAGACGGCGGAACAAGACGCGGCCAGACAACTGCTGACGTATCTAGCATCGCGTCCCAAGGCTGAGGAAACTAGGGTGGGACGCTCCCCGCAGGCGGTAGACAAGTAGGCGCAATGAGTTCTCCAGATCAACCCACCTTATCGACGCCCGAGGCCGCGCCACCGCCGAGCCTGCCCGAGTTATCTACCCCCGCACCTGCCGGTCCGGAAGATCAACCGGTGGCTCCCAGTTCACAGCCTGCTCCTTTACAACATAGGAAGATTGTTACCGGGTTCGGGGACGATTTGCTTAGTTCGCTCCAATCGCTGGCTGGAACGATCGTGATCGCAATCTTCGTGATTACATTTATTGTGCAGGCGTTCCAGATCCCGTCTGAATCGATGGAGAATACGCTGTTGGTAGGTGACTATCTGCTGGTGAACAAGCTGTGCTATGGCGGGCCAGGATTCGGCGATCATCTGATGCCCTATCAGAAGATCGCAAGACAGGACATCATCGTGTTCCATTACCCGGTAGATCCGAGGCAGCACTTCGTCAAGCGCGTAATCGGATTGCCCGGCGACCGGCTCAAGATGTTGAACAAGAAAGTATTCATCAATGGCAAGCCGATCGACGAGTCGTACGTCCGATTCATTGAGCCGCCGAACAATCTGTTCCGCGACGACTTCCCGCGAGTCGATATTCCTGCCTACGGGTTAGACGGCAAGTGGTGGCTGCAGATGAGAAAGTTGGTGGAAGACGGCGAGCTTATCGTCCCTCAGGGATATTATTTTGTGATGGGCGATAACCGTGACGACAGCCAGGACAGCCGGTATTGGGGCTTTGTGCCGCAGGAGAATGTCATCGGGCGTCCGTTGATCATCTACTGGTCGGTACAGGATTGGGATCATGAGGCTGAATCGACCTTCGGTGGCCGTCTGCAACATCTGGCGTATGCGTTTACCCATCTGTTCCAGATCACGCGATGGAATCGGACACTCCGGCTGATACACTGATTGAGCGCCCGTTCGCGACATGCTCCGCTCGTGGTGAGACGGGGGTTTCCGCAGCAACTAAGCTATAGAACATCGAAGGCACTGGAAAGTGGCGAAGAAAGAACTCGTTGTCGAAAAAGAAGAAGTCGCAGAGAAGCCGAAGGAGACAACCGTCGAGTTTCTCTCGTCGCTGGCCGCGGTCCTGGTGACCGGGCTTTTCATCATCACCTTCGTGGTGCAGGCGTTTGAGATCCCGTCGAGTTCGATGGAGAACACGCTGCTGATCGGGGACCACGTGTTCGTCAACCGGATTCAGTTTGCTCCGAAGAGCAACTGGATCGGGCCGCTGCTACCCTACCGCGGCGTTCACTTCCGCGACATCGTCGTGTTCCTGTCACCATCCACACCGGGGCTATACGTGGTCAAGCGGATTATTGGGGTTCCCGGAGACCGGATCCATCTGCGCAATGGGGTGGTTTATCGCAACGGCGTGGCGCTCGATGAGCCCTACGTGTTGCATGACCGGGATACGTTCGATCCTTATCGCAACAACTTTCCGGCGGTTCCTCCTCCACCGGATGATCCCAATATCTGGACGAACTGGGCGGTCGATTTGCCGAGTTACATTCAAGGGGATGACATCGTGGTGCCTCCGGGCCACTACTTCGCGATGGGCGACCACCGGGGCGTAAGTTTGGACAGCCGCTACTGGGGATTCATCCCGCAGGAGAACATCATCGGCCGGCCGATGTTTATTTATTGGTCGTTCGAGACGCCCGACGATCAGTACACTAAGACCGCATGGAGCGACCGGCTATTATTCCTGGGCCGAGTGGTCGTGCACTTCTTTGATCAAACTCGCTGGAGACGAACGCTCCAGTTCGTGCGATGAAGCCCCTCGGACGTCGAGTGAGGGCAAGTTGAAACTCTTCTCTTCCAGGCGACGCGTGGCCGCAGTCGCAGCATTGATTGTCCTGATGCTGTTTCTGCTTCGTCCCGGTGCGTCGCGACTAAAGTCGCGCATCATTTCTTCGATCAGCGCGAGCCTGGGCAGATCCGTGGATTTGAGCTCGGTTCACATCCGGCTGCTGCCGCGCCCGGGATTCGATCTGGAAAATCTGGTGGTGTATGACGATCCGGCATTCGGCGCTGAACCAATGCTGCGAGCCAGTGAAGTGACCGCGGATCTCCGTTTGATGTCGCTGTTGCGTGGACGGATCGAGATTGCGCGACTCGATCTGACAGAACCGAGTTTGAACCTGGTGCATGCCAGTACCGGACGCTGGAATCTGGAAACGCTGCTCGAACGATCGGCGCACATGCCGATGGCGCCGACGGGAAAAGCAAAGTCTGCACCTCAACCGCGTTTCCCATATATCGAAGGCTCTTCAGGAAGGATCAATTTCAAGAGCGGTCCAGAGAAGAAGCCTTACGCTCTCATCAGCGCGGACTTTTCTTTGTGGCAGGAATCCGAGAACGAGTGGGGAGTACGGCTGAAAGCGCAACCATTTCGAACCGATCTTAATTTGAACGATATCGGTCAGTTGCAGTTGAACGGCATCTGGCAACGGGCGGCGAACGTCAAAGAGACGCCTCTGAAGTTCGATGTTGAGTGGACCCGGGCACAATTAGGTCAAGTCACGAAATTTCTCACCGGCAGTGACCAAGGATGGCGGGGAGACATCCAGGTAGACACTACGCTGAGCGGGACCCTGGCCGAATTGAAGATTGCGGGCACAACCTCAGTGGATGATTTCCGGCGATACGACATTACGAGCGGGAAGGCGCTACGACTCACTGTTCACTGCGACGGGGAGTACAGCTCGCTGAGCCACGAGTTCCACCAGGTCTTGTGCGGCGCTCCAACGGGAAACGGGCTGGTCACTTTGGCGGGAGATGTAGGGTTGCCCGGCAGCCGGCGTTACTCAATCACCGTGAAGGCGGAAAATGTTCCGGCAGCGTCGCTGGTGATGCTGGTGCAGCGAGCGAAGAGAAATCTACCCGACGATGTAGCGGCTGACGGGACGTTAGAAGGCACACTGACGATGCAACAGGACGCCCGGGCCGGAGGGAAGCCGCGATTCGATGGACATGGTGAAATTACCGATTTTCATCTGAGTTCCGCGAGAATGAAGGCGGAGCTTGGCCCCACGACTGTTCCTTTCGTGTTGATCAGAGGTTCAGGGAAGCATGATCAAGGCGCGACAAATCGACGAGGATTTACCGTTCCTGCGGGCGCACACCTTGAGATTGGGCCGGTAGCGCTAAGTTCCGGCCATGGGGCAGCCAGCACGCGCGGGTGGATGAATCGAAGCTCGTACGACTTTACGATTGTGGGCGAGAGCGAGATCACGAAGATGCTCCGCCTGGGGCGCGTGTTGGGCGTTCCCACCATATCAGCAATTGCGGAAGGCACGGCACAATTGAACTTGCAGATCGCAGGATCGTGGTCAGGAGCGGCTGCTGTGAGTAAGGATGCATTTCCTCCTTCGCAAGTGACAGGAACAGCGAAGCTAAAGAACGTTCGAATCACAGCCGTGAACCTCAGTGATCCGTTGGAGATTTCGTCCGCGGAAATGCAGCTTGGTGAGGACGCCGTTCGCGTCAGCAGGCTGAGCGCGACAGCTGCAGGGACCACCTGGAAGGGGTCGCTGGAGATGCCGCGAGGCTGTGGTACTCCTGCTCAGTGTCCGGTGAAGTTCGCCTTGAATGCTAATGAGATCGCACTGAGCCGTGTGAATGAGTGGGCAACTGGTAACGGCAAGCAGCGCCCGTGGTACAGGGTCCTTCAGTCGGATAAGGCGGGATCGTCTCTATTGGCCCGCCTGCACGCTTCAGGGCACGTGACCGCAAACCGATTCGTAATCCACGGAGTCACGGCGAGCGTAGTTTCGGCGGACATCGATTTAGACGCCGGGAAGATGCGGGTTTCCAATCTGGAAGGGGATCTCTTCGGTGGGAAACATCGAGGCAAGTGGCAGGCGGACTTCACCGCGAGTCCGTGGATCTGCAAAGGAGTCGGGACACTCAGCGGGGTTTCCCTCGACGAAATCGCGACGCAGATGGGCGATGACTGGATCGCGGGTACGGCCAGCGGAAGTTACAACATCACCGGGCCGTGCACACCCAAATTTTGGCAATCGGCTGAAGGAGTGCTTCAGGCCGACGTGCGGAACGGGGCGTTGCCGCACGTGCTCCTCGATCAGGATTCCGAGTTACAAATTATGCGACTGACTGGCGAGGCTCGTCTGGCGGATGGAAAGCTCGTCCTACGGTCCGCAACGCTGGACTCGCCGATTGGTAATTATGCGATCAGCGGAACGGCTTCGCTTCAGCGTGATCTGGATTTGAAAATGACGCGCACACAGGCCGAAGCTGCGCGATCTGGCTACGAAATCACAGGAACGATCGCCAAGCCGCAGGTTTCGCCGCTTTCAAAGACAGAGCAGGCACGATTAAAAACGTCTGCAGCCCAGTAGTTCGAGCGCGGTTTAGGAATTGCGCGTGGTCCAAGACTCACGGCTTTTTGCGCAATATAGTTCCGAAGGGACCGAGGAATCCCCACGGCAATTGTCCGGGGGGAGGGATGCTTCGACTCCGCCGGGATGACATTGCTCTGAGTCCAACGAAGAAAATACTTTAGGGCTGATAGCCGGGGCCGCGTAGGACCTTGCCGGGCAAATTCCCTGTCATCTTGCCCTGATCGATCACAGGCACGCCGTTCACCAGAACGTATTCCATTCCCTCCGACAACTGATTGGGATTATCGAAGGTGGCGCGATCGCGAATCGTCGCGGGATCGAAGATGACCACGTCGGCCCACATGCCCGCTTTCAGAACGCCGCGATCGGTCAGACGCAGACGTTGCGCGGGAAGCGCAGAGAATTTGCGGATCGCGTCTTCGAGGGTGAGTGCCTTTTCTTCTCGGACGTATTTGCTCAGAATGCGAGGGAATGTTCCGTAAGCGCGCGGATGCGGGTGCGCCTGTCCGAGAATTCCTTCGGGCGAGGTTCCCTCAGAATCGTTGTCGACGGAAACCCAAGGCTGCTGCAGCGCGAGCGTTACGTCCGGTTGCGACATGCCGAAGACGGCGACTCCCGTGGAAGGATCCTGAATGAGAAAGTCGAAGATCGTGTCGATTGGATCTTTGTTCCAAAGTTTTGCGATCTCGGAGACACGCTTTCCCTGGAGCGGGAGCAGTTTGGGGTTCTGAACAGCACCGATCATGATTGCATCGGGGCCAGGGATTTCCTGCCATTCGTTGTCCCATGTTTTGGATGCCGTGAGCATGTCTTTGCGAATCCGCGCACGCGTGGCGGGATCTTTCAGCCGCTCGACAAGTTTCGCGGTGCCGCCATCGTGCGCCCACGGCGGAATGAATGCGGAGAAATCGTTGAACCAGGCGGTATAGGCATACGTGTCGGCTGTGACATCGGCGCCGGAAGCGCGGGCCGCGTTGATCTTGGCGACGACTTCGGGCATGCGTCCCCAGTTGGATTTACCGGCGACTTTGATGTGCCAGATTTCGACTGGGATATGGGCCTCGCGGCCGATGCGTAGGGTTTCCTCAATTGATTCGATGATTGCGTCACTCTCGCTACGCATGTGAGTCGCATAGATGCCTCCCAACTTCGAGGCCTCGGTAGCGAGGGCGATCAATTCGTCGGTCTTGGCGTACGGTGCGGGCGCATATTCGAGTGAGGTGGAGACTCCGACGGTACCATCTTTCATCGCGTCACGCACCAGGGCTCTCATCTGCTCGAGTTGTGGCGGAGTCGGTTGAACGTCGTTGTCGCCCAGAACCATGCGGCGGACCTGAGTGGCGCCGACATAGCTGGCGAGGTTTATTCCCATTCCCTGCTTCTCAAGGCGCGCGAAGTATTGGCGGAAGGTGCGCCAGTCGGGATTGATCTTGTAGTGATCGTAAGCGTCGCGGTCGGACGCGATGATGGCGTCGTTCAGTGGAGCGATGGAACTGCCCTCGCCGGTAATTTCGGAAGTGATGCCTTGATAGATTTTTGACGGAAGACGAGGATCGACGAGGATCGTCATCTCGGATTGTCCGAGCATGTCGATGAAGCCCGGGGCAACGACCTTGCCGCCAGCGTCGATCGTGCGCTTGCGCGGGTCGGCAGAAAGATTGCCGATGGCGGCAATTTTGCCGTCGCGAATACCGACATCGCCGGAGTACCAGGGAGAGCCGGTGCCATCGATGATGTGCCCGTTGGTGATGACGATGTCGAACTCGGGCGTTTGCGCAAGCAGGTGTCCCGACAATAGCAATAATGTGCAAAAGGTCAGAATGCAGATTGCGTGACGCACCTTGTGGTCGGTTTTCATTTGGCCTCTGAGTCTTTCAAGTGTTTTTCTATCATCCCTGGGATACCGCTTCCGGCGCGTTTTTGCGGGCCTTGCTGCTTGCAGCGATTGCGCCGATCACGATCCAAACTGCCAGGGCGATCCATTCATACAAAGTGAAGTGGCCGGGGATCGCCGGGACTACTTTCATCATCGCCATGACGACCGCGACGAGCAGTCCGAAGAGCGCGATAGCCTGCTCTGTTGTCGTCAAGCGGATCAGATCAGGCTTCGAGCGGGCGAGAGCCAGGCATGCAGCGCAGGCGGCAGCCCAACCGATGGCGCAGGCGACGGAGCCTACCTCAGTCACGGGAACCAGGATGGCGTCGCCGAGTAGCATGCAGGCCGTTGTGGTCAACCCAACACAGAGGACGGCCGCGGATGGCGTTTGAAATCGCTGGTGCACCGTTCCAACCGTTGGGGCAACCATGCCGCGGCGTCCGAGTGCAAAGAGCAAGCGGCTCGCTGCAACGAAGTTTCCGTTAAAGCACTTCACGAGCGAGAGCAGGGCTGCGGCAAGGATTATGTTGACGATCCAGCGTGCACCGAGAGCTTGCTTAAAAGCAACTGCGGTCATGAACTTTTCGCCGGTCAGATGATGCCACGGAGCTACGAAGGCGACCGCCGCTACGATGCTCGTATAAAACAGGATCCCGATGACGATGGCCATCCAAATGGCTCGGAAGAATCCTGAAGCGCGGAATTCGGGGCCCGCTTCTTCCGCAGCTTTGCCGACGGATTCGAAGCCTGTCATGAAATACGGGACGATCTGGAGGACCAGCACAATCGAGACGAAACTGGTCTGCGTGAACAGCGGCGGGAAGTTCGCTGGCGAGCCGCGACTGACACCGAGACCAACGAAGACAACGAATAAGATGAGCGTGCCGAAGGTGGTGCAGTTCTGAAAGGTCGCGCTGAGACGTACGCCGCGATAGTTGAGGATGGTCAGTAGCGCGGTCAGAGCGAGGCCGACGATAAGGTGCGGGAGATACACAGGGCGTCCGGCGATGCGATACAGTTCGATCGTGTCGAGGCTCGGCACGATGTAGGCAGCAACGCGGCCGACGGCGACGGCTTCCCATGGGCAGACGATGAAGTAAGCGAGGGTCATCATCCATCCGGTGGCAAAGCTGATGGAGCGGGGGAAAACCGCGGAGGTGTAAGCGATTTCGCCGGCCGCATCGGGCATCGCGACGACAAGTTTGCCGTAGACCCAGCCTATCGGGAGCAGAAGCGCGCCACCTAGGGCGAATCCGAGAACGGCGCCGAGTGCTCCGCCGCGGAGCAGCCAGTCGTCCATGACGACGAGCCAGCCGACGCCGACCATGGTGCCCCATCCCAGAGTGAAGTAGTCGATGGCGCGCAGTTTGCGGGCGAGAGTGGTCACTGGTGGTGATCTTTGGGGTGCCGGAATTATAAAGCATTGCCCCTTCCGACCTCGGACCTTAGACCTCTGACCTCAGGCTTCCGGCTTCCGGCTTCGGGCTTCGGGCTTTCGCGTGTTAGTATCAAATTCAGTCCTGCATGAGATTTCCACATTCGATTGGAGCGGACGCGCAGACTGCTTGTGTCCGTGCTGGCGGGGCTTCCTGAAACAATGAACGCTTCGTTAAAAAACCGCAAACGCGTGCTCAGCGGTATGCGCTCGACCGGCAAGCTGCACCTGGGAAACTATGTCGGCGCGCTGCAGAACTGGGTTCGCATGCAGGATGAGTACGAGTGCTTTTTCATGGTGGCCGACTGGCATGCGCTGACGACCGACTATGCCGACACCTCGAAGGTAAAAGAAAATTCGCTGGAGGTTGTACTCGACTGGCTGGCGGCAGGGATCGATCCGGAAAGGTCGGTTGTGTTCATCCAGTCGCATGTCCCGGCCCACGCGGAACTGCATCTGCTGTTTTCGATGATCACGCCGCTGGGGTGGCTGGAACGGGTGCCGACGTACAAAGAGCAGCGGGACAACATTAAAGATAAAGACCTGGGCATGTACGGATTTTTGGGATATCCCGTGCTTCAGGCGGCGGACATTCTTATCTACAAGGGCAACGCTGTGCCAGTCGGCGAAGACCAGGTTGCGCACGTGGAGCTGACGCGTGAGATTGCGCGGCGCTTCAACGGATTCTATGGTGAGGTCTTTCCCGAGCCCCAAGCGTTGCTGACTCCCGCAGCGAAGCTGCCTGGCACCGATGGCCGCAAAATGTCGAAATCGTACGCGAATACCGTGCTGCTGACGGATCCGGAGCCGGTGGTGCGACAGAAGTTGAAGACGATGGTGACTGATCCGGCGCGAGTGCGGCGGTCGGATCCCGGAAATCCGGATGTTTGTCCGGTAGGTGATCTGCACAAGATTTTCAGCAGCAAGGAAACGATGACCAAAGTGAATGAAGGCTGCCGGTCCGCGGGCATTGGATGTATCGAGTGCAAGGGCTGGGCGGCGGATGCGTTGGTGCAACTGCTGAATCCGATGCAGGAACGGCGTCGGAAATTTGAGGAAAATCCGCGGCTGACCTGGGATATTCTGGAGGCAGGCACACAGCGGGCCAAGCACGCGGCGGGTGAGACGATGGAGGATGTGCGGGCAGCGATGGGAATGTCATTGAAGTTTGAGGGTAGTAAAACCCCCATTTGAGTACGGCTTGAGAAATGATGGAAGAATCCAAAATCGGTCAGGGCACTAACGCTGTGGGAGTACCGACAGCGGTCGTGGCGAGTCCGTCTGCTGCCAAGAAAGACGCCCCGAAGAAAGAAGAGAGCGACTTTCCATTTGCTGTGGCGGTTGGCAGCGTTTATGAAGGTCCGTTGGACCTGCTGCTTGATCTGATTCGCAAGCAGGACATCGACATTTACGACATTCCGATCGCGAAGATTACAGCGCAGTATCTGGTGTACGTCGAGAAGATTCGTGAGCTCGATGTGAATGTCGCAGCCGAGTTCATATACATGGCTGCGGTGCTGATTCACATCAAGTCGAAGATGCTGTTGCCCCGCGATCCGCTGGCGACCGCGGATGAACAGGAAGATCCGCGGACCGAGCTGGTCAATCGGCTTCTCGAGCACGAGAAGTTCAAGTCGGCAGCGCAGATGCTTTTGCAGAAGCAGCAGATTGAAGAGGCTGTGCTCACGAATCCTTCGCTGAAAGAATTTATGGATGCGGAGGGAACGGAACCGGAACTGGCGGCCGATGTCATCGATCTGGTGAAGACGTTCCAGCAGATTCTTGAGCGGGTGCGCACACGCCCGGTGCTGAATGTCGATGAAGAGACAGTCACCGTGGGCCAGATGATCGACTATCTGCGGCGGCGGCTGTCATTGGAAGACCGGCCGATCCGTCTGAAACAGGTTTTGATGCGCGTACAATCGCGGCAGGCGCTGGTTTGCATGTTTCTTGCGCTGCTCGAACTGGTGCGTTTGCAGGCGATCCAGGTGCGGCAGGAAAAGATGTTTGGAGAAATTGCGGTCCGCAAGCATACCCACTTTGAAGAAGTGATGAATGAGCGGGCAGCGGTGAGGGATGACTGGCGGTAAAGGTTTCAAAGTTTCAAGGTTTCAGAGTTTCAAAGACCTTGAAACTTTGAAACATTCGAAGCTTTGAAACTTGACCTTATGTCTTTAAAAGCTCAACTCGAAGCAATTATTTATGCGGCGGAGACGCCGATTACGCTGGAGCAGATCACGGCGCTGGTAAAGGATTCGGTCGTTGCCGAAGGAGTATCGGACGACGCGGAGATCAAGTCGCACGTGCGGTCGGCCCTGGCCGAATTAGTAGGATCGTACGATTCCGCCGATCACGGCATTGAGATTCGCGAAGTCGCCGGCGGCTATCGGATGTCGACCAAGCCCGAGCAGCATGAAGTGGTGCGGTCGTTTGCGAAGAGCCTGAAACCGCCGATCCGGCTGTCGCTGCCGGCGCTGGAAACATTGGCCGTCATCGCTTACAAGCAGCCGGTCACCGTTCCTGAAATTAACGACATTCGCGGCGTCGATTCGGGCGGAGTGATCGGAACCCTGCTTGATCGCAAACTGATCACGACCGGGGGGCGGAAGCAAGTCATCGGGCGTCCGATTCTTTATAAGACGACAAAGGAATTCCTGATGCGGTTTGGGCTGAAGGACGTAAACGAATTGCCCAGCATGGAGGAGTTCGAAAAGTTGGTGGCCGAGTCGTTCCAGGCGGAACTGATTCCGGCGGAGAATGCGGCGACCGAAGCGCCGTCTGCCCCAACGCCGGCAGAAAGTATCGTGTCAGAAACGATTCAATCGGAATCGTCGGACGATCCGGTGCAGGAAGCGCAAAAGGCGGGCTGAGTGCCCGTTTTGCGATAGCAAAGACTTGGTCGAAATTTCTTAATGGCGGCCCTTAGCGGGCCGCTCTTCTCTGGTAAGAAGATGGCTCTCGAACGCCTGCAAAAAATCATCGCGGCAGCCGGTATCGCCTCCCGGCGGAAGGCTGAGGAGTTGATCACTTCCGGACGCGTGCAAGTCAACGGAACTGTGATCACGGAACTCGGCAGTAAGGCCGATCCCGAGGTTGACCATGTACGCGTGAATGGCAAGTTGCTGCAGGGCGAGCAGCGGCACACGTATTTACTTCTTAATAAGCCGAAGGGATATGTCACGACCGTAAGCGATCCGGAGAAGCGGCCGACTGTCATGGACCTGATTCACGGCGTGAAGGGCCGCGTCTATCCGGTGGGAAGACTCGATTACGCCAGCGAAGGCCTGCTGCTGATGACTAATGACGGCGATCTGGCACATCGGCTGATGAAGGCGGCATCGCATGTTCCAAAGACTTATCTTGTGAAAGTGGCCGGAATGCCGAAAGAAGAGGCGATCGCGAAATTGCGCGCGGGCGTGTCGATCGCAACCGATGATGGAAAGCGAGTAAGGACCGGCGCTGCTGCGGTTCGCGTGATCAAAGAGGCGGCGAATCCGTGGTATGAGATCACCTTGATCGAGGGCAGGAATCGCCAGATTCGGCGAATGTTCGAAGCTGTCGGTCATCATGTCGAGAAGATCAAGCGCGTGAAATATGGTCCGCTAACGCTCGACGTTCCTCCCGGGGAGTTTCGTCCGCTCACCTTGAGAGAAATCGAGCGGCTGAAATCGGCGACCCGAGGCGGCGAGAAGAAAGCAGTCTGAACTGCGGCAGGCATGAGCCGATTCTTTGATCTAGTCTCGAGGCAGGTGCGTGAGATCGGCGGATACGCTCCGGCTCCAGCCGCGAAGCCTGCCAATGGCCAGCGACAACTCATACGGCTGGACTCCAACGAAAATCCGTTTGGTCCATCGCCCAAGGCTGTGGAGGCGATGCGCGCCGCGTTGGCTTCCACGGCTGCCTATCCAGAAGACGATTGCACGCTGTTGCGGCAGAAATTGGCGGAGCTTCACGAACTGCCCGCGGATCATGTTCTGGTAACGCCGGGCTCGACCGGGATGCTCACACTGCTTTGCCAGACGCTACTAGGCCCCGGGTTGAACGCGGTCACCAGCGAACGCTCGTTCATCGTTTATGCCATGGCAACGCACGCAGCAGGAGCGCAATTGGTTACCGTTCCGATGCGCGAGGATGCGCCTGATCTCGATGCGATCATGCAGGCGATCAACGAGGACACGCGCGTTGTTTTCGTGGCGAATCCGAATAATCCGACTGGGACCCTGCTCGATGCACTGGCCATCGAGCGATTTCTCAGCGAAGTACCCGGCCATGTGGTCCTCGTATTGGACGAGGCCTACCATGAGTTTGCGGTGGACTTCGCGGTGCGACGCAAGGTCGAGTATTCGCGCTCACTGCAGTATGTGAAGCAGGGAGCGAGCGTCGTCGTATTGAGGACGTTTTCCAAAGTGCATGGCCTGGCTGGGTTGCGCGTCGGCTACGGGTTGGGACCTGCGGAATTGCTCGGATACTGCACGCGAATGCGGAGTACTTTTTCGGTTTCGTCCATTGCGCAAGCGGCGGCGGTTGCTGCGATTGAGGATCGTGCCCACATTGCGCATACGGTGGCGAACAATTCAGAACAGGCGCAGATTCTTGGGGTGGGTCTGTCGGAGATGGGATTCAGGGTGGTGCCTACGTGGGCCAATTTTCTTTACTTTGATCTGGGAAGAGATGCGGTAGAAGTTGCAGAGAGGTTAAGGAGCGAGGGGATCAGCGTTCGTCCGTTGGGAGCGTGGGGCGCTCCGAATTGTCTGCGGGTGACGATCGGTACCGCGGTTCAGAATCGGGCGTTTCTGGGGGCTATGCAGGAGATTTCGCGGTCGGCTTCTGTCAGCGGCTGAAGCCCGACCTTTTACCCTCCTTCGACGGCATGGCTGAAGCCATGCCCCGACGAACCCTCCTTCTGGTAAACGGCAGGAGGCGCGTCGGACAGCGATTCTCACTGCGCAACTGGGACGCGGGCTGCCCCGTAGAGTCCGGCGTCGCTTCCTAGCAGCGCTTGCGTGATGATGGTTTTCTTGCGCGTGTAGTTGGCGATTTGAGCAGACGCTCCTTTTTTCTTGGCGGTCGGATCGTCCGGCGCCGATGCCGCATACACCAGAGATCTTTCCCGCAGTTCCGCGAACATTTTCGGAGCGAATGCGTCCCATGCGCTGACTACGCCGCCGCCGATCACGAACATATCCAGGTCTAGAACGTTGACGAGGTCGGCGAGCAGAATGCCGAGGACTTCGCCGAAGCGTTGAAAGATGCGTTGTGCGTCGGGGTCTCCCTGAATCGCGAGATTGTAGACGGACCGGGCGCTGAACTCCGGATCGGCATCGAAAGCTTTGGCAAGCCCTGGTGCCAGGCCGCTTTCCACCGCTTCGCGGGCCATGCGAACGATTGCGGTGGCTGAGGCGTAGCGCTCGGCGCACCCGTGATTGCCGCAGCCGCAGGGCACGCCGTTCGGCTCAACCGTGACATGGCCGAATTCGCCCGCCATACCGCTCATGCCGTAAAAGATCTTGCCGTTGAGAATGATGGCTCCGCCGATGCCGGTGCCCAAGGTCAGCATGGCCATGTTGTCGGCGTCGCGAGCCGCGCCCATCCATTTCTCGCCGAGGGCGGCGACGTTGGCGTCGTTGTCGAGATAGATGCGAGTACCGAGGCGGCGTTCAATCACGTCGCGCACAGGATAGTCCTGCCACCCGGGGAGGTTGGCGGATTTCCGCATCATGCCGGCGGGCACATCGATGATGCCTGGGACGCCTATTCCCGCGCCCAGAAATTTTCCGCTGCTGCGATATTTCTCTGTGAGTCCCTGGATCGCGTCACACATTTCGCCGATGACATAGTCCCGGCCCATCGCGACTTTTACGCCCAGGGTTACTTTCTCGAGAAGCTGGCCGTCGGTAGTAATAGCCGCCACACGCAGGTTGGTACCGCCCATATCAACGCCAATGGAGTAGTCAGGCATAACGGAAGAGAGTACCAGAATTGCGGCGGGCAGGATGGAAACAACCCTTGGCTTGCGGAGTGCTAACATAACGGGTACTGCCCATCTCACGCCAGAAGGTGTCTTTATGCCTGAAACGACTCTGCAAGCCCAGGCTCCCGCGCCACTCACTACTCTTACAGAGGACGAGATTCTGTTTCGCGACAACATCCGGCAGTTTGCCGAGGACAAGGTTCGTCCGCTGGTCAAGGAGATGGACGAGAAGGGCGTCTTCGAAAAAGACCTGCTTCACGATTTCTTTCAGCTGGGTCTGATGGGGATCGAAGTTCCTGAAGAATATGGTGGCAGCGGAGCGAAGTTTTTCGAATCGATACTGGCTGTCGAGGAGATGTCGCGCGTGGACGCGTCGTCGGGCGTGATTGTCGACGTGCAGAACACGCTGGTCAACAATGCCCTGTTGCGCTGGGGTAATGTGGAGCAGAAGAAGCGTTTTCTGCCGAGGATGGCCACCGAAATCGTAGGCGCATATGCCCTGAGCGAAGCAGGATCTGGTTCGGACGCATTCGCTCTGCAAACCCGCGCAGCGCTGAAAGGCAGCGAGTACGTGCTCAATGGGCGGAAGTTATGGATCACTAACGGGAAGGAAGCTGGGCTATTTATCCTCTTTGCGACGCTCGACCCTGCAGCCGGATACAAGGGGATCACAGCATTCCTGATTGAGAAGGATTTTCCGGGCTTCACGGTCGGGAAGAAGGAAGACAAGCTGGGAATCCGAGCGTCGTCGACCTGTGAGTTGATCCTGGAAGATTGCCGCGTTCCCAAAGAGAACGTGCTGGGCGAGGCTGGCAAAGGCTACAAGATCGCGATTGAAACATTGAATGAGGGGCGCATCGGCATCGGCGCGCAGATGATTGGGCTGGCGCGCGGGGCCTGGGAATTTGCCTGCAAGTACGCGCTTGAGCGGAAGCAGTTCGGCAAGGCCATTGCAGACTTCCAGGGAATCCAGTTCCAGATCGCGCAAATGGCCACGGAGATCGAGGCGGCGCGGTTGATGGTTTATAACTGCGCGCGCATGAAAGATGCAGGCGTCAATTTCGTGAAGGAAGCGGCAATGACGAAGCTATTTGCGTCGCAGGTTGCCGAGCGCGTGACGTCGCTCGCCATCGAAATCTACGGCGGTTACGGATTTACGAAGGACTATCCCGTCGAGAAATACTGGCGCGACGCCAAGATTGGCAAAATCTACGAAGGCACGTCGAACATGCAGCTGGCGACCATCGCCAAGCTAGTGCTCGGTAGATAAGTCAACTCAGCGGTCGATTAGGGGCGTAAAGTGCAACTCCACCGTCTCGGAGGATTCGCCGCCGGGCGCAAACCTCCATTGCGAGACGGCAGATACTGCCGCTTGAATCAGCAGCGGGCTGCCACCAACCGCTTCGACCTTTTTGACATTCCCGTCCGGGGCAATCGATGCCACGACCCGGACCGTGCCACCCAGGTTCATTTTCTTGGCAGTAGCCGGGTATTGGGGCTCGACCTTCCTCAGAACTTTGCGGCTAGTTTCATTGGACTGCTGACCACGAACCGTTGCCGACGGACCCATCAAAAAAGAAAGGGCTAAGAACAGAAATAAAGCGTACTTCGTGCGCATGCTAAAGAGTCCTTTAAGAAGTTGAATGAATCGAAGTTCACTGCCTGTATTTTGTATGCAGTTCGATTCTAAGAAAACAGCGGTTTAATCGAAAGTAACCACGGTACCCTGAGTAACCAGAGTGAGGACATGCCAGCTCCCATCACCTTCGGGCACCGTGCTGCATTCGTTTCCGTTCGTGGCGCGGTTGAAGAAAGTCACGCAGCTGATGGAGATAGGCTGACTTGAGAAGCTTCGGATTACAAATCTTGCATGCTCATAATGTGCAGTGAGTTGCACTTCTGCATGGTCGAGAGCGTCTCTTTGACACCTGTAACTTTTTTGGTATCAACGCATTACAGTCTCTACGGTCAATGGCTTATGGTGTGCATTTACGTCAAGTGCCTGCAAGCCGAGGCAACCGGGGTGCGATTTGACGACGTTATTCGGAACTCTCGAATCGGTAGAGATCAAGGCGATTCCTATCACTCCCACAACTCCTGCGAAGAAGCGCGGGTGGCTGCCGTTACTGACGATCCTGTTCCTCATTTCGTATGGACTGATGACCATGCTGATTGTGGAGCAAGGCAGGACGATCGAATCGCAGCGAGCGCTGATCCGCGATTTGTTCCGCGATAGCACGGAACTCTCGGCTGTAAGGGCGAAATTGATGGAAGAGCATGCGCAGTCGCAAGACCCGTCATCCCAGACTCTGTCGACTCAGGTTCCGTCTGCGCCAGCACCATCGATTCATGCTCCAATGAAGCATACCCCGTCTTCCCAGGCGGAAAGTCAGCAGCACCCACAGATTCAGGTAAAGCCGAGGTCCCAGTTCCAGATGCCCTCCAGACCGGCAGCGGATCTACAGGACAGCCGCCGGGCGCTGAGAACGATCTGACGCAAGCCGTGGTAAGACCAGTTCTGTGGCTTAAGAAGCAATAAAGGCAGTAAAGACGGTAAAAAACAATGAAGGTTCTGACCCTAGCCTTGTTGTTGAGTCTGCCTGTGGGGACCCTAACCCCACAGAAACCATTGCGCCAACCAACATCACAAGCGACCAAGCGAGCCAAAGGCGGGCGCTGGTACTTTGCCGCTACCGGTCACGCTGTGTACTGCTACGGCCCAGTAATGACCGTACCGCGCGCGAATGGCGACCTGCAGCGCGTGGCAACCTTCTGCCGTGATGGTAGCGCCGTGGTGCCGCTGAAAGAGTAGAGCCGTTTCTGTCGGACTCTGCAGTTCATCCGGGACTTCCTCGACCAGTTCAGTCCAGAGAACGCCATGCCGAACGCTCAGGCCATTGGCGCATTGCGTCCTTCGCCCAGGCGGTCGACTTGTTTTTGTGGCAAGTCGTGCAAGGATTGGGAATGGCGTATTTGTCCGTCATCTCCGGCGAGATGAAGCGGAAGGTGTGGGCGTGCACGAACGTCCCAGGAACGCCTTCCGTCTCGATTGCAGGCATGTGACACGCAATGCACTGGCTCCCGGCGCTGCCCTCCTTGTGGTGCGTATGCTCTGCGATGGTCGCCGTGCGGGGACCGTTGGCGCTTGAAGGACCATGGCAGTCGAGACAGATCCGGTCGGCGGGCTTGCGCAATTGAGCGTAGTTGGCTGTGCCGTGGACGTCGTGGCACGAGGCGCAGGTGATACCGCGGCGGTACATGACACTCTGGGCAAAGTCGTTCCCCTGCATGCGGTTCTTGTGGGCCGTGCAGTCGGGGAAGTAGTAGAAGTTCGTTTGACCGAGTGTGCAGTCTTCGAGCTTCCAGAAATCCGCTAGCTTCAGACCAACGGCATAACCGACGGGCCAATCGTAGTATTTCCCATCGATTGGATTGGCGAGCGGCTGTCCCTGCGAATGGCACTGAACACAGGTATCGGTAGCGGCAATGGAATCAAGTTGCGCAGGGTTGAGGATATTCGTCCGCGAGGGATGAGCCACGTGGTCGCTGCCAGGGCCGTGACAGCGTTCACAGCCTACGTTCCATTCCGCGACCTGTTTGGTGCGGATGTCGTAGCCTACGGAATGGCAGCCATCGCAGGTTGGGCCCGTGGGGCGCTGCAGGTTGTCGTCCGGGTAGAGCGCCGCCCACCAGTCAGTACCCTTCGCCACTTTGTATGGGCGCCAGGTTTTGTTCGCGACATCCCATTGCGCGGATAGCGGGAAATAGTCGTCTCCAACCTTGGTGAAATACCTCTGCTTCCACAGACTGCCGTAGACGAAGGCTATCTGGTCCTTCGTGAACTTTGCGACCGTGTTGGTGGCTAGGTTGGGAATAATGGCACCGGGATGTTCATGCGGATCGCGCACGACGTTGGCCATCGGCGTCTTCTTCCAGCGCGAGTAAATCTCCCGGTGACATTTTTCGCAGCTCTGCGAACCTGTGTAGTGAGCCGAGGCGAGGACCTTGTTGACTTGCGCCTGCCCGTTCCGATCGAGCGAGCGGAGACTGCGCACGAAGAGGACCAGACTCCAAGGATCGGCGGACGAACCCGTGCTGCTAAACGCAGGCATGCCGGTGAGCTGGACTCCGTTTTCGATGATGTAGTGGAGCTGCCCGTCGGTGAGGCTTTGGGTGGAATCGGAGCGCAGATCGGGCACTCTCGGATACGTATTGGTACCGATGGGAGTGCGGCCGTCGCCATCGACTCCGTGGCAACCAGCGCAGCGGGCCAGAAAAAGATCGCGTCCGCGCACCATGGAATCCGGTGTAGAAGCGACGGGGTTGGACTGGTTGCGCTGGTTCGAAGGAATGGCAAAGTCGCGAATGCGTCTTGCACTGGCCGCTTCCCAAGTTGATGGATTGGTGCTGGCGCGGAATCCGCGACGAACAATGAAAATGCTGAAAAGAATGCTGAGGAGAACGACGACCAACAATGTGAGAAGAAATCCCTTCCACACTTTCATAGTCTGGGGGCAGATCTACCGTTTCCAAGCCGGACAGGAACCAGGCCTGCTGGCAGGCCTTGAGTGAACTGAGTGTACACTTCCTCGGTAGCTACTGATTGTCAAATATCCTTCAGGTTCTCATTCACTCTGGAAGCTCGGCTCAGCATGCGTCCAACGGCAATGTTGCAGCATCAAAGGTGAGGCAACACAACGAGGCTATTATGTCGATCCGACCGGTGAAGCGCTTGATTAAGTCGAAGCCAGCGCTCGAAGGCGCTGGGGTGCATTTGCGCCGTGCGTTTGGCTTTGGAAACACTCACGAGTTCGATCCGTTCCTGCTGCTCGATGATTTCCGCAATGATGTCCCGGAAGATTATCTGGCGGGTTTTCCGTGGCATCCGCATCGTGGGATTGAGACAATCACGTACGTTCTGGCGGGGACCGTCGAGCACGGCGACAGCATGGGGAATCACGGGGCGATCGCCGCCGGCGATGTGCAATGGATGACTGCGGGCAGCGGCATTATTCATCAGGAGATGCCGAAGGGCGATCCGACAGGGCGCATGCATGGGTTTCAGCTGTGGGCGAACCTGCCGTCAGGACTGAAGATGACCCCTCCTCGATATCAAGAGGTAAAGACCGGCGACATTCCTGCAGTCACGGATAACGATGGGACGCACGTGCGGATCGTCTGCGGTAGTTTCTGGGGAAAGAAAGGTCCCGTTGATGGCATCGCCGCCGATCCGATTTACCTCGATGTGTCGGTGCCTCCCGGCAAGCGTAAGACGCTTCCGGTCGAGACGACGCGGCATGCTTTTGCGTACGTGTTTGCCGGAGATGGGAAGTTTTGCAATGCTTCTGGACCGCTGGCTGTTCCGACGGAGAGTGTCGGGTGGGCGGATACGCAGCCGCCGTCAGACGCGGAAAATCGCTCGTTGGTGGTGTTTGATCGCGGGGATGAAGTTTCCGTACAGGCGGGCGAGGATGGGATTCGATTTTTGCTGGTTTCCGGCAAGCCATTGGAAGAGCCTGTGGCCTGGTATGGGCCGATTGTGATGAACACGCAGGAGGAGTTGCAGCAGGCGTTCCGGGAGTTGCAGCAGGGGACGTTCCTGAAGAAGTAGTCGCGGTGGCGGGAGAGAGCAGGTTCCTCCCCTTCGACTTTCGCTCAAGGTCGGAATGACGAAGTTGGTTTGTGGCTTGGAAAATAATGCCTGAATTACCCGAAGTTGAAACCATTGCTCGCGGGCTTGCGAAACGGGTCACGGGCGACGTGATTGAGTCCGTGTGGCTGGGGCAGAAGAAGGAACCCTTGAAGTCGCTAGCTTCGGAGATTGCTAGTGTTTTAGAGCATAGTCAGATTTCGTCCGTACGGCGGATGGGGAAGCATATTGTTTTCGACTTGGCGCGAGCCTCCAACGGAAACGCCCGAAGGCGTCCGCGTCGGAAACCTACGACAGCTTCTGACAAGGTTTCGGCAGTAGCGGACAGGAGTGTCCGCTCCACACAACACACTAACTCTCAGTGGATCGTTCATCTTGGGATGACGGGGAGGTTGCAGGTTTGCGAGCCCGAGGCAGAGATTGCCAAGCATACCCATGCCATTTTGAAGCTGACTTCCGGGCGTGAGCTTCGCTTTGTTGATCCGCGGCGATTTGGGCGGCTCAGCGTTGCGGCCGATGGAGATTTCGACCCGGTCGGCGTCGAACCTCTGGACGTTGATCTTGAACGATTCGTAGCGCTCTTTCGCGGACGCAAGACGCCGATCAAGAGCGCGCTGCTCAATCAGAAGCTTCTGCGGGGCGTGGGGAACATTTATGCCGATGAGTCTCTGTTCCGCAGCGGCATTCGTCCGCGCAGGAAAGCCGCATCGATCACGCGGGAGCAATTGGGAAAGCTCTTTGTCTCCGTGAAGGAAGTCTTGAAAGAGGCAATCAAGCTGGGCGGCTCCTCCATCTCCGATTATGTGGACGCCGACGGCGAAGAGGGTTTCTTCCAGTTGAAACACCGCGTCTACGGGCGCGAGGGCGAGCCTTGCCTCACTTGTAAAAGGCCTATCAAGCGTGTGGTCATCGCGGGACGCAGTAGTCACTTCTGTCCCAAATGTCAAAAATAGTTGTTCGGGATTAGCTGCTGCGCTTGTAGACGAGTTTCAATCCGTCGGCCTGCAGGATGCGCTTGATCTGGCTGCGGGCATGCACCGACCATGGCCCAGAGGTGTCAAGCTTGATGTATGACTGCCAGTGCTTGAGAGCCTTCCGTGGCTCGCGAAGTTTCTCGTAAGCCAGGGCAAGATTGTAGTGCGCGTCGGCGTAAGTGGGAGCCAACTGCAGCGCCGTCTTGTACGTCTGAACAGCTTCCTGCACGCGGCCGGTCTCATCCAGGACATTGCCAAGGTCGAAGTAGGCCAGCGCGTAACGAGGGTCGGCCTCGATCGCGTGCCGGTAATGACGCTCCGCAAGTCCGAATTCCTGCCGGTTGTAGAAGAGTGTGCCGAGGTTGATGTGAGCCGCAGCGTGCGTGGGCGCAAGCTCGAGCACTTTCTGATAGGCGGCGATCGCCTCGCTTTGCGTATTTGGATCCTCTTCGAGAGCGATGCCCCGCGCGAACCACGCGGTTACTTCATGATCTTTGGGGGTCGGCTCACTACGGGGAACCGGCGTACTGGTCACAACTTTCTCTCGCTCCGAAAAATCCATGAGGAATTGGCCGGCAATCGGTTCGAGCAACTTGCCTTCGTGACGGAACGCCACGCGATGCTTTGACGTCGACGTGCCCGCTTCGAGGAGCGGCTTTTCGACTCCGGCGGCCTGTTTGCGCATCGCGTCAAGCGATTGGCGAATCACGTTCGGGCGAACACTCATCGCACAAAGGTCGCGAATTTTCTTGATTTCGAGGAGATCGGAGAAGGAATAGTTCGGTGCAGACGCCACCAGACCTGCCCGCTCCCAGTTTGCTAACTGGCGCGGTGTTATGTGCAGAATCCTGATTAGATCAGATCGGCTATACACGGAACAAACACCACAACCGCCCTGGCCCTCGCCGCAGGAAGGTTCCGGCTCATTATCTTCAACTTACGCGTTTAAAGCAACTAGGATCGATGTGCACGGCTGTGGAGAACCTGGATAATCCACATGCAACAAAAATGGTGCAAGACCAAGCAATTAGCACTTAGCAATTGGCATTTGGCCCATTGCGTTAGCGCTGGTTTTGGCTAACGGCTAATTGCTAACTGCCAATTGCTCGCTAAACCGCGACGACGGCCGCCTGATACTCCTCGTACGTTCCCTTGAAATCTGTGATTTTGTGATCGCTCTCGAAGTGCCAGATGCGGGTTGCCACCTCATCGATCAGATCGTGATCGTGGGTGACTAGCAACACCGTTCCCTGGTATCGCTGCAGGGCGATATTCAGGGCGTTAATCGATTCGAGGTCGAGGTGGTTCGTCGGCTCGTCGAGTACGAGCACGTTAGGCTTTTGGAGCATCAGCTTGCAGAAGAGCATGCGGGCGGCCTCGCCCCCGGAAAGAACGCTGGTGGACTTGGTGGCTTCCTCGCGCGCAAAGAGCATCTGCCCGAGAATTCCGCGCAGTTCTTCTGTGACCGCGGCCGGATCCCACTGATGCAACCACTCGATAGCGGTTGTCCCGTCTTCGATCAGGCTGCGATGATCTTGCGCGAAGTAGCCGATGGAAGCTTCGTGTCCCCAGATGACTTTGCCGGAGTCGACGAGCGGACCATCGTAGCCACTGGTCTTGCGTAGCTCAGACTCCGGCGTGGTCGGGGAATTCGCGAGTAGTGCGTTGAGCAGCGTCGTCTTCCCTGCACCGTTGCGCCCCATGAGCGCGATCTTCTCGCCGCGGCCGATGCTGGCGGCGAAATTGCGGATGATGTGGTTGTCGTCATACGACTTCCCGAGATGTTCGATCTCGAGGATGTGTTTGCCCGAAGGGCGCTTCTGCTCGAACTTGATGAACGGCCGCTGGATGTTGGACTTCGCAAGCTCGGTAACCTGCAGACGCTCGACTTCTTTACGGCGAGATTGCACCTGGCTCGAGCGGGTACCGGCCGCGAAACGAGCGATGAATTCATTCAACTGAGCAATCTTTTTCTCGCGCTGGGCGTTCTGCGATTCGATCTGCGAACGCACCTGTGTCTTAGCGATGACCATGTCGTCGTAAGTGCCGGTGTAGGTGATGATCGTTTCGTAGTCGATATCGGCAATGTGGGTGCAAATGCTGTTAAGGAAGTGGCGGTCGTGAGAGATGGTGATCACGATGCCGTCGTAGATGTTCAGAAATCCCTGCAGCCAGTGAATCGAGTCGAGGTCGAGGTGGTTCGTAGGCTCGTCGAGCAGGAGAGCTTGCGGGTGTCCGAACAGAGCTTGGGCGAGCAATATACGGACTTTTTGTCCGCCCTGCAGCTCGCTCATCCTGCGGCTGTGCAGTTCTTCGGGGATGTCGAGACCTTGCAGCAGAATCGCGGCGTCACTTTCGGCGGAGTAACCGTCTTCTTCTCCGACGATGCCTTCTAGCTCGCCGAGTTTCATGCCGTCTTCGTCGGTCATGTCGCTTTTGGCGTAGATCGCGTCGCGCTCCTGCATCGCTGCCCACAGGCGCTTGTTGCCCATGATGACGGTATCGATGACTGAATAGGCGTCGAAGGCGAACTGATCCTGGCTAAGGACGCCGACCTTACGCGGGCGGACAACCGTGCCTTTTTGCGGATCCATTTCGCCGCTGAGCAGCTTCATGAACGTCGATTTACCCGCCCCGTTTGGACCCGTCAGGCCGTAGCGTTTTCCGGGGGTAAAGGCCGTGGAGACTTCATCGAACAGGATTTTGGCGCCGTAGCGCATCGACACATTACTGACTGAAAGCATGGTTCGGGGTTCTCTCTTGCTTGCTTCTGAATTTCACAGGAACTGCGGGGAATTCCGCCAAGGACGGTGCGCAGCTGGAATTAATAGGATATCACGTGCGACAGGCGGATCAGGCCGTCCAAGGGTTGACTACGGTTGCAGCGATGTCCGCGAAATGTGTCACATTCCGAGTCGCGAGGCTGGCGTGACGGGCTAACACGATGCCGGCGATCATGGTATCGCGCAGATCTCCGCTGCGGCCTTTGTTCTGGCGAAAAACGGCCAGATTCGCCGCCAGTTCGGCTGCTTCCTCGTCAAAGGTAGCAATGCGGTGATCGAGACTATCGAGGATCTGCCGGAAGATTTGGCCCAGGGCAGCCTGCCGTTTGCCGCCAGGCATCGTAGCTAGGCCTATTTCTATTTCAAAAATTGTGATTGACGTAGTCCAGATCGAACTCTGCGCCTGTGTATCCATCCATCCAATTACCCTCGCGTGGGGAGGATCTGTCATGAGGGCAGAGATCACGTTCGTATCGAGAATGATCATCGGTGAGGGCTATTCGTCAAACTTGGCGGGCTTTACTGGATATCCTTTGAGCTCCTTCGCCTCAAACTTCAAGCCTGTTCCTCTAACCAGTGCAGCAATTTGGGTACCCAATCCTGCCGCGGGGCGATCCTCCTGATTGGCCGCACTGCGCAGAATTTCGCGCACCTCTTCCTCAGTGCTGCGACCGTTGCGCTTGGCACGGCGCTGCAATCGGGCCTTGACGCTGTCTTCGATGTTTCGGACCACCAATTGTGCCATGCTCCCTCCTCACTGATATCATGATATCAACCTGTCTTTACGGCGTCAAGAGATGCGATCGGGCGCTTTCAGTGCTACAGTATTAGCCCGCTACCGGTGACGTAGCCTGTCTTCGAGTCAACTACCTGTGGAGGACCGTATGGAGAGCAGGCGAATTCTCGTCGTTTGCGCGGCAATTGCGCTTCTGGGGACCGCGGCATGGGCCGCAAATACAACAAAACTGATCTATAGCTTTGCCGGCGATGCTGACGGTGAATACACCGATACGGAGCTTGTGATGGACAGCGCTGGCAACTTGTACGGCACATCCGTGCAGGGTGGAACGTACGCTAGCGGCACAGTGTTCCAGGTTACGCCGGAGGGCGTGCATGCCGTGCTCTACAACTTCACCGGCGGAGCGGATGGCGGAGAGCCTTACAAGGGCGTGACGCTCGATGCGCAGGGGAATCTCTACGGCACTGCGGTCACGGGAGGGGGAGGATCGTGTGAAGGTGGTTGCGGCGTGGTTTTCAAGCTGACGAATTCCGGCGGCGTCTGGACGCAATCTGTCATTCATGCATTCACAGGCGCGGACGGATCTGGACCAGGAAGTCCAGTTTCCATCGACAAACACGGCAATGTCTTTGGCACAACACCCACCGGCGGGAAGTACAGCATGGGAGTGATCTATGTGCTGCAGCCGATGGGAAGCAGCTGGAAGTTTCGCGTAGTGCATGCTTTCACGGGAGGCACCGACGGCGCAGGGGGATCGGCCAGCCGGTTGCTCATCGATGGCCTTGGAAATCTGTACGGAGTGTGCACTGTGGGCGGAGTGAATGGATTGGGGACTGTGTACGAGGTCTCGCTCGTCAACGGGCAAGTGAAGTTCTCGACTCTGTACGCCTTCAAGCTCCCACCGGATGGTGCCTTGCCCTACAGCGGTCTTATCTTCGACAGGCTCGGAAATCTCTACGGGACGACCTACTACGCCGGTGCTAATGGAATGGGGACGGTTTACAAGTTGACCCGTGGCAACGGGACCTGGACAGAGTCCGTCCTCTACAGTTTTCAAGGTGGTACGGACGGAGCCAATCCGATCAGCAGCCTTGTCGCTGATGTATCGGGTCGTCTCTACGGGACGACAAGTGCCGACGGAGCCTCCTGTGGATGCGGCACCATCTTCAAGATGACGCGAGGATCATCAGGCAATTGGACGGAGCGCCCAGTCTATCGTTTCCCGGGGACTCCGAATGCAGGCACTGCCTACAACGGGTTAGTAGGCGATGGCGCTGGGCACTTCTACGGCGCCACCGTGAACGGTGGCACCGCTGACGACGGCACCATCTACGAGTTCATACCCTAGTCGGTTTCAATGTGAAGGTTGACCCGAGCTTGCTTCAACCAACTGCTGGACTGGAGCGGTCACCATCAGCAAGAGTCCGGCATCTGGCTTCTTTGCTTGGTCGATCACTGCCATCTGTTGCGTTTTCCATAGATCGGGCTCGGTTTGGCCGCGATCAAGGTAATCCAAGGCCTGCAATCCTGCCGCGCCCAGCATGGCGAGATTTTGCGAGATCGGAGCGATTTCCTGCAGCAGGGACGATTGCTGGAGTAGCGGCCGCAGTCTCGCGTCATTATCGCGCCATAGAGTGAGTTGGGCTCGAATTTGGGCCGCAGCAGCCTGATCTTTAGCTCCCGATTGAATGAATTGCAGCACGAGATTCGAAAACTTCCGCGCAGTCTGGCTTTCGGGATACGCGGCATCGATCAGATGCGTAAGCGGAGCGTTAAAATCGATGGGGCCCTTCGCTTCACTCCAACGGTTGTAGTCCTTCACTGGTTCGACGACATCGGCAAGCACCTGCAAGTTAGTTGTGTCGGCATCGCCGGCCATGCGATGCAACATCTCGCCACGCGCTGAATTATGAGTGAGGCCCAGCGTTGCAAGTTCGAGGCTGACGGCGTGCATGCGGGCGTACATCGAGTTCACATCGGTTACGTCTTGCGGAGACCACAAGCGCTCGGCGATCGCTGCATTGCGGGGCCAGATGTGTGAGTCGATGTTTTCCGGCGTCACCCACTCCGCCCACTGGCAGGACTCGCCGCCAAGGATCAGTGCCTTCTGCTCGGGAGTCAGATTCGCGGCCGCATCGCTCATGGGGTCGACGGCATAGTGCCGCGCAGTTGGCCACATGAGATCGAGGTAGTAACCGTAAGACAGGAGACCTCGATAGCCTTGCTGCGCAGCGGTGGCCAACGACTGCTGTCCACGCCAGGATTGGACAACAATGTTCTTTGGCAGATCGGGGTGGAGGATTTCGTCCCAACCCACCATGATCTTGTGATTCTTGGTCAGGATCTTTTCCAAGCGCTGATTGAAATACGCCTGCAGGTCCTGATTATTCTTCATACCGTGGGAATGAATGTATTCCTGAATTTTCGGATTCGCGTCCCACTGCTTGCCGTCCACTTCGTCGCCACCGATGTGGAAGTAGGCATCAGGAAACAGCTTGGACATCTCAGCGATGAATTTCTCGAGGAATTTATAGGTCTCTTCGCGGGTCGGATCGAGGATCGGATCGCCTTGTTCCAGCGTAAAGGGACCTAGGCCGCTGGCCAGTTCGGGATACCCAATGACCCATGAGCGGCTGTGACCGGGCATGTCAAACTCAGGGACCACGCGGATGCCGCGTTCGTGCGCGTATGCAATCAAATCGCGAATCTCGGCCTGCGTGTAGAACTGATTGTCAGAGCCCATGCCGGTCAGCTTGGGGAAAACTTTGCTCTCGGCGCGGAATCCTTGATCGTCGGAAAGGTGCCAGTGGAGGACGTTCATCTTTACCGCGGCCATGCCGTCGAGGTTGCGCTTGAGGACGTCGATGGGAATGAAGTGCCGGCTGACGTCAATCAGCAAACCGCGCCAAGGGAAACGCGGCTGGTCCTTGATCGTCACCGCGGGCGCAGCGAAGCCACCGGGGGTAATCGTGACGAGTTGCAGAAACGTTTCCAGACCGCGCAGTGCCCCGAGGGTTGTGGGCGCCGTCAGCTGTGCGCTCGAGTCGGTCACGCTGAGTTGGTACGACTCATCTTCGCCAAGCTTCTGGATGGGCTCGAGGCCATGATTGGCATGAACTGTGAGCGTTGGCGTCGAACCAGATTGTGGACGAAATAGGACGCCCGTCTGCGCCGACAAGTGCTTGGTGAAACGCTGCACTGCCAAATCGAGTGCGGCATCGTGTGTTCCGGTAACGGCAACCGAGAACGATCGCGTAATCGGCAATTGGCCGCTCCCCGGTTGCACACCAGTAGGCATGGGCATGAGGTTCAGTTGAGGTTGGGATTGTGAGATCGCTAAACCAGTAAAGGCAAAAAAGACACCCGCCAATATGAGAGAACGCATATTCCACCTGAAGTTAGAGCTGAGTGTAACCAACAATATTATTGAAACGTTTTACTTCTACCGCAAGACTCCAGCTGTATTTTCCCCCGGCGCTTGCGAGTTAGTGTCCGCCGAGTTCTTTAACGATCGAGCCCACGAATTGCTTTGCATCGCCGAACAGCATCAGCGTCTGATCGAGGTAATAAAGCGGGTTGTCGATGCCGGCGAAACCAGGATTCATGCTGCGCTTGATGACCATCACGGTGTGGGCTTTGTCCACGTCAAGGATGGGCATACCGAAGATTGGACTTGACTGATCAGTGCGAGCGGCAGGATTCGTGACGTCATTGGCGCCAATGATCAAAGCAACATCCGTTTGCGGGAAGTCACCGTTAATTTCGTCCATCTCGACGAGGCGGTCGTAGGGAATGTCGGCTTCGGCAAGCAACACGTTCATGTGGCCGGGCATGCGCCCTGCAACGGGATGGATCGCGAAGCGAACATCGACTCCCTTCTTCGTGAGTAGATCATAAAGTTCGCGTACTTTATGTTGCGCTTGCGCAACTGCCATGCCGTATCCCGGAACCACGACCACCTTGTTGGCCGCAGCCAGAATCGACGCGGCTTCTTCGGGAGTAGCGCTGCGCACGACTCGTTCTTCTTTCACGCCCGCCGCGGAGGTCTGCACCTGGCCAAACGCTCCGAACATCACATTGGTGAAGGAGCGGTTCATGGCCTTGCACATGATCACGGAGAGGATGAAGCCCGAAGATCCATCGAGTGCGCCCGCCACAACCAGCACTTTGCTATTCAGGACGAATCCCAGCAGCGCCGCCGAAAATCCTGCGTACGAATTCAGCAGTGAGATGACCGTCGGCATGTCGGCGCCGCCGATGGGAGTCACCAGCATCACGCCAAAGATCAACGCCACGAGCACCATAATCGGGAACAGAATGGTGTTCGTGGGATTCACTACCAGAGCGACTGCCAGTCCGAGTGCTCCGGCAAGAATAGAGAGACTGACGATATTCTGCCCCCGATAGACGATGGGCCGCTGCGGCAGTACTTCCTGGAGCTTTCCGGCGGCGATCAAACTGCCGGTAAACGTGAGCGACCCGATGATAACTTCCAAGGAGATTTCGCCCATCTCAAAGCGGGTGACCTGCCTTGTACCCACGTAGTACTCGGAAATGCCGATGATGGCGGCCGACATGGCACCGAAAGCGTGGCTCAATGCGGTTCGCTGCGGCACGGCCGTCATGTGCACCATGCCAAGAGGGACGCCGACTCCAGCACCGATAACCAGACTGATGATGATCCACTTGTATTGCACCAATTCGGGGTTGAAGAGCGTCGCGATGACGGCCAACGCCGCGCCAATCTCTCCTGCCAAGATGCCCCAACGCGCACTCACCGGCGAACTCAGCAATTTGAGCGAGAGAATGAAGAGAACGACAGCGACGATGTAGACGAAGTCGAGATACTGCTGAAGCGCAAGCTCCGTCATGATTGTTTCGACCCGCGGGATTTGAACATGCGCAGCATGCGGTCGGTAATCAGGAATCCGCCCACCATATTGCTGAATGAGGCAGCCACCGCAATCGCACCCAGAATGGTGGTGAGTCGGGTCTCATGCCGCCCGGCAATGATGATGGCTGCTACGACCACAATCGCGTCGAGAGCATTGGTCAAGGACATCAGAGGCGTGTGGAGTAACGGAGAAACACGCTTGATCACTTCAAACCCCACGAACCCGGCGAGGATGAAGACGTAGAGATTAGAGATGAAATCCGGTGGCATGATTGTTCCTCGTCATTCGTCTGCATTGCCTGGTTTGTCAACTCTCGCAAGCGACAAACACGGGCGGCTACAACATTCGAATCACTGGCTACTGACTGCAAGTGCTGGAAGCTTGAAAAACTCGCGGACCCTGGTGTTTACGATTTCGCCGCCACTGGTGATCAGCGTTTCGCGGGTGATCTCGTCCTGCAGGTTCATTTGCAGCGTGCCGTCTTTCACCATGTATGTCAGATACGTGGTGAGATTGCGGGCATACATCTGGCTCGCGTGATACGGGACGCTGCTGGCCAAGTTGATCGCTCCGATGATCGTGACGCCATTCGCGACCACGGTTTCTCCAGTGCGAGTCAACTCACAGTTTCCGCCTCGTTCGGCGGCCAGGTCGACGATCACAGATCCCGGCGCCATGCCTTTGACCATGTCTGCCGTGATGAGTACCGGCGATTTCTTCCCGGGAATCACGGCCGCCGTCACGACGATGTCGCTCTCAGCGACGACGCGCGTCAGCAACTCACGCTGACGGGCATAGAAGCTTTCATCCTGCGCGGTGCCGTAACCGCGGGCATCCTGCGCATTCTGCGCTTCGATCGGGAGTTCAACGAAGCGGCCCCCGAGGCTCTGGACCTGCTCCTTCGCCGCCGGCCGCATGTCGTAGGCAGATGCGACCGCACCAAGGCGGCGCGCTGTCGAGATCGCTTGCAGCCCGGCAACCCCGGCACCGATGACAAAGACGCGAGCAGGCGTGATGGTGCCCGCCGCGGTGGTCATCATGGGAAAGACTCGTGGAGAAGTTTCTGCCGCCAGCAAGACCGCTTTGTAGCCGCAGACGGTAGCCATGGAGGAAAGAGCGTCCATGCTTTGCGCGCGCGTCGTACGCGGCATCAACTCGACCGAGAATGAAGTGACTCCCGCATTGGCAATCTGCTGGACGACCTCCGCCGAACCAAACGGGCGCAGGAACCCGATCAGTACCTGTCCACGCTTATATAGGGAAAGGTCCGCTTCGCCCGTTTTGTCGTTGGATCCGTAGCAGAGGACCTGGACGATCACATCGGCGGCATTGAACACGGAGGCTCGGTCTGGCAGAATCTTGGCGCCTTTTTCGGTGTACGCCGCGTCGGGGTACCCGGCCTGTTCGCCAGCGCCGCTTTCAACGACGACTTCGATTTTTGCTTTTGTGAGATTGGGAATTACCAGCGGGACGAGGGCGACGCGGCGCTCCCCGGGGTAGCTTTCTTTCGGAACTCCGACGATCACGAGGATCTAGTCCTTTCCGAGTGTTCGTCACAGCTTCGAGGCTGAAAGGCGAACTGAAAACAGTATCAGATTCGTTGAAGGACTGGAAGGAGTTCACTCGCACGTTGACCCATTTCGGGATGAATTCCTAGCTACTCGGCGCTCTCAGCGGCCTTTCTCAGCGGACTCAGCGGTTCAAAGCCTTAACCGCAGAGAGCGCGGAGGGCTCGCAGAGTTCGCAGAGAAAATCTAATTGATCCAAAACCCGCTCCCTCACTGCGCAAATCGGTAATGCCATACGCGGGCCGCGCCGATCAGGTTGGTGTCATCTCCCAACGAGGCGAGCGTCAGTTCGGTTTTCTCAGCGGGAACAAAGCGGCATCCTTTGCGAATGACTTCGCGAACCCGGTCGAGAAACAGCTGCGCGCTTTTCATGACACTGCCGCTGAGAACAATCGTATCCGGGGTGAACAGATTGATGAGGTTGGCCAGGCCCAATCCCAGATAAAAAGCCTC
>DATFQQ010000174.1:0-27079 GCA_035264195.1 Candidatus Sulfotelmatobacter sp. | reverse complement strand
CTGCGGCGTGCGCTAGACGGCATACTTGACTTGGAACGCCTGCTCAGCCGGGTCACGCTCGAGACTGCCAACCCTCGGGATGTGTTGGCGCTGGCCGCATCACTCGCGAAGATCCCGTCCGTCAAGAATGCCGTAGCTCGGTTGGGATCGTCGCGTCTGCAGACTTTGAACGGTCTGCTGGACGAGTTGGGTGACCTGCTCGGACGAATCGAGAAGACAATCGTTCCGGAGCCGCCACTGAGTTTTGCCGATGGCGGGGTGATTGCCAGCGGCGTAGACAAAGACCTGGATGAACTCCGCGATCTCTCGCGCAACAGCAAGCTGGTGCTGGCGCAGATTGAGCAACGAGAACGAGGCAGAACTGGAATCTCGTCGCTCAAAGTAAAGTTCAACTCGATCTTTGGTTACTACATCGAGGTGTCCAAACCGAATCTGCATCTGGTTCCGCAGGACTACGAGCGCAAGCAAACACTCGTCGGCGCAGAGAGGTTTACAACTCCAGAGCTGAAAGAGTATGAGGCCAAGATTCTCGATGCGCAGGAGAAGATTGCCGAAATCGAGCGCCGGCTCTTCACCGAATTGCGCACCGCGATCGCGGCCGAAGCCAAGCGTATTCGCCAGACGGCACTGGCTCTGGCTGAGGTCGATGTACTTGGCTCGCTGGCACATATCGCCGCGTTACGCAACTATTGCCGTCCTAGGTTCATCGAAAATTCGAGTGAACTGGAGATCATCGAGGGCCGCCATCCGGTGATCGAGCAGCAGGAATTGGCGGGCGGCAGCGAGCGATTCGTTCCGAACGATTTGTACCTCAACGACACGACGCACAACATCCTGCTACTGACCGGGCCGAACATGGGCGGCAAATCGACTTACCTGCGGCAGACCGCACTGATTGTGATCCTGGCCCAGATGGGGTCGTTTGTGCCGGCACGTTCGGCGAAGTTGAGCATCGTGGATCGCGTGTTCACACGCATCGGAGCGAGTGACAACCTGGCGCGCGGCCGTTCGACGTTTATGGTTGAGATGACCGAGACGGCGGCAATTCTCCATACGGCGACAGCCCGGTCGTTAATCCTGCTCGATGAGGTTGGGCGCGGGACTGCAACCTATGACGGCCTGGCGATCGCCTGGGCGGCGGTCGAATATCTGCATGCGCGCGTCCGCGCGAAAACGTTGTTTGCGACGCACTACTTTGAGCTGACGGAGTTGGCAGAGCAACTCGAAGGCGTAAAGAACTACCACGTTTCGGTGAAAGAAACCGGCGGCGGGATCGTCTTTCTGCGCAAAGTCGAACCGGGAGCAGCCGATCGCAGCTACGGCATTGAGGTAGCAAAACTTGCTGGTCTGCCCAACGAAGTGGTGGAGCGTGCGCGAGAGGTTTTGGTGCAGCATGAGTTCGCGGAGCAACAGGCAAGTGCACAGCTATCTCCGGGGGCGACGCCGCCGGTAGCGCAGTTGACCATCTTTACTCCCCTGTCACAGCCAGTGCTCGACAAGCTGCGCGACGTGGATTTAAATCGGCTTACACCGCTTGAGGCGCTGAACTTGCTGGCGGAACTGAAGCGAGAAATCTAACCACACAGGGTACGGGGGATCACGGAGGAGAGTGTCGGCTAGAGTTGGTCAGGTGATGATCGTTGGTTTCGACGGCGTGGAGATGACTCCGCCGCTTGCTTCCCTTCTCCGCCGATTACAGCCCGCCGGTGTGATCCTGTTCGCTCGCAATATTAAAAGTCCCGAACAAACGTGGCGGCTCGTGCGCGAATGTCAGGACTGTGTCGAGGTACCGCTCTTTCGCTGTGTGGATCTGGAGGGCGGTACGGTCGATCGATTTCGCGACGTGCTGGGAGCTACTCCAGCGGCCGCAGAAGTGTTCGCAGCGGATGACCTGCGTGTGTTCCGGAAGCACGGGCAGATCATCGGCGAAAACTGCCGGGCACTTGGATTCAATGTCGACTTCGCCCCAGTACTCGATCTGGCCTTTTCCGCGTCGCAGAGCGTGATGGATTCGCGAGCCGTCTCGGCGGATCCCGAACAGACTGCAGGCTATGGACGCGAATTTCTCGCAGGGCTGGTGAGCGCACGCGTATTGGGATGCGGCAAGCACTTTCCCGGCCTGGGCGAGGGCAAGCTCGACAGCCATCACGAATTGCCTGTGATTGAGAAGTCGATGAAGCGCCTGTGGGAGGAAGACCTGCTTCCCTACCGAATGCTGTCACGGCAACTTCCGATGGTGATGATTTCTCATGCGGCATATCCAACGGCGACGAAATCGAAGATTCCAGCCTCACTGTCAAAATTCTGGATCGCGGATACCTTGCGAAAGCGGATCGGCTATCGCGGTCTGGTCCTGTCGGACGATCTGGAGATGGGTGGAGTTCTGTCGGCCGCACCGGTCGGAGAAGCGGCCGTCGAATTTGTGCGGGCGGGCGGCGATGTCTGCCTCGTCTGCCATCGCGAGGACTATGTTCTGCAGGCCCACCAAGCTCTCGCCAAGGCGGCGGAGAAGGATAAGAAGTTTGCCAGGCGAGTCGCGGAATCAAGTCGAAAGGTTCTCGCATTCAAGCAGAAATGGAAGAGAGCGTTGCGACTGGGCAAGGCTCCGACTGAAGCAACAGTCGAAAAGCTGACGCGCCGACTCTGGGAGTTCGGAGAGCAAGTGCGGTTAGGACCTTTAAGCCGCCGCGAGGATCGTCGGCGACGAGCATGAGCAAGCACGGAATGATCGTTGCCGGGGTGATGAGCGGGACGTCGGCTGACGGGATCGATGTTGCGCTTGTGCGCATCGCCGGTGGCTCTCACGCGGCATTATCTACGGCTTCTGGATCTCGCGGGCGGGGGCGCCCGCGCCACATACCTAGTCTGATCGGACACGCGTCGTTTTCTTATCCTCCTAAGGTGCGCGCTGCTGTGCTTTCTGCCATGAATGCGACACAGGCGAGTGTCGCGGAGCTTTCGCGGCTCAATTCCCTGCTGGGTCACCTTTACGCAGAGGCCGTGGTTGCCACACAGAGTCGATTCCGTGTGAAGGCCGATCTGATCGGTTGTCATGGACAAACGATCTACCATCAGGGCGAGCTACAGGCTTTTCTGGGACGCAAGATCACGACGACGTGGCAGATCGGAGAAGGCGCCATCATCGCAGCGCGGGTTGGAGTGCCTGTGGTCTCCGACTTCCGTCCTGCTGATATGGCGGCGGGGGGAAAAGGCGCACCACTGGTTCCATATCTCGACTATCTGTGGTTTCGTGATCCTAAGATTGGCCGGATCGTGCAGAACATTGGTGGGATTGCGAACCTTACCGCGATTGCCGCAGGCGGAACCGCCGATGCCGTTCTGGCGTTCGATACTGGGCCGGGGAACATGGTCATCGACGCCGTTACCCATGAGTTGTTCGGGAAGTCGTTCGATCGCGGGGGAAACATTGCAGCGTCAGGAAGGGTGATCGAGCCGGTTGTCCGGCGCATTTTGCCAGGACCATTCTTTCGCGCGAAGCCGCCGAAGACTGCGGGCCGGGAAGAGTTTGGGCGGGAGTTTGTGCGAGAGTTCCTACGCGCCTGCGGTCGAGCTCGCAAGCAGGACATTGTGGCTACTGCTACCGCGCTCACGGCTTGGTCCATTGGCGATGCCATCGAGCGCTTCGTGATCAGGAAAATCCTCACTTCTCCCAAAATTGCGGCGAAAAGGGGCACCCATCAGCAACACGCTTTTCACGAAATCATTCTCTCCGGCGGTGGCGCGAAGAATCGCACTCTGGTTCAGATGATTGCCGAGCGGCTTACACCTCTTGGCATTCGCGTGCGATTCTCGGACGAGTTCGGACTTCGTTCCGAGGCGAAAGAGGCTGTGGCGTTTGCGATGCTTGCGTACGAGACGTGGCATCGACGGGCCTCAAATGTGCCTTCAGCGACCGGGGCGAAACGGGCGGCCGTGCTGGGGAAAATCTCGTATGCGTAGGAGAACTGACCTCGGACCTCGGACCTTTGCCCTCAGACTTCAGACCTCAGACCTCAGCGCCAGAGGTCGGAGGTCTGAGGTCCGACGCCTTGCAGCTTCCGCCCTGACTGTCTGCTTCGGATTCCTGCTCTTCCCCCTTCTTTCCTGCTCGTCCAAGCCGGATCCGAATATGCTCGTCATGATTATTGAGTCGAGCCCAACGAATCTTGATCCACGGGTGGGTATCGACGCGCAGTCGGAGCGCATTGATAATCTGATCTTCGACGATCTGCTTTCACGCGGAAACGACTTGAACGTAGCGCCGGGTTTGGCAGAGCGTTGGGATGTGCCCGACCCCACTACGTACATCTTCCACATCCATGCGGGCGCCAGGTTTCATGACGGGCGGCCACTCACATCAAAAGATGTCAAGTGGACGTTCGATTCTCTCCTCCAAGGCAAGATTCACAGCGTAAAAGCCGCGGTCTACAAATACGTGGATCGCATTGATGCGCCCGACGAGACGACGGTCATTTTTCATCTGAAAGAAGCCGACGCAACTTTGCTCTGGAATCTTTCGGACGGTGCGATGGGGATTGTGCCTTATGGCAGCGGCGATGAGATGACGCTGCATCCGATTGGGTCGGGTCCGTTCAAGTTCGTCAGTGCGGAAACCGACCGCGAGGTCGTTCTCGCGCGCAACGATGACTACTGGGGCGAGAAAGCCAAGCTTCCTCGCATCCGATTCGCCGTGGTTCCCGACGAGACCACCGAAGCTCTGGAGTTGCGCAAGGGCAGCGGGGATCTCACGATTAATTCCTTCCTTACGCCGGACACGATCTTTACGCTCGAGCGAGAACCGAATCTCACGGTGATGAAGGGTCCCGGGACGCGCCTCGCGTATCTGGGATTTAATCTGCGCGATCCGATCTTGAAGGACGTTCGCGTCCGGCAGGCGATTGCCTATGCGCTCGATCGGAAACCGATGATCGAATATCTATGGCGCGGCCAGGCGGAGCCGGCAAGCAGTGTACTGCCGACGCAGAGCTGGGCGTACAACCCCGACGTGCGTGTGTACAACCATGATCCGGAAAAGGCAAAGCAATTGCTCGACCAGGCTGGTTACCTGCCGGTGAACGGCGTGCGGTTTCACATCACGATGAAGACCTCGACCGACGCGAATACCCGACTGATGGTCGCGGTGATGCAGCAGCAACTACGTGAGGTAGGAATCGCGCTCGATATCCGCAGCTTTGAGTTCGCGACGTTTTTTTCTGACGTGCAGCACGGTGCGTTTCAGATGTATGGATTGCGCTGGATCGGCGGCAATGAAGATCCCGACATCTTCGAATACGCCTTTCACTCTTCCAAATTCCCGCCCAACGGGGCGAACCGCGGCTTTTACTCGAATCCCAGAGTCGATGCTCTGATCGACCGGGCTCGGCGGGAGATGGATCCGAATGTGAGGAAGATGCTCTACGCCGAAGTGCAGGACATTCTCGCAGAGGAGCTCCCATACATCACCTTGTTCTATCTGGACAACGTTCTGGTGCACACGAATCGCGTGAAACATCTGGACCTGAATCCGGCCGGCAATTTCGATTTCCTGCGGACTGCTGAGCTCACGACGGCAACCGACTAACGAAACATTTCTCTTCCGCCGCGGTGGGAAAGGTGCATAATCCGAAAAGGAGTTGATCTCCGCCGAGGTGGCCGTGGCAATTGCGGGAGCCCGATGGTTTAGGTTCCATCTTTCAGTTTACGTTTTCGTTCTCTGGACCATCTCGTCACCGGCCCAGGTTTCTGAAACATCCGAAGTTCCCTCCCAGTTCAAGCTCGACATGCAAACGGCGGCGCATCTGCGTCCGAAATTGATGGCCGACAGCGTGAGTACGACTAGCCGCTACTCCACCGGAAAACTCGTCTTCGAGCGGCTGCTGCAAAGTGTGCCGGCCGAGACGAGCAAGTTTGCGTGGCAGGTTCGTATCGTCGAAAACGATCAACTCAACGCGTATTCGTCGCCGGATGGCGGAATCTACGTAGAGAGTGGCCTGGCCAAGCTCGCAGGATCGAGTGCTGGATTGTGGGCTGCGCTTCTTTCGCATGAGATGGCACACGTCGTACGGCGCGACTGGGCGCGACGATATCTCTACGAGAAATATCTGGAGCGAGGCGGCGGGACAACGATCGTGCTGGGAGATCCCGGGCTGCCGGGCGATTCGTGGGTTGATTCCGAAAAGGCTTCCGCAGATTTCGGAAGATTCTGCCGCCGGCTTGAACTGCAAGCGGACCGCGAAGGGCTCATGCTGATGGCTCAGGCTGGATACCATCCCGATTTCGTTCCTGCCTTGCATCATCTGCTACATGCAGAAGGAGTCGCTGCCAAAGCCTCGCTCTATGCGATGCATCCTTGCTGGGAGGAACGCGACCGAGAACTCCGCCATGCTTACACCGACGCCAGCATCGAGTTTGCGCATCGTTGGCCAGAGTGGTACGCGTCGCCTGGCGGGAATCCGCCGGTGGTGGTGTTCGCCGAGGATCCGACCTTGAAAAAAATCGGCGGCGAATATCAGATTCGGGTCCCGATGCATTGTGAGAATCTGGCCGGAGCTGTTGAAGTTGTCCTGCGGTCGGACGAGCAACGAAACGAAGTGATGCGGCTTGGTCGATTACCCGAGCCCTCAGGCCAAGAGCGTGAGATGCGGCAGTTGACGGGATGCACTTCTCCCACCACGACAGTCATCTTCAATTTGACTGACGCCGAAAGCAGGCAGCGCTCTGAGAGGCATTGGACCGATCTCTACGTGATTGATGCCTGGGGATCAGTGTTGGCTCGGGCAGACCTGCCGAAGATGCCGCGCTGAAGATTAAGATTGTCTTCGCTTCAGTCTCTCTTTTTCAAACCCTGATTTGCTGCGCTCGTCAGACATCCGAGGGTAGTGGTCTCCACATGATGAAATTCCATACGTGTTACCATCGAATTTCAAAGCCAACTCATGCGCATTCTCTTCATTGGCGATATCTTCGGACGGCCCGGGCGAACCATCGTCAAAGACCGTTTACCGGGAATCGTGCGCGAACGCGGCATCGACCTCATCATTGCCAATGGAGAAAATGCTGCCGCTGGATTCGGGATCACGCCGGCCCTTGCGGAAGAGCTATTCGAGCTGAACATCGACGTGATCACCACTGGGAATCACGTCTGGGACAAGCGGGAGATTATCGACTATTTCCAGATGGTGGAGGGAAATGGCCACGGGCCGGCTCGCCGGGTGTTGCGTCCAGCGAATTATCCTGCCGATATGCCCGGTTCAGGCGTGTACGAGGGAATGAAAGGAAAAGTCCCATACGCCGTGATCAACCTGCAGGGCCGCGTGTTTATGGCATCGAACGACGATCCCTTTCGTGTAACCGATCAACTATTAGAGAAGGTCCAGGCCAAAGTGATTCTGGTGGACATACATGCCGAAGCGACCTCCGAAAAGGTTTCGCTCGGTTGGTATCTCGACGGACGTGTAACGGCGGTAGTCGGCACTCACACGCATATCCCTACCGCCGACGAGCGGGTTCTGCCCAATGGCACGGCCTATATCACCGACGTCGGGATGAGCGGTCCCTACGATGGCGTGATCGGTGTCAAGAAAGAATTAGTTGTCGGAAAGTTCCTCAACGGAATGCCGGTACGCTTCGAACCTGCTACCGGAGATGTGCGTCTCTGCGCCGTGGTGATCGACTGCGATCCGGATACCGGCAGGGCGAAGAGTATCGAGCGGCTGATGTTGTCGTAAGCCATCTCAGCTACGAAAGACTGTGAGCGACAGTTCTCGAACAGAATCCTGCAAGTTGTCAGATTGGGCGCGTTCTCTGACTTCGGGCTTCAGGAGTCAGTGTGCTCGAAGGTACTAGGCCCTACTGGTTCATCCATTTAGCTGGAAAGGCACGATAAAATCGGAGCGATGCGCCACAAGTCCCTTCTCCTTACGACGGCTCTGGCCGTGCTAATGCCGGTCTCGGCCTTGGCGCACGCTGAGGATGTCCCCAGCGGACTACCGATCTCGTGCGGGAATGGGTTGATCGGCGGCGTCGGTTGTCAGGTCACAAAGAAAGATCTGAAAGAAGCGCGCGAAGCATTCGCCCGCGGAGTAAAGCTGCACGAGCATCGGCGCCTGGAAGATGCGCTGGAGCAATTTCAGAAGGCGTCGCAGCTGGTGCCGCGGGACATGCAGTACCTGACCGCCCGCGAAATGGTCAAGGCCAAGCTGGTCTTTGATCACGTCGAGCGCGGGAACTCTCTCCTGCTGCAAAATGCCCGGGAGCCTGCCGCCGCGGAATTCCGAGCCGCCCTCAAACTCGATCCCGACAACCAATTCGCGCAAGGGCGGCTTGAGGAGGCCACTCGCCCGGAACTGACCCCACTGCCGGACCCGTTGCGCGCGCGCGTATCGGAGTCCGAAGAAATTCACCTTCAGCCCTCGGATGACCGCGCCACATTCCACTTCACGGGTGACGCTCATTCCCTTTTCACGCAAATTGCGGCGGCCTACAAAATGACCGTCCAGTTTGACGATTCAGTATCGAATCGTCGAGTCACCTTCAACGTAGATAACCTGGACTTCTTCACGGCCCTTCGACTGGCCTGCCAGGTAAGCAAGACCATGTGGGCCGCGCTCGATAGTCATCAGTTTCTGCTTCTCGCCAATAATCCCGAGAATCACAAGCAATACGACCGGATGTCATTGGCAACCATCCGGGTGCCTCCGCATTCCACGCCGCAGGAAACTGCGGAGTTGGTCAATGTCATCCGCAACACCCTGGAGCTACGCTTTGTGAGTTCCGGACAGACCGCCGATATCATCGAGGTGCGCGGACCGCAGCGCGCCGTTGAAGCCTGCGCCCGGCTGATGCAGCAACTCGATAATCAGCGGCCGCAGGTCATGCTCGATGTCCGGATCTACCAGATAAGCCATCAACTGACGCGCAATGTTGGCCTGCACGTCCCCAACACGTTTAACTTATTCAATATTCCCGCGGTAGCGCTGGCCGGTTTGGGCGGCCAAAACATTCAGCAGCTAATCAACCAGCTGATTGCCTCTGGAGGCATCAATCAGGCAGGCAGCACTTCCCTTTCCGGGCTGCTGGCGCAATTAACCGGGCAACAAAATTCGATCTTCAGCCAGCCGCTAGCAACCTTCGGTGGTGGGCTTACGCTGATGGGCCTGAGCATGGATCAGCTTTCGGCACAGCTTTCGGTGAACGAATCCTGGGTACGAACTCTGGATGAGCTAACGATGCGCGCCGGCCAAGGGGCCGATGCCATGTTCCACCTCGGAGAGCGATTTCCGATCCAGAACGCCAGCTACGCGCCCATATTCAACTCGCCGCAGATTTCTCAGGTCTTGGGCAATCAGAGTTATATTCCGCCCTTTCCCTCTGTTAGCTATGAGGATTTGGGGTTACAAGTCAAAGCGAAGCCTACGATCCATGGCGATGGGTCGGTCAGTTTGCAACTCGAGTTGCAGGTACGGTCGTTGACAGGTCAGGCCGACAACGGGGTTCCAGTAATTTCGAATCGTGAATACAAAGGAAGCATTCGCCTGAACGACGGCGAGCCGGCTTTTCTTGCGGGCGAAGTATCGGAAACGGACACCAAGTCCATGAGCGGGATCCCCGGCCTGGGATTTGTCCCACTGTTGAATAAGGCGATGGTGACCAACACGAAACAGGAAAACCAGGACGAGTTGATGATCGTCATCACGCCGCATGTGCTGTCCAACTTCGAGCGTTCTGCGCCGACGATCTGGATCAGCGAGCGCTAGCTGATTGGAATTTGGTGTAGTCCAAGGCTCGTGGAATTGACTCAACTGTCATTCCGAGCGAGGAATCTCTATCAGAGGCAGTTGTTTTGAGGTAGGGATGCTTCGACTCCGCCGGAGTTCCGCTGCGCTCCACTCCGGCTCCGCTCAGCACGACATTGCTCTGGGTGCGACGGAAGATGGTTACATGGCTTCCTGACCGCGATAAGCCTTACTTGGTGCCCTTCGCGCTTTCCTTCGTGGCAAAATCGACCAGATTCTTGTAGACATCCGACATGCGCGTGTCGAAGCTGCCTACCTTGCGTCCGTTGATGAAGAGCGTAGGAGTGCCGGTCACGTCGACCGATTTACCGAGAGCGATCGAGGCGTCGACTCGCGCCTTGGTTACTGGCGTAGCTGCACAAGCGGCAATGTCGGAACCCTTTACACCGGCTGCGTCGGCAAGCGCCGTCAGTTTCTCGTCCGCGTTTTCGGCGGTAATATCCGACTGAGTTTCATACGTCTTGGAAACGAACTTCCAGAAGGCGTCGGTGGAAGCACGTCCAACGCAGTCGGCATAGGCTGCTCCCTTCGCCGCCCAGTTATGCATCTCCAGCGGGAAGTTCTGGAAAACGAAGCGTGCATTCGGCTCGTCGGCAACCAGCTTCTCGATGGTGGGTTGCGCGGCTTTGCAGGCAGGACACTGCAGGTCGCCGAATTCGACAATCATCACAGGGGCATCCTTCGGCCCCTTGGACGGCCCGGCCACTCCCTTATCGAGCGCCTTCTTTGCGGGATCAAAAGGCCTGGCGCCGAAGGGAATAATTTCGCCGACAACGGCGTGCTGACCATCGGGTCCGACATAGAATTTCGACAACTGCTGGCCCTGACCGTTGGCTAGCAGCACATTTACTTCCGCGAGCCCCTCGATCGGCGACGGCTTGATGCTCAGAATTTTCCAGGTGATATCGGACTGGTAACCGAACTGTTGCTGCAGAAAGGAATCAACGACGGCGTCTGACGGGAGGTCCGCCGTGGCGTGCGTACCGGGTTTGGGAGCCGATGTGGTGCTCTTCGCCGTTGTAGCCTGTCCGAGAGAGAGGACGGCGGTGGCTAGAAGAACAAGAATCGAGTTAACAAAAGTGCGCATGGGTTCCTTTCGCGTGCAAACGTTTCATATTTCAGGAAAGCAGTCTGGCTGCAGATTCTAGAATACGTCCATTCTATATGCTCACGACTCGCCCTTGGCGGCGATGGGAAAACGTCGTCCGTAACCAAATGCCTTAGGAGAAATTTTAAGGCCGGGAGCTGCTTGCTGGCGCTTGTATTCCGCACGATCGACCATCCGCAATACGCGACGGACAGTCTCGATGTCGAATCCGCGATCTTTCGCGATCTGCTCCGCGGGATGCATGTCTTCGACGTAGTCTTCGAGCACGGCATCGAGGACCTCGTATGGTGGCAGCGAATCGCTGTCTTTCTGATCCGGGCGTAACTCGGCGGAGGGCGGTTTTTCGATCGTCGCCCGGGGGATCACAAGCCGCCGGGAGTTCACGTACTCGCTCAGCCGATACACCAGAGTTTTGGGAACATCGGAAATCACGGCAAGCCCACCGACCATGTCGCCATAGAGGGTGCAGTACCCTACGCCAAGTTCGCTCTTGTTGCCGGTTGAAAGCACGATCGCGCCAAACTTGTTGGACAATGCCATCAGCATCATTCCGCGTGCGCGAGATTGCAGGTTCTCTTCTGTGACATCCTCTTTTGTCCCGGTGAATACTGGCTCTAACGTTTTGCGGTAAGCCTCGTAGGCAAGGTTGATCGAGAGCAACTCGAAGCGGATGCCGAGATTCTTGGCCAGAGCACGGGCATCATCGATGGATCCCCGCGAGGAATATGGGCCGGGCATGCCAACTCCGATGACATTTTCCGGACCGACCGCATCGGCCGCGATCGCTGCCGTCAGGGCAGAATCGATACCTCCGCTCAGAGCAATGATCGCCTTCTGGAACCCGCACTTGTGCATGTAGTCTCGGGTGCCGAGCACCAGAGCCGAATAGGCACTCGCCTCATCGCCGGCGATCTGTTCGTGCATGTCTCCGGTCAGGTCTTTCGAATCGAAGTAGATCAAGTCTTCCTCAAATGACTTGCCTTGGGCGATGACTTGACCTTCCCGGTTGAGCACGAGACTCGAGCCGTCAAAGACGAGGCTGTCATTGCCACCAATCTGATTTACAAGCGCCACCGGAACCTTGTGCTGCCGTGCGATGCTGGCCAGCATGTCGCGGCGGAACTCGCGCTTGCCGATCCAGAATGGAGACGCTGAGATGTTGAGGACAAAATTCCCACCCGACTGGATCAGGGCTTCCACAGGGTCCACCGTGTAAAGCCGTTTTCTCCAGAACTGCTTGTCGTTCCATGCGTCTTCGCAAATTGTGAGGGCCATGCGATTCCCACAGAACGGAAACAGTTCTTGCTTGCGCGCCGGAGCGAAGTTCCGCATTTCGTCGAAAACGTCGTAGGTAGGCAGCAGCATCTTCGACTGCACGAACGCGATGTTGCCATCCTGCATGAGAGCGGCGGAGTTCATGACCGTCTTGCCGGTATCGGAGTCGGCGGGGGTGACCAGGCCGGCGATGACCGCGATGCCTGTCGTAGCAGCCGCGATACGCTCGGCTGACTCCCGGTTGTGCCGCACGAATGATGGCCGCTCGACCAGATCACGGGGTGGGTATCCGCAGATCGAAAGCTCCGGGAAAAGAATCAGCCCGGCGCCCGCAGCGCGAGCTCTCTGCGAGTAACCGACGATCTTTCCGGCATTACCTGAGAAATCTCCGACCGTGGGATTGATCTGTCCGAGTGCAATCTTCACAGATTCAGTGTAAAACCCGCGCCTGCCTGTTGCACAGCGGAGGCTCTGGAGCGATTTCGGACGAAGGTACTGGAATCACTGTTGACATTGCTGTTTCCCTGCTACAATAACGATTTTGCTGAGGAAAGGTCGAGGTGCCACGATGCCCCTGCTAAGGCCACTTGTCAAACCCGCTGTCCTGCTTTGCGTTATCGCTTTCGCTTTCTCACTTGCCAACGCACAATCAAAAAAACATGCGTGGATGAATACCAGCCTGTCTCCCGATGAGCGAGCCAGCATGGTGGTCAAGGAGATGACGCTCGACGAGAAGATCTCCATGCTTCACGGAACCGGCATGGTAGGTCTGAGCCCAATGAGTCCGCTCGCCATTCACTCGAATGGCGGCGCCGGCTACACGGTCGGTATTCCACGACTCGGGATACCAGCTCTCCAAATGTCTGACGCCGCGTATGGCGTTCGCATGAGCGGGGAGAACGGACGTTATTCGACGGCGTTGCCATCTTGCGTGGCGGGAGCGGCGAGCTGGGACCTGCAGGGCGGCTTCGAGTACGGTGCCCTCATCGGTCGCGAGTTGCGGGCGCAGGGCTACAACATGTCTCTTGGCGGCGGCGTTAACTTGACCCGCGAGCCGCGAAACGGCCGCACGTTTGAATACATGGGCGAAGATCCGGTCCTTGCCGGAAAGATGGTGGCATCAGTCATCCGCGGCGAGCAGGCCCAGCACGTGCTCGGCGACATCAAGCACTATGCGTTCAATGATCAGGAGAGCGGGCGCAATGCCGTCAATGTGAGCATTGATGAGCGGGCGGCGCGCGAGAGCGACCTACTGGCGTTTGAGATCGGAATCCAGGAATCGGATCCGGCAGCAGTGATGTGCTCCTACAACCGCTTCAACGGCACCTATGCCTGCGAAAACAAGTATCTGCTCACCGACGTCCTGAAGAGAGATTGGAACTTTCACGGATTTGTCGTGACCGATTGGGGAGGGGCTCACAGTACAGAAAAAGCTTCTGCCGCGGGTATGGACCAGGAACAGCCCGGCTGGATTTTTTACGGAGACACACTAAAGAAAGCCGTTGAGTCGGGCAAGGTGCCGCAGGCCGAGCTCGACGATCACGTACACCGGATTCTGCGTTCGATGTTTGCCACCGGTTTGGTCGACGATCCTCAGGAGAAGAGCGTGGTCGATGTTGTCGGTGGTCTGGAAGTCGCGCGCAAACTCGAGGAGAACAGCATCGTTCTGCTCAGGAACGAGGGGGCGCAGTTGCCACTCGACAACTCGAAGGTACACAGCATCGCTGTGATCGGCCCACACGCAGACGTTGGCATGATCTCAGGCGGTGGATCGGCACAAGTCGATCCTCCGGCTGGTAACGCAATTCTGCCTCCGGGCAAGGGACAGACGCGGTGGCTGGAACCGGTTTGGTTCCCGACCTCACCGCTGAAGTCCGTTCGTGCCAAGGCTGCCGGGGCAAGCGTTCAGTTCGATTCGGGCGCAGATCCTTCCGCAGCTGCGGCACTGGCGAAGAATTCCGACGTGGCCATTGTGTTCGCGTATCAGTGGGAGAGCGAAGACATGGACTTGCCCAGCCTGTCGTTGCCTGAGCATCAGGACGATCTGATCGCTAAGGTCGCGGCGGCGAATCCTCATACGATTGTCGTGCTCGAAACCGGAGGCCCGGTCACGATGCCGTGGGCCGGTCAGGTCAGCGGGATTCTCGAAGCCTGGTACGCAGGCAGCGCCGGATCTGACGCCGTTGCCAACGTTCTCTTCGGCAATGTCAATCCAAGCGGTAAGCTGCCGTTAACTTTCCCACGCAGCGACGCCGATCTGCCGCATCCGCAGATTGTGAAGCCCACAGCAGCTTCGAAACCCGACCCCAGCAGCACTGAGCCCTGGAAGCAGATTGCCGCCGGCCTGAAGGCTTTCCAGATTCATTACGACGAAGGAGTCAAAGTCGGCTACAAGTGGTACGACGCTGAGAACAAGCCCATCCTCTTTCCTTTCGGATTTGGACTCTCCTATACGACTTATTCGTATTCGAATCTGCGTGTGACGGCGGGGAAGACTCCGCGTGTCGCATTCACGGTATCGAATACAGGCAACCGCACCGGAGCCGAGATCGCGGAGGTGTACGCTTCGCTTCCGGCCTCTGCTTCGGAACCGCCAAAGCGCCTCGTTGGATGGAGCAAGGTCCACCTGAAGCCCGGCGAGAGCAAGGAAGTCACTGTGGACGTCGATCCGAAATATCTTTCGATCTACAGTACCGAACAGCATGGGTGGCAACTGATTCCGGGTGAGTACGGCTTCATGGTCGGCGGTTCGTCGCAAGACCTGCCGTTGAAGGAGTCGGTGAGTTTGAATTAGGTAGATCACTTTAGCATTTGATGTAATCCACCACGATGTCATCCTGATGGCCTGCGCTTTTTGCAGGCCGGAGGACCTATGCAGTCCCGGTCTGCACGCACGCTACCGGCAGAGTTGCATAGGTCCTCCGGCGCCAAAAAACGGCGCCATCAGGATGACAATGCGGGATGGTATACAGCAATTTCTAAATCTATCTAGCCAGGCGAATCGGCCTATGCACGATGTCTTTCGCGCTGGTCAGCGTTTCAGAGATAACTGCATCGATGTCAGCGTCCGTCGTGCGGTGGTTTACGATGCACGCCCGCAGGCAGAATTTTCCGGCGATATCTGCGTTCGAGAGATAGACTCTGCCACGTCTCACAATTCGCGCCAAGAGCCGCTGGTTGAACTCGTTTAGATCGATCTCTGACTTGGCTTCTGCTCCACAAAAACGAAAGCACACTGCACTCAATTCGCCAGCTGCAACCAACTCGAGTTCCGGTTCGCGCCGAATGCCCTCCGACAGCCGTCGCGCCTGCGCCAAATCCTTTCGGATCGATTCGCGAAAAGCGGTGAGGCCGTGATACCGCAAAGAGATCCACAGCTTCAACGCCCGGAATCTGCGTGAGAGTTCAAGGGATTCTTCGAAGAAAGCGAACCCTTCCACCGAATCGGCCGTGAGCGCGCGGGCATAGTCGCCGCTATGCGAAAACGCCCTCTGAGCGGCTTCGACACTGCGATAAAGCAGGCAGCCGCAGTCGAGCGGCTGATAGAGCCACTTATGCGGGTCGAGAGAAATCGAATCCGCGAGATTCATGCCGGCGAATTTCTCAGGCTCAGCAATCGCGGCCAGGGCCCCGTAGGCACCATCGATGTGGAACCATGCTCCGTACTGGCGTGCGATGTCTGCAATCTGAGCCAGCGGATCGATTGCCCCCGTCTTGACCGTACCTGCAGAGGCTACGATTGCCAGCGGAGTCTTCCCTTCTCCCTTGTCGCGTCTGATCTGCGCATCCAGCGCTTTCAAATCCATGCGCAGCGCGGCGTCCGTCGGAATCACGCGGAAATTATCACGTCCGATCCCGAGCAAAGCCACGCTCTTCGGAATCGACATGTGAATCTCTTCGGAAGCGTAGACGACAGCCCTGCCGGTCACCCCACGTTCGTTGGCCGGTGCATTGGTTTCGCGAGCCATGGTCAGGCCCATCAAGTTTGCAGACGAACCGCCGCCGGTCAGATATCCGTGAAAACCGTCACATCCAATTGCATGCGCGAGCCAAGCGACGACCGTCTTTTCGATCGTCACGGCGGCGGGGCCCGAGCGCCACGCGGTCACATTCTGATTGAGAACGCTGGCTAGCAAGTCGGCCACTGCCGCAACAGGCTCTCCCGAGCCGAGGACGTAGCCAAAGAAGCGTCCATTCTGCACGCGTGAAGCGTTTATCACCGCAGCGATTTCATCAAGTGCGCGTTCACCGAGTCCTTGCTCGGGTAAAGGCGTACCGAACAGACGTGCAGACTCCTCCCCGGTAATTGGGGGCGAAATGGGTTTCGAATCGAGGTCTTCGAGATACTCTGCCGAGAGTTGAGCAATGCGTTCCGCCAGACGGCGGAACTCAGCGGTTGAAATCTCGAGCGGATTCATCGATCAGTCGCCACTCGCCGGAAAGACGCTGTGCTTGGGCGCGGGCATCGGGGTACTTCCCTTCTGATCTTGCCACAATACTCGATTAAGCCGCGCCGCGCCCGCCGCATCGGGGCGCGAGAAATCCATGCGCGACGAAATCTTCGAGCCCGGAGCTTCGCGTTTGTTGGTCTCGTAAATCAGCCCGTTCTTCGAGTTTCTGTAATCCGCACTATAGGGCGGCTGATCCCCCGCGCCGGTGAATAGTCCCGACATCACTGGGGCATAGGCATCGTTTTGATTCATGGGAGGAAGTCCGAGCAGCGTCTCCATCGTGTGAACAATGTTCACAGTTGTGTAGAAGCGGTGTTCGACGTTGGGTTTGGCAACCGATCCCGGAGAATACTTGCTGATTACGAAGGCGATGGATCGATGCGCGTCGACGTGATCAGCGCCATCCTGAGCATCATCTTCCAGAACAAAAATCGCCGTGTCGTCCCAATACGGACTGTGTGATACAGCATCGACCACACGCCCCAGAGCTAGATCGTTGTCGGCGACATTCGCGGCCGGTCGGGCACGATCGGGACGCGTGCCTCCAGTGTGGTCGTCAGGCAGATACAGCAGAACGAACGAGGGCATCTCATACTCTGCCCCTTCGTGGGACTGCCGCGCCTTTACGAATGCGCCGAATTCATTCAGGAATTCGTCCGCCCGCAACTGATCGGGATAATCAGTATTGAAGTCAGGATACAGAGGATCAAAGTGATCGCGCAGAACAGCCTTAGTCGGTTTGACTCCGCTGAACAACGGCACAGCCCACGGCCAGGGACTGCGACTCCCATGCGGGTTGCCGACGTTCGGCGGCAGCGTGCCGCCCTGCTTTACATCGGTGCGCGGACATTGGGCCTCTTGCCCCGAGGGAGTCCCCTCTTTTGGGCTGAGCGCCTTGATCGGTTCATTGCACCAAAGCGCATTGACGAACTCGCCGTAGTCGCGAAAGCTCATGTGGTTGCGCGCCAGATTGTCCCAAAGGTAGCCCGTTGATGGATCGTCGACGTCGGGCATGTTGTGATCCAGGGGGAATTCTTCGGCAACCTGTCCTTGAAAATCATAAGTACGCTCTTTGCCGCGATAAGCGATCGGCCAGTTCTTCTCGTTGTAGTCGGTGGTAATGGCCGCGTTGGACCACAAATGTCCGTCGCCGGAAACTTCGCCGCTGTCGTAGAAATTGTCGAGCACGCCGAACTGCAGCGCCAGCTTGTGTTCGTTCGGAGTGATGTCCTCACCGTACATCGTGAGCGAGGGATCGCCGTCTCCCACCTTCAAATCTCCGAGGATCTGATCGTAAGTGCGGTTTTCTTTGATCACATAGATTACATGCTTGATCGGATTCTGGCCGCTAGAAAATGTAATCGCCCCCGGGTCGCTTTTGAACAGGTTGTCGCGCGCTACGGTGTCGGTCAACTCGCGCAGACTCTTCAACGTCGTCGTGATATTCAGGCGCGCGATAGAACCGCGCAGCAAGGTGGGAATGTAGGCATGCTCCTTGTGCTTGGTTTCGTAAACGAGCTTCCCAATCCCTTTGTTCGGACCTGCTCCTTCGCCCTTCGCAGTGGCAATCAGCAGATCATCTCCGTGAACTGCGAGCGCGCTCGGGTACCAGTCCGTAGGAATGAAGCCCATGAGATGATTCTTTTCGCTGCCCTGATCAAGACCGTTCATCGTGCTCGACACATCAAACACAGCAACGGCATCAAGGCCAGCGGTAGCCAGGAAGAGCCGTGTTCCGTCATTCGATTGTGCCAGTGCGATCGGAGAGGTTCCTGGGGCCTTTTGATCCGGCAGCGAGATGGTGTTGTATCCAAATGGCGTACCTGTTTCTGTGTTGACCTCGGCGATCTGATCGATGTTCGAAAGCGCCACATACAAGGTCTTCTCGCTCGGACTCAGAAGCATCGCTGTGGGATGAGAACCGGGAGCGAGCGGATCGTCCATCAGCTTGAGTTTGATCCAGCGTACGACTTTGCCGCCGGTCAAATCGAGCTCCACCACTTGCGAGGCATTCCAAAGACTGCACCAAGCGCGACGTCCATCGCGCGTCGCGACCACTGTATAGGGATACGCTGACGGAATAAGGTCACCGGTGCTCAGTTCGAACGTTTGCAGAATCTTGCCGCTGGCCGGGTCGAGGAGCACTACGTTATCAGAGAGATTGTTGGCGATCAGCAACTTGTCGTGCCCATTGTCGCCGATGACTGTAAGGCCTGCCGGATATGGAATCGCCTTGCCAGCGGGCGCGCCGAGTCCGGCGGCAACACTCTTCCCTGTAGAAAGCGGCTGTAGTGGAATCGGGATGAACTTCTCCGGAGCGACCTTGCCATTCGCAAAGGTATAAACAGCAATGCCGTTCCCGGTGTTGCCACGTTTGGCTCCCGTCGGATCCGTCTGAGACCCAACCGAGGCGTAGAGATGTTTTCCGTCCGAACTGAACGCCAGGCCTATGTAGTAGCTTTGATGGGCATCGTCTCCGAGGCGACGATCGGGGTAGTCCGTGATTTTGTTCGTCTCCAGATTCAGTACACCGATCGACTGGCGCGCGAGCGTCTCCTGCGTTCCGTAGCCATCATTCAGCGCCGCAGCATAGTGTCCGTCGGGGCTCAGAACCATAGTTACCGGAAAACTGTTGGTACTTCCGAGGCGACCGGGCGCAGGAGTAGTTAGCACTTTGGTCGTCGGTAGCTTCACCGAATGGTTGTCTGCAGACGATTGCCCGTACACGAGCAGCGTGCTCAACACGCAGGACAGGACAACGACACGGGGAATGTAACGGATCACAGGCCCTCCCAAGTGGTGTTCAGGATAATCGGAGAGGACGAATAAGAAAAGCAGATGCAGTTAATCGAGCCCGGATACACGCGGCTGAAGTGATTCCGGCCGGCTATCTTCCGGATGTACATTGTGCCGCACGTCGGATCCCTGTACCCAGAAGATGACATCTTCCGCGATATTGGTGGCGTGGTCGGCCACACGCTCGAGATTGCGTGCAACCAGCAGAGCGTCGAGCGCCTGGCGAACAACGTCGGGGCGCTCATTCATAGTCTTCACCAACTGAATGAAGGCGTCGTCGCGCATGCGGTCGATCACGTTATCCATTTCGAGAACAGCCTGCGCCAGTTCGACTTTTCCTTCGATAAACGACTCGAGCGCGCGTCGCACCATGGCGCTGACCGCAGTCCCCATGCGCGCGATATCGACCGGCAGATCCGCAATCGGAAGATCAACCATATCCATGACGCGCTCGGCGATGTTTACTGCCTGATCGCCGACACGCTCCAGATCGGCATTGATCTTGGTAACCGCGAGAATGAAACGCAGGTCCACTGCCATCGGCTGTTGCATGGCGAGCAGATCGAACGCGGTTTCGTCGATCTCGCGCTCGGCCGTGTTGATCAGGCTTTCGCCTTCGAGCACCATCTGGCAGCGGGTCAGGTCACGCTCTACGTAAGCTTGACGAGCGCGGTCCACGGCCTGCTCCGCCAGTCCTCCCATGCGAAGCAACCGTTGCCGAAGATCGTCGAGCCCCTGCTGAAAACGCGTGCGCATGATGCAAACCTTCCTATCCGAACCTGCCGGTGATGTAGTCTTCTGTCTTTTTGTCTGACGGTTTAGTGAAGATTTTTTCCGTCCTGTCGAATTCGATCAACTTGCCGAGCAGGAAAAAGCCGGTGAATTCCGCGACGCGCGCTGCCTGCTGCATGTTATGCGTCACAATTACGATGGTATAGCGCTCTTTAAGCTGAAAGATCAACTCTTCAATCTTCCCCGTCGAAATCGGATCAAGCGCCGAGCAAGGTTCATCCATCAGGAGAACTTCAGGTTCCACGGCTAGCGCTCGTGCGATGCAGAGACGCTGCTGCTGCCCGCCGGAGAGACTCGCTCCGGATTTCTTGTGCAGATGATCTTTGGCTTCTTCCCACAGCGCAGAAACTTCGAGCGAGCGCTGCACGATCTCATCCATCTTGCGGCGGTCGCCATACCCGTTGAGCTTTAGCCCCGAAGCAACATTGTCGTAGATCGACATCGTGGGAAACGGATTTGGCTTCTGAAAGACCATGCCCACGCGTCGCCGAAGTTGTGTCGGTGAAGTTCCATTGTATGCGTCGATTTCACCGATGCGGACCCGGCCTTCGACCCGTGCCTCCGGAATGGTTTCATGCATGCGGTTCAAGCAGCGTATGAAAGTCGATTTACCGCAACCGGAGGGACCAATTAACGCAGTGGCGTGGTTAGCGACCACATTGAGATTAATGTCGTACAATGCCTGGCCTTTACCGTACCAGGCATTCAATTTTTCGACTTGGATCCCAACGCCCATGATTAAGCCGCTCCGAACGAACCCCGGCGCACCACATAGCGCACTGCCGCGACAGAGGCAACAATCAAAATAATTAAGACCAGTGCGCCGGCCCACGCCAGGCGATGCCATTCGTCGTACGGAGAAATCGCGTAAACGAAGATTTGAAGTGGCAGTGCCGCGGTCGGCTGGTTGTAGCGCAGATTCCAGAACTGGTTCCCGAATGCCGTAAACAGGAGCGGAGCCGTTTCTCCGGCGACGCGGGCGAAGGCCAGCATGATTCCAGTGATGACTCCGGATGTCGCGGTCCGCAAAACGATCGAGAGAGTGGTGCGCCAGCGCGGCACGCCCAACCCATATGCGGCTTCGCGCAATGCCTGGGGTACCAGCAGCAGCATTTCTTCCGTCGTGCGGCAGATCGTCGGGACCATCATGATCGCGAGCGCCACGCCACCAGCGAGAGCGGAAAAGTGCTTCTGGTAAAGCACCACGATCGAATAAGCTACGATGCCGATCACGATCGACGGAACTCCATTCAGAACATCGGCGGTAAAGCGAATAAAACCTCCGAACCGATTACGCCCGAATTCGGCCAGGTAGATTCCCGCGCCAATTCCAAAAGGCACGCCGATAATGCTCGCAATCGCCAAAATGAATATCGATCCGACAATTGCGTTCGCCATCCCGCCGCCCGTTTCTCCCACAGGCTTGGGCAGCTGCGTCAGAAAAGCCCAGTTGATCGAGCCGACGCCGCGATAGACGAGATATCCGAAGATTGCGATCAATGGGGCAAGGACAAGCACAACCGTAAGGACAGCCGCACCGGTCATTACATGATCAGTAATGCGGCGCCGGAGGCTGATTGAAGCAACCGAGGTCTTGCCTGTCCCCATGTTCTCAGGCATGCGCCCTCGCAGGCTGGCCTCGGGTTACACTCCACACGAGCAAGCGCGCCAGCGCATTCACGATGATGGTCACAATAAACAGTGCCAAGCCAATTTCAATGAGAGCAGAAAGGTAAACATCGCCAGTCGCTTCGCTGAACTCGTTGGCAAGAACGCTGGCCATGGTGTAGCCCGGAGCAAATAACGACTTCGCAATCTCGGGCCGATTTCCGATGACCATCGTGACAGCCATCGTTTCTCCCAGTGCGCGACCAAGCCCCAGGATGATTCCGCCGACGATGCCAGCTCGAGCGTTGCGCAGCACACCAATACGAATCATCTCCCAGCGCGTCGCGCCTAACGCCAGAGCACCTTCCCGCTGATGCTGCGGCACGACCATTAGCACTTCACGCGTAATCGACGAGATGATCGGCACGATCATGATCGCCAGGATGACTCCTGCCGCCAGCATGCCGATTCCGTAGGGCGGTCCGCTGAACAAACCGGTCCATCCGAATGTCTTCGCCAGAAACGGCTGAACGTAGGCGCTCAACAGAGGAACCAGCACAAAGATTGCCCAAAGGCCGTAAATCACGCTAGGGATCGCCGCTAATAGCTCCACGAAGAAGGAAAGCGGTCCGCGGAGAGCCTTTGGACACATCTCGGTGGTGAAGACCGCAACTCCAACCGCGAGGGGAACCGCGATTACTAACGCGACAAGCGAGGAAACGAGCGTCCCGTAAATGAATGGCAAAGCGCCGAACTGTTCGTTGACTGGATCCCAATCACTGGCTGCAAAAAACTTAAGTCCGAAGGTGTGCCAGGAGAGATTCGATCGCGAGATCAGCTCGTAAACGATGAGAATGAGGACACCAAGTACGGCAAGTCCGCAGGACGTGATCGTCCACTTGAAGATGCGATCAGGAATTTCGCCGCTGGGAGTTTGAAGCAGCGGCCGCCGCTGCACTGCCGCGCTCGTAACGTTCGTCGCTGCAACGGGTTGCGGACCAGACATATCAGGCCGAGAGAATGCTGGATTGGCCATCACTTAACCGTAGCAAAGCGTTGTTACAACTGTGTTAAAAGGCAGTACCTTTTTCTCGCATGATGCGCAGGTCCGCGGTACTCATTGTCGGCTGCGCGCCTCGTTCTCAAACTCCGATGACGCCACTTACTGTCTGCATGTAAACTGTGGGGCTTCGCCATGCCCACTTTTGCCGCGGTCGATATCGGTTCGAACTCCGTGCGGTTGAAAATTGCCCGTTTGCAGTCAGGACGGCTTCGCGCGTTGCACGAAGATCGTGAAGTCACCCGCCTGGGCGAAGGCGTTTTCGGCACGGGATTCCTGACTCCCGACTCCATGGCAGATACGGTGCGCGTCTTACGCCGGTTTCATCGGACTACCCAACAAATCGTTCCCGATTGCGTGCGAGTGGTTGCGACCAGCGCCTTGCGAGATGCGCGTAATTCGCAGGCATTCCTCGAGTGGGTAAGATCGGCAACTGGATGGCGCGTCGAGATTGTCTCCGGCATAGAAGAAGCGCGTCTGATTCACCTCGGATTGGTCTCGGATCCTCGAATCGACCGCGCTCCGACGCTGATGCTTGACCTTGGCGGCGGAAGCTGCGAACTCACCGTTTCGCACGGCGGACACATCCGCGACGCCGTTAGTCTGCCTCTCGGTGCCGTACGGCTCAGCAATGAGTTCCTGAGGCACGATCCCCCGCGCAAGGGAGAGCTGAAGCGGTTGCGTGGTTTCGTCACACGCGAGGTCAATCGTGTCGTGGAACGGATTGGCAGAGCCAAGGTGCGAGGCGTGATCGCAACCTCCGGTACCGCTGCCGCTTTAGCGGCAGTTGCAGGACATTTGCACCGGAGCGGCAGCAGACAACGGAACATCGTGTCTCGGACAGAGATGAGCCGCATCTCCAAGCGTCTGGCTCGTTTGCCGATCACAGAACGACGCAAGATTGAAGGCATTGGCCCACGTCGCGCAGAGATCATCGTGGCCGGCGCCGCTGTCTATCACGAACTGCTGGAACGTCTCCGGCTCAAAGGATTTCGCTATTCGCCGCTTGGTCTGCGCGACGGGATTCTGTCGCAGATGGCGGCCGACTATGACCGCACCACTCGTTCGGGACGGCAAATCGAGTCCGAACGCTGGGAGTCAATCCTCAAGGCCGTCGAGCATTATCACATCGATCGAAAACATGCGATGGACGTGCGCGAATCGGCCATGTCGCTATTCTCTGCCCTACGCTCTGTTCATCGTCTTCCGCCCGAATACCGTGAGTGGTTGTCGGCGGCCGCGATGCTCTATGAAGTCGGCGATTACGTGAATCGAAACGGGCATCACCGGCACACGCACTACATCATTTCGAATTCTGAAATCCTCGGCTATACACCGCAACAGCGGCGCATCATTGCCGCTATCGCACGTTATCTTGGAAAGTCCCGGCCCGCTGTGGAAGATGGTCCCATGAAAGCGGTGGAAAGCTCGGATCGGGCTGAGGTGCAGAAGGCGATTGTTCTGCTTCGCTTGGCACGCGCTCTTAATTTGGGGCGGAGCCGGGCGGTTGAGAAGGTGCGCATCCAGGTCCGATCAGTCGAGGTGAAATTGACGTTAGTCCCGCGGCGTCGCATGGGAGTGGATCTGGAACAGTGGGCAATCGAAAAAGATTCAACTTACTTCCGTGAAGTCTTTGGCCGGGAGCTTTCGACTGCGGTGTCGTAGAGAGTCCGTAGAACTTTCGGCGTCACGCACCACTGCAAGGTCCCAGAACTTCTTCGCATCTCGACCTTCGCGACAGCGCCTTTCTTCAACTCCACCGACGCTTCGCATCCTGAGTCACTGACTACCGATCCCAGGAATTGACTCAGGTTGGGATTGTGGCCAACCACCATGATGGCTTCCTGGCGCGCGTATTTCTCAAGGATCTTGCGAAAGTCGGCAAGGTTCGCCTCCGGGCGCAGGCCCGGATCCAGTTGAAGCTTGCCTTCATATCCCAGTTCGTTTCCGACCAGCGATGCCGTTTGGGTGGAGCGTTTGAGGGGGCTGGAGACGATCGCATCGACCTGGACATCGAGCGCCGCAAGCGCTCGCCCGATATAGCCGCACTGCTCGATACCCTCTTTGTCCAGAGCGCGCTTCTCATCTTTTTTCGGATTGACCAGATGCTCGCCGGCGCTGGCGTGGCGTAAAAAATAAACGATCATATTTTTATCGTACTCTTCCCGCTATTGCTCGGCGTTTGCGCGGAGGTTCGACAGGCAGGAGCGGCGGAGCCTTACCCTCCGCGACGGCCATCAAGAAATCCTGCGCGCTGAAAAGCGCATCTCCCTTGGGCGGCCGCCGATTTCGTTTACCGTGCACAGGCTGCCAAGCGCGAATATAAGTTGCATCTTTGAGCAGAATTCGGGCCTTGCGGTTGTCCGCCAAATAAGCATCGAGGATCTCGTGCCGCACCCGCCCGCGTAGCATCTCGTCACGCACGGGCACCAATACCTCAACGCGCTCGTACAAATTGCGCGGCATCCAGTCAGCACTGCCGATGTAGATGTCCTCTTCGCCACCATTCGCGAAATAGTAAATGCGGCTGTGTTCGAGATAGCGTCCGACAATACTGCGCACCCGGATGTTGTCACTGACACCTCGCACGCCGGGCCGCAGCGCACAGATCCCACGAACAATCAGATCGATTTCAACTCCGGCCTGTGACGCACGATAGAGCGCCTGGACGATGCTCTTGTCGAGCAGCGCATTCATCTTGGCGACGATGCGAGCCGACCTTCCCTCACGCGCATGCTCGGCTTCGCGGTCGATGAGAGACGTAAGTTTTTCTGCAAGGTCCAATGGAGCCACCAGCAGTGGTTCATAGCTCGGATTCTCCGCATAGGCCGTCAAGAAGCTGAATACGTCGTGAACGGCGCGCGTGATTTCCGGATTCGCGGTAAACAGGCTTAAGTCGGTGTAGATCCGTGCAGTCGTCGCGTTGTAGTTTCCGGTCCCAATATGGCAGTAGCTGCGAGTCATGCCGTCTGGATCGCGCCGAACCAGCAATGACAGCTTGCAGTGTGTCTTTAGCCCGACAAGTCCGTGGAAAACTTGGACGCCTGCGTCCTCGAGATCACGAGCCCAGCGAATATTCGAGGCCTCGTCAAAGCGAGCTTTTAACTCAACTACGGCCGTGACTTCCTTGTGCGACGCAGCTTCGATCAAGGCAGGCACGATCAACGAATGTTCACTGGTGCGGTAGAGAGTCTGTTTGATCGACAGTACGTTGTCATCTTCCGCCGCTGATTCGATGAACGAAACCACCGCATCATACGAGTCGAACGGATGATGAAGAAGGATGTCATGCGAGCGTAGCTCTTCGAAGAGATCTTTCGATTTTGAGGTCAAGCGCAACTCTCGCGGCGAGAAGGCGCGGTACTTCAGTTCCGGCCGGTTGACCTGCTCATAGACATTGAAAAGCCGCAGAAGGTTCACCGGACCATTCACAGAAAATACTTGCCACGCGTCTAACTCGAAAACGGTGCGCAACCGCTCGATGATCTCGGGATCAGCATTCGCTTCGATCTCCAGCCGAACTGCGTCACCCTTGCGGCGGTTGTGCAGTTCCGTGCGGACCGATTCCAGCAGGCTACGTGCCTCTTCCTCGGCGAGATAGAGATTGCTATTGCGAGTTACGCGAAACGCCGCCGATGACACGATGTCGTACCCGTGGTACATCCGCACTGCGTGATGGGCCACGAGATCGGCCAGGAAAATGAAATCGGCCGTTTCCTTCGATGGCAGCCGAATCAACCGTGGCAAAACGCGGGGAACGGAAATGACTCCGGTATAGGTCAGAGCGGACCGGCGACGCCGGCGCAGCAGAAACGCCATGCACAACGCTTTGTTGATGACCCGCGGAAAGGGATGTGCTGGGTCCACCGTGACGGGCGTCAGCAGCGGATCAAGTTCTCGTTCGCAATAAGCGTCGACAAACCGCAGAGCTTCCTCGTCCAACTCGTTCAGCCCAAGTACACGGATGCCATTCTCGGCGAGAGCCGGACGCAACCGGTTATTCCAGCAGTCGTACTGATCGTCCACGAACTCGTGCGTCAGCTTGTTCAGCACATCCCGCTTGGCGGTCAGGGTCAGCCCGTCAGGGCCCGACTCGTTGTACCCATCCTCAATCTGCTGCATCATCGCAGCGACGCGCACTTCGAAGAACTCGTCGAGATTGTTGGCGGAAATCGAAAGGAACTTTAATCGCTCC
>DATFQQ010000173.1:0-5769 GCA_035264195.1 Candidatus Sulfotelmatobacter sp. | reverse complement strand
CGCGTTCCTGCGCGCGTACGCGGTGTGCGAGGATGAGCAGCCTTGCGAACTTCGGCTCGAGCCAGGGGTTGTGTTCGATTTTGCGGACGACATCGCGAATGACGCGGCCGAGATAGGTCTTGAGCTTGCGCAGCATGCGGTTGGCGCGCTTGAACTGGCGGGCATGGGCATAGCGCTGATGCTTGATGAGTTCGATCTTGCCGACCCGCGCATAGGACTGCCGCAGCACGACACCGAGCCGCTTGGCGAGCTTGACCAGCTTCTCTCGGGCACGGTTCACCAGCTTGGCGTCGGTTGGGAATGTGATGTTCTTGGGCTGCACGGCGGTGTCAATAACGACGCGAGCGAGATCGCTGGGCTTCATGGCGCCGGTTCTGGTTGCGACCGCCAGTCTCTCCTGTAACAGCGCCTGTAGCCGTTCCTTGCCCATCCGCTTGCGCCAGTTGGTCGTCGAGGAGCGGTCGAGCGGCAGTTCGTGTTGGAAAAACTCCTCACTGGTAATACGGGTTCTCAATCCACAGCGCGCACACCGCCTCGTCGCTGAGGTTGTACGTGTGCTTGAGGATCGCAAGCCCCGCCATCAATCGCGTCGGCAACGGCGGCCGGCCGACGCCATCTGTATAGACCGCGCCAAACTGCTCCTCCAGGAACGGCCAATTGATCGCCCTCGCAAGCCGCACCAAGGTGGCTCATGTCGATGATCTGGTCGAGCCGTGAACGAAACAGATCCTGCTCGCCGCTCTCCCGCCGCTCCCGTGGCCGCATCCAACCCTCCGTCGCTCAGACCGACCGCAGCAGAGAGTCAGAGTTTTCGATTCGACGGAATCCCACGATCCGAATTTGCAAGAAAAACCACTCAGACGCCACGAATTCCGGAAAAATGAAGCGCCGAAATTCGCGCAGGCCCTATTGAAAAATCAGAGAATTCTGGATTTTTCACAGCCGACGGATTAGTATCGGCACGTCCTTGAGGAAGCACGCGCAAGAGCAACGCGCGGGCGCTCCCGCCTGAAAGGCTCATGCCCCGTTCCCCAACAACAACCCATTATGGCGTCAGGCTGTGCCAACGTCGAAGGTTTGGCGATCTCAGCTAACCCGTCCGCGCCTGATAAAGTTTAGAGCCAAGATAACACTCATGTAATTGGCTGCCAACGTCTTTCGAAAAGTTTCAAGTTCGAAGAAGCCCACTCCCAAAGCTGGCGAACGCCCGTTGCCTTATCGACCAGCGGGCGCCACTCTAAAAGGTCACCAGCCTTCCGAATGTCACTGACATAGCAAGGCTGGTCGCCAGGCCGCCAGTCGTTAAAATTGACCGAGATATTACGTCCGCTTAATTGCTTCACAAATTCTCCAAACTCCGCCCAAATCGACATGGTATTAGGCGGACCACCACCGATATTAAATACTTCCCCGCCCACCGTGTCGATTTTATCAATGGCTAAGCGGAACGCTCGCACCAGATCATCCACAAAAAGCACGTCTCTCACCTGCTTGCCATTGCCGTAGATCGTGATGGGCCTTCCATTCAGCACCGAGATTATAAAGTGCGCAACCCAGCCCTGATCCTCTGTACCAAACTGTCGCGGGCCATAAATGCAGCTCATACGGAAGACGACGGTTGGCAGGTCGTAAATGCGAGCGTAGTCCCTCACATATTGATCGGCTGCTCCCTTGGAGCAGCCATAGGGAGAGTGAAAGTCGAGCGGTCGCGTCTCAGGGATACCATTGGGGAGTCCGGTGAAGATATACCGGCTGGTCCCTTCGACAACCGGCACGTCTTCCATTCCGCCATATACTTTATTCGTGGAGGCAAATACCATGATTGGCTGACGTCCGCTTTGCCGGGCTGCTTCAAGTATGTTTAATGTACCAAGAGCATTGATTTCAAAGTCAGAGCGCGGATCATCAACGGACGATGTGACGGCGACCTGTCCCGCCAAATGGAAAATAATATCAACTTCCGCAACCGCGTTTTTCACGGCTTTGAAATTTCTAACATCTTCTTTCACGAAGTGAGGCCTGCTAGAATGCTGCTGCAGCCAAGCAAGATTTTCCTGACTACCTGGTCGCAGCAGAGCGTCGAAGACGGTAACATCGAAGCCATCCGACAACAAATTGCTCGTCAGATTGGATCCGACGAAGCCGGCTCCTCCGGTTACTAGAATTCGCTTGGTCATCCCCGCCCCTTTCGGTTTACACCACCTCAGCGTTAGCATAAAGATCTATACAAATATCTATTACGTCTCACGTGCTAGTCGATCAATTCAAAGCTGATTACACATTCGCGGGAAATTGGCTGAATAAGGACAAAAGCCTGTCTCCAGCACAAGACTCTATCCCCGTCATTTGCCAATCGCAACCGATTTTTTGGCCGGCAGTGTGCGATCAGGCTCCCCTCTGGTTCCCGCGTTGAAACGGGATTTCGTGGACGTGCCATCATTTTCGGAGTGTGAAACAATGTAATCTTCGGTTACAAATATTGATCACGAGCCGCCAACTTTCGGCCACATCGCATCGATGATTTGCGGATTGAGCGAGGGATACGCGCGGGGACTGGCACAAGCAACAGCATCGTCCCAAATGACGCGAGACGCCTGCAATTAGGGGACTGATGTGCGGCTGGTGGTCAAATTTTGGGCACTGCCAATTCCGGAATTCTGAGCAGTCTCGGAAAACCGACGCGAAGTAATTGCCCAAAATTGTGGTAGCGAGCGGCAGTGTTCATGGCGGATCCAGAACGCACTTCGGGTGCGTTCTTTGTGACGGGTTATTTGGGGCGGGGACATGTTACGCGAACGTCGTACGCTGGTGACGGGCGGTGCCGGATTTATTGGCTCGCACATCTGCGAGCGTCTTCTGGAACGTGGCGATCATGTCATCTGTGTGGATAACTTCTACACCGGAACTCGGCGTAACGTGCATCATTTGCTCTCGAACCCACGCTTCGAGCTGATGAGGCATGACATATGTTTTCCACTTTACATCGAGGTCGACGAGATCTTTAATCTCGCTTGCCCTGCTTCGCCCATCCATTACCAATGCGATCCTGTGCAAACGATTAAGACCAGCGTTCATGGCGCCATCAACACACTTGGTTTGGCGAAGCGGGTAAGGGCGCAGATTCTGCAGGCGTCGACATCAGAGGTATATGGGGATCCTCATGTTCATCCCCAGCAGGAGGATTATTGGGGCAACGTCAATCCGATCGGCTTGCGATCCTGCTACGATGAAGGCAAGCGTTGTGCAGAAACTTTGTTCTTCGACTATCGTCGCCAGCACAACCTGCGCATCAAGGTGGCAAGAATTTTTAATACCTACGGTCCACGCATGCGACCCGATGACGGTCGTGTCGTGTCGAACTTCATCGTCCAGGCCCTGCGAAACCAGAGCATCACAATCTACGGCGACGGCCATCAGACGCGGTCGTTTTGCTACGTTGAAGACCTCGTGAAGGCTCTGCTCCTACTAATGGCCACCCCCGATGACGTCACTGGGCCGCTCAATCTTGGAAACCCCGAGGAGTTCACGATTCGCGAGCTGGCTGAAACGGTTATCGCTCTGACTGGATCCTCATCGACGATCGTTCACCTCCCGCTTCCGGCAGACGATCCCCGGCAGCGGTGCCCAGACATCAGCAAGGCGCAGAAGCTGCTCGGATGGAGCCCGGAGGTCAGGTTGCGCGACGGACTAATGAAGGCGATTGAATATTTCGACCAGCTCCTCGGCGGCAAGAAAGCAAGGATAGCACGTCCAAGTTGGGCATTCGCTCATGGATGAGAAGGGTGCGATTGTGCGGCGTTTCGGAGAAACGACGCAGACGTCCAGTGCTTGGAACTTTCAGCAGGAATGTCGGACCGCATGAGGATCTTGGTTACAGGGGGAGCCGGATTTATCGGCTCACACTTGGTCGACCGCCTTTTGGAAGAAGGGCACGAGGTGGTCGTTATCGACAACGAAGCCACTGGCCACAAAAACAACGTTCCGCGCGGAGTCTCGTACATCAAAGGCGACGTAAGTTGCCAGAAGCAGCTGGAACCGGCATTCGAAGATCGTTTGGACGCCGTGCTGCACATTGCTGGGCAGGTGTCGCAAATACGATCCTTTAGCGATCCAGCTTTGGATCTACGGACCAACGTTGACGGCACACTCAATGTATTGCGGCTCTGTCTTCAGTACGAAGTGCCACGGCTACTTTATGCGAGCTCGATGACGGTTTACGGTTCCAACGCGGTGCTACCGACGCCAGAAGACACTACCTGCCAACCCTCATCATACTACGGAATTACTAAATACGCAGCGGAACGATACGTCCACTCCACGGCAGAGCGGATCGACCTGAATTTTTCCTTCCATGTGACCTCGTTCCGCATGTACAACGTTTACGGTCCACGGCAGGCGCTCGACAATCCATACCAGGGCGTTCTTGGTATTTTTATTGGAAATATTTTGCGCGGTGAGCCACTCACCGTCTTCGGTGATGGAGAACAATCGCGTGATTTCATCTACATCAATGATGTGGTCGACGCCTGGGTGGGCGCCATTACAAATCCTGCTTCATATGGACAAGTATTCAACCTCGGAAGCGGGCGGCGCGTGTCGATCAAAGCGCTCGCTGACAAAACGCTCGCCGCCTTCGATCGAAACCAAAAAATTCATCCGGTATATTTCCGGCCTGCGCGGCCGGGTGAGCAGCGTCACGCAGAAGCAGACACTTCTCGGGCGCGTTCAATATTGGGATGGGTTCCGCAGACGCCATTCGCCTCTGGACTGGTGGATACCGTGGTTTGGGCAAGGCAGAACATCCAGGCCGCAGACGCAGCCAGGATTCAGTAGAGGAGTCGGATCCGCTGAAGTTCCTGTTTGTAACGCCACCTGCAATGAGCCCATCAAACGTTTATTCCATGCGCTGGAGGCGCAGCATGAAGCTATTACTCATTTCAAAACTGGCACGCTCTTCACGTGCGATCAATACAATTGCCCAGTACAGTCGAGTGGCCGGTAAGCTTGGACACGAGATCGCAGTCTTTGGCGAGAAGCAAGTGGATTTTCCCGAGCTCCAGTTCTCGCTGGACGTCCACGCTTTCGACATCGCGATCTTCATCGTATACATGCCATCTGACTTTCCGGACCTACCTTACTTGGCCAACCTGCTCGACGGTATGCCGAAGAGTCGTCGGGTAATCATTGACTGCAGCGGCCGTTACAACGAGACCATTCGTGTCGAGCATGATTTTAATCATCTCGAGAAAATGGACGGGCACCAGGGATGGGAGTGGATCGAGGCCTTTCAATCGGTTGCTGATCGAATTTTACAGCCGACGCTCACACCTAAGCGTGACGATGTAGGATCATTTCTGTTTCATGGCTATGACCCTGAAGGCGTCGCCCAACCGGTCGCCTCCTCGGCTGAGGCGACGCAACGTTGGTCCCGCCCAAAGAAATACGGCATTGCGTATGTCGGCAACAATTGGCAACGCTGGACACAAGTGCGGCGCTTCCTCGAAGCAACGAGACCAATCCATCAGAAACTCGGCCCTATCGCGCTTATCGGATGGGATTGGAAGCGGCGCCCAGACTGGGCCGTACACATGGGGATTAAAGGCGCAGATGTTGACCCAGAGTTTTTGCAGCAACTCGATGTCGAGACAGGCGATGCAATTCCATTTAATGAGGTCTCCGGGCTTCTTGGCAACGCGCGGTTCAGCCCAATTTTTCAACGCCCGTTGTTCAATGAACTCGGCTTAGTCACGAACAGGATGTTTGAGACCT
>DATFQQ010000172.1:0-7046 GCA_035264195.1 Candidatus Sulfotelmatobacter sp. | reverse complement strand
ATTTCAGAGACCGCTATTTGAACCTGATTGCTTAAGTTGTTCATCAGGTTGGCAAACCAAGGCGACAGCACGGCGGCCGCTTCATCTTTCTTCAGAACAGGAACCGGTGTAGCAGCTTCAGTCCGGGCCAGGGCCTGTTGCGGTTCGGTCCGCGCCATCAGCCGCAAGTCTCGTCCATGACTTGCGGACTCTACTAGACTGCCCGATTGCCGGGGAAACCAATCTGCTGGCGGCGACGGAATCTCCCAGATATTGCCGGCGATCTCGAGCTCCACGCCGACGTTGTATGTTGGATCGTTGAGTGTGTTTACCCTCTGTATCGATTTCACCCGTGCCCGACTGGGGAATCCAGAGTGGCCTGTGGAGCCCGATCCCGTATCTAGGACCACGATGTCACCAGGGCGGGGCTCGCGTCTCATCTTGTACGTACAACCGTGACAACTAATCGAGCCTGTCGTGACTTCCTCCCGATAGGGCGCACGGGAGACATCTACGCTTTGCACCGCCAGCATTATGGCTTTGGAAATGCGTGAGCTGCGCCGCTTTGGTGCGTTTGCGAATTGATTAGATGGCACTGGACCCTCCTACCCCATCCACATTGGATAAGGGCCTTTGCAAGTCGTCCGTCGAATTCTGGAGAACGCCGGAATAGTCTCGCAGCGTCCGCGCGACTTCAACTGGTCGATCAGCCAGATACGACCTGTATTTTCGCCTGCCCATTTGTCCCACGTCCTGGAGTACCGTCGCTTTTCGGCTGTCTTTGGCCGAAGTGCTCGCGGTGCAAGGCATGCCGTCCAATTCTTGCGAACTGTTCCCTCGACCAGTAGACCCGCTCTGGACGCCGGCGTAAATTGAGTCGACTTACTGCGCTCCAGCGCAAGGACACCAAAATGACTGAAACAGCCACTGCCGAGCATTTGGACCGCCGCGCGACGAGCCGGACGGACGCCCATCTCCCTTTGTTCATCTACGGCTCTCTGCTAGGCGGCGACCCGTTTTACGAGGAGACCATTACAATTTCCATTAATGGAAATGGCGGATTGATCTTGATGGCAAATACTGTCCAACCCGGCCAGCGAATAATGGTAACGAACCAAGGAAACGATCAGACGCAAGAGTGCGTCGTCGTATCCGTTGCAGCGCAGCCTGTGGGCAGTTTTGTTGCGTTCAAATTCCCCACTGCGATGCCGCAGTTCTGGCACGGGTTGGAAATTGGCAAAGGTACGCTGCGTAGCTGGACCGAATACTTCATTGAGGCCCTTCTTCTGCAGATCCATGGTGATCGCACACCCGAAACGCCAGTTCCTGATAAGTTCTATATGAGGCGGAGTCAAGAAAAAGCACAACTGCAGCGACCGAAACTTTTCTTGCTTCCCAGCCCGCGTGAATGAACCTGATCGGTTTGAACCTTCCGCGCCAAAGGCTCGGTTGGTCCAGGCATTGCGGTTGAATTTCGATTGCCCCATCCCTCCCGTTTTTGGAAGGTTGGGGCCAGCGCGCCATTGTTTCCCGAAGGCAGTCTTGCCCGATCCACAAAAACCACGCAAAGAACTAGCCGGTTCTTCATCACGCCGACCCGTTCAGATTCGAGAAGAAGGCGCCAATTGCAATGAGGCGGCGCTACGCCGCTCCTAGTGACCTTATGAGTTGGGGATGCGAACTTCCCTGCTCTTTCGGTCGCCGCAAACGAAAAAGGCTGTATGAAGCAACATCGGATGCGCGAAATTGTAACGCGTTGACGTAGGTGCCTAACTCCCATAGAATCCGCGCGATGTCTTGGGCCACATCTCGGTCGAATTGACTTGGAGGTCACATGGAATTCAGCCGCCGTGATCTTCTCCTGAGTTCGGTTGCCATCGGAGTCATCAAGCTCAGTCCAGGGATGACCGCTGCGTCCGCGGTAGAGAGTTGGCTGCGCGCCGAAGGCGACGCTCGCCCCGCGACGCCCATTGACCAGTTGGGTCCGTTTTACAGAAAAGGAACGCCGAAATCAGAGGGGCACTCCGCGATGCTGCGCGCAGCCGGCGATCCCGGATTGCCGCTTGCGGTGTCCGGATCGGTATACAACACGCGGGGTGCGGTCGTGCCGGAGGCGAAAATCGAAGTCTGGCAGACCAACCATCACGGCAAATACGACATCACTGGCTACCGGTACCGCGCACTACTGCTCGCAAGTACCAAGGGCGAATATGATTTTCAGTCGGTGATGCCGGGGCACTATCCGGCACGGAAGTGCCAGCACATTCATTTCCTGGTGCAGGCTGACGGTCACAAACCCCTGGTGACGCAGATGTATTTTGCCTCAGACCCCATTTTCAAAGGCGATCCCCGCAAGAATATGAATGACGATTGTCCCTCCATCGAGCTGGTTCGGCCGATTCTGCTGAGTGATCAGGCGACCACCATGGCGGCAAGTGCGACGTTTGAGCTGGTGATGGAGCCGCTATGAGGATTGTTGTTTTCTCCGCATTGCTTCTTTTGTCGCTCGGTTTTGCGAATACGGTCCCGGCGCAGACGGTGAGATCGATGACAAAGTTGGACACCACGGGCGAAGTGTATTTCGCAACCATCTGCAACGGTGGAGAGAACGCCGCAGGTGTGGACCGAGAGAAAGCCATTCATCTCTGGAATCTGGCAACCGGCCAGCAGAAATTGTTCAAAGCGGACCTGGATACACAGATCGATCCCGGCGCTCTCGCCTGCGACCGGAAGACGATCGCCGTCGGTTCGATTCACGGAGCGGTCGCTTTACTCGATCTTGAGGGGAAGGTGCGAAAGCGCACCGAGCTAAAAGAAGAGATCACCGGCATGGCGCTTTCACCAGACGGACGCAAGCTTACAATCAGCACCGCAAATTCACCGGTGCAACTCTGGGACGTCGCGAGCGGCTCGCGCGAATGGCAAGGATCGACGACCTTCGCTAACACCTATGGAGCGCGGATCAGCCCTGACGGCAAGTCCGTTTTTGCCGCCGACGGAGATACCTACGTGCGCGCTTATAGTGCAACGGATGGGAAGCTGGTTTACGCAGCAGAAGGGGACTTGCTCGAGCCTTTCGATGTAAGCGTTTCGGCGGATGGAAGAACAATCGCTGTGGCGGGTGCGGAGGGAAGAGTCGAACTGCGCGAGAGCGCCAGCGGGAAGATCCTGAAGAAGTCCAGTAGTTGCGGCAATCCGATCTTTCTGGTCACCATGTCTCCAACGTCGCCCACGGTCTTGGCGCTGATTCTGGATGAGATGACGCTGCATCCCGCCGGCATAGGGTACTGGAATACGAACACCACGGAGCTGAAACAGTTGGCGGTCGATCCAAAGACGGTTATCGGGATGGGCAGCGACGCCAAGGGATTGCTGTTAGTGCGGCAGGAATCGCCGGCGACATTGAGCGTTGATCGCGTGGAATAGCATTCGATACGAGCAGACACCCCAACATGGGATTACTTTGCTGAAGCATTTGGCACCAATAAGATCTTAGGCGCCAATTGGCTGATCCAGTCAACTGAACAAACCCTTCGCGGCAATCAACACCAAAACCAGCCCGTGCAAGAGCGCTGGAACTCCAAGCGAGCTGGCAATTTGCGGAATGTAACGGACAGCTAAAACACCAAATTTCCAACTCGGTGAGGTTCTTAACCTTTGCTCTGTTCCATTCCAATATCGAGAGGTAAGTCCTAGTACAGGTTGCCACCAGGCATTACCCTTGAGGTGCCTCAGAAGCAGTTTTTTTCTCTGCCTCAGCGCGCGAAGTATGCCGACGCTGGGTCTCACAACCCGCTCGCCGGTATCCCGGCCGCCCGGTATCCTTGACTGTCAGACTCTTCCGATGTAGTTTAACCAAATCTATCTTTCCTGCTGGAACTGTCCCACTCTGGCTACAGCCTTATTGGCCTTGTGTCGCGTTTGATGACGTGACGCATTAAGTGGGGAAAAAATCGGGTGAAGCCCTCTCGAAGCAAAAGTGCATCAACCAAGGTACTGAGCAGTCGAGGTGTGTCAGGATGGTGCGTCGGTGCGCTTGCCCTACTCCTCGCGACTGCAGCCCTCCCGGCTGTTGCGCAGGTAAACGTTCCCACCTCGCAGTACAACAATCAGCGGACCAATGTGAACAGCAGTGAGTTGGTCCTGGCGCCCGCCAACGTGAACTCAACAACCTTTGGCAAGCAGTTTTCACAAACGGTGGACGGCTACGTCTATGCACAGCCTTTATACGTCGCGAACATGACGATTGGTGGCGTCACGCACAATGTAGTGTACGTTGCGACGGAACACGATAGCGTATATGCCTTCGATGCGGACTCCAATACCGGCCCGAATAGTCAACCGTTATGGAAGACCAGCTTTCTTTCGCCTGGTGTGACCACCGTCCCCAGCAGCATTCTCACAGCCGGTAACACCGACATCATTCCGGAAATCGGAATCACCGGCACACCCGCGATCGATCTCTCTACGCTGACACTTTTTGTCGTTGCCGAAACTTTAGAGAACAACGGCAGCAGCTTTGTGAAGAAGCTGCATGCGCTCGACCTCGCCACGGGGTCGGAAAAGCCCGGAAGTCCCATCTCGATTTCCGCATCCGTGACCGTTCCGGGACAGAGTGCGGTGACCTTGGACATCGGCGGGGCCAACCAACGGGCGGGGCTTTTGCTCTATAACGGCGTCATCTATATAGGCCTTGGCGCTCACGGGGACGGGACAACAACAGTTCGCGGCTGGATCCTTGGGTATTCCTACAACGGGTCGAGTTTCTCCCAAGTATTTGTATATTGCACCGAGCCATCGTCGGTGAATGGCTGGGCGGGCGGCATCTGGATGACGGGTCAAGGCCTAGCTATGGATAGCGGGTCCAACATTTTCGTGGCCACAGGAAATGGCACATTCGATACGAAGCTTCAGACCCCGGTAAATTACGGGGACTCGATTATCCGCATAGATCTAGCGAACGGTCCGACGGTCCAGGATTATTTCACTCCGTCGGATCAAGCGGACCTGGTTACAACTGACCTTGATTTGGGCTCAGGTGGACTCGCAATTCTCCCGGATCAACCCGGGCCCAACCCTCATTTGCTAGTCCAGGCCGGAAAACCAGGCACCATCTATGTGGTCAATCGCGACAACATGGGCCACTTCAACTCCTCGCACGACAATATCGTGCAAGAGCTTCCGGCACTAAACTCAGTGTTCAGTTCTCCGGTCTATTTCAACGGTAAGGTTTATTACTGGGTTTACAACGATTTCGCCAAAGCGTTCACCGTCACGAATGGGATGCTCTCGACTACTCCCACCGACGTTGGTGACGTTGAGTTCGGCTGGCCTGGGGCGACGCCAACCATTTCCGCTAATGGAACTTCCAACGCAATTCTTTGGGCGCTCAAGACGGACGCCTTCAGCGACGCTGGCCCCGGCGGTCCCACCGTCCTCTATGCCTATGACGCCGGCAATCTTTCGGCAGGGCCTCTTTACAACTCGAGCCAGAACAGCACCCGCGACAACCCAGGAAGCGCAATTAAGCTTACCGTCCCGACGGTGGCCAACGGAAAGGTCTACGTGGGAGCAGTAGGGCAATTGAGCGTGTTTGGTCTGTTAGGCAACTCGTCCGCCCGGATTACCAGCGCCACCAGCACCACCTTTACCGTGTCTACGCCTGGAACATTTACGGTGACAACGACCGGAGTGCCCACGCCCTCCGTAGCTGAGACAGGCGCTCTGCCGAGTGGCGTCACGTTTACAGATAACGGGAATGGCACCGCGACGCTCGGCGGAACACCGGCGGCAGGCACAGCAGGCAGTTACGTCATCTCGATCACGGCCAACAATGGTGTGGGTAGCCCCGCCAACCAAACCTTCACTCTGAGCGTGAACACGACGCAGGCTCCGACGATCACCAGCGTCAACAGCACCACCTTTACCGTGTCTACGCCCGGAACATTTACCGTGACAACGACAGGAGTACCGACGCCCACCCTGACCGAGACAGGCGCTCTGCCGAGTGGCGTCACGTTTACAGACAACGGCAACGGCACCGCCACGCTCGGCGGAGCACCGGCAGCCGGCACTGCCGGCAGTTATCCGATCACCATCAAGGCGCACAATGGAGTGGGTACAGATGCCTCACAGGCTTTCACGCTGACAGTCAATGGCGGTACAGGTGGTTCCAGCTTTGCTTACGTAAACGGCAGCGTGACCGGGGCATTCAACGCTGGCGGCGGTGGTAGCACGACGCTTTCCGTCCACCTTCACCAGAACCCCGGGGCTGGGCATCTCTTGCTTTGTGCGGCGACGTGGCAATCCTCTACCGCCACAGCTTCGATGACCGATCCGAATAACGGCACCTGGACAGCCATCGGTTCCGCGAGTCGAGGGATCGGCGGTCTTGTCGGCTATAGCGGTCAGATCTTCTACATTCCCTCTGCGGTCGGTGCTTCGACCAACGTCACTTTGAACGTCAGCACAGCAGTTGTGTTTCGGAGTCTTGAATGTGCTGAATACTCCTATACGGGAACAATCTCCTCGCTTGATGGGACGCCGCAGTACAGCACCACTCCAGCTTCGGGTGGAGTAGCCACGATCGGCGGACTAACCACTTTGAATTCTGGCGATTTAGTCTTTGCTGCGTGTTTAGGAGTTGACACCATTTGCTCAGCCGGAAGCGGATACACGCTGCACGACGACGCCAATTCTCTCAATGCTGGCAATGGGAGCTTGGGAAACAGTTTTCTGGGTAATACCGGTCAGACGATTGAGGAAAGAATCGGGGTTGCAGCAGGAGCGCAAACCGCCACGTTTGGAACAGGAACAAACATTGACAACGTGATTCTTGGACTGCTGGCGGTGAAAGCTGCACCGCCAACCTCGACACCCCCGGCGATCACTAGCTCCAATAGCGTGGGCTTTACAATAGGCACCCCGGGAAGTTTCTCTGTGACCACAACGGGAACGCCGACGCCCTCCTTGACTGAAACGGGCGCTCTGCCAAGTGGCGTAACTTTTACAGATAACGGGAATGGCACCGCCACGCTCGGTGGGACACCGGCGGCAGGCACCGCAGG
>DATFQQ010000171.1:0-2044 GCA_035264195.1 Candidatus Sulfotelmatobacter sp. | reverse complement strand
GACTTCAAGGCGTTGCTTTCTTCGTGATTTCGTATCCACAAGCATCGCTCTTCCGCTCCTACCCGAACTAGTTTCGCTGCGTAATGAAGCGGTCGCGGCGGAGGGTAATGCAGCGCAGATCCATGTATCGAATCCGTCTTTTTCGCGCGCCGAGCGCGACCGCCGATGGGAGGTGATCCGCCGCGTGATGGTGAAACCTGAGTGGAATCTCGATGCGATTCTCGCGCCCGCGAGTTCCGACCAGGCCTACCCTCGTTATCTCACGCAAATTGGCGGCCGGGGAGGAAGCGCCGACGTCTTATTTCCCCGCGACGATTCCAAACCAGCTCATGCCATCGTCTCCACCGCGCGCAACCAGAGCTTTTGGGAGAAGAGACTGGAGGCGTGGCGCTCAGACGGAAAGCTCGTCATCAGTCAAGGCGAAGGTTCGAAATCGGTAGCGGAACAACTCAAGAAGCTCGAATTGAATCGATCTGGGATGCGCATCGGCGTGGCCAAGCTCAGCGGCAGCCGCTTCGATCCCGAAGGCCTGGTTTCGGGAATTTTCCTAGAAAATATCATGTCGGCGATTCCAGGGCTCCAGTTCCTGCCCATAGAAAAATGGGGAGCGGATTCCGGTCCCATCGACGAATCAGCCATGATGAAGGGCGCCGAAGAGCACGAGGTGATCCGACTCTCTGTCGCTGCGGGCGAAAAGGCGATCGAGACGATCAGACGAGTGGCGCGGCCTCCGTTAAAGCGCCAGGGTGACATTTGGCTGCAAACCTTTGTTGCGATGTTTTCCGAGACCGGTGAAGATCCTACCCGCCTCTCTATGGCCCTCGATGCCGAAGGTAATACTACTCTGGGCGCCCCCACCGACGATCTGCTCAAAGAAGGGCAGATCATCAGCGAAGAAATCGACGCCACTGTTCAGGGCTACCGGGGACAAGTGAATCACTCAATTTTCGTCGGCAGTCAGAAAACCCCCGGCTACGACTACTATCGGGCTGCCATGGAGACAGCCATCAAGATCTTTCACGACTGCGTGGCTTCCATTGTTCCCGGTAAGACCACGTGCGGCCAGCTAGTCGACTACTACGCGAAGCTGACGGAAAAGCTCAACGCTGAAGATCGTTCCGGCGTCGTGCTCCATTCAAGCGGCATCGCCAACCTCTCTCGACCACGACTGGGACCGGCAAATTCCAGAGGCGAGTCGGACATCGTCCTGGCTCCAGGCATGGCCTTCGACTTCAAGCCTGCCATCCGCATGAAGCGCAGCGCTATCCAAGATGTCAGGAAGGAGAACCGATCGGTCCAGATCGGCGAGCACGTGCTGATCACAGGAAGCGGTATCACCCGTCTCGGAAAGCGCGAGCTGAAACCGTTGACCACGGAAGGCTAAGTTTCGTACGTCCTCATCGATTCCATCGAACCACGCCTGCAACTGCTTGCTCGTATAATTAAGAGGTTTCGCGGGAAAGACCCCCGTAAAGCGACGAGCTCTAAATTCCCTGCGTGTTCGATTCTGCACAAATTTTTCCCATCCACAAAAGGAGCCGGCCATTTTGTTCTTTTAGAAAGGACAATGTGGTAAAAAGGGTTTTGAATTTTGACCGTTACAACAGAAAGAAGGCGGGCATCTACATGAGCGTAGCAGCGCAACACATGACCGATCAAGTTGACGACAATCCGACGAGTCGTTCAGGCTGGCTTCGCGCCGCAGTGCTCGGGGCCGACGAAGGTATCGTATCGACCGCCGCGCTGATGGTCGGTGTCGCGGCGTCGAATGCTTCTATGCAGGCGGTGCTGACTGCTGGGCTTGCGGGCCTTGTTGCGGGCGCCGCATCGATGGCGACCGGTGAATACGTTTCAGTTAGCTCGCAGCGAGGCCTCGAGAGGACTCTACGCCAGCGCGAGGCGAGTCTGGCCAACGCATATCCCAACGTAGCTTTGACTGAGTTGGCTATTGCGCTGCAACTTCAAGGGGTAGATCCGGGGCTTGCGCGCAAGGTAGCCAACGAAATCTCGATAGCCGAACCCATCGAAGCAAACGTCCGCGTCA
>DATFQQ010000170.1:0-2366 GCA_035264195.1 Candidatus Sulfotelmatobacter sp. | reverse complement strand
CGCAAGCCGGAACGCGATATCTACCGACTGGCACTTGAGACGACACAAATTCCCGCAGAGGAATGCTGCTTTATCGACGATCGCGCGCTCAATCTCGAATGCGCTGCCCAACTGGGAATGCATACGATTGAGATGGATTCGATTGAACAACTGCGAGGAGACCTGGAAAAGGTGGGGGTTGGCTAGGAAGGTTTTAAGGTTTCAAAGATTCATAGTCTCTCAACCATCGCAACGGCACGTCTGAAACCTTGAAACTCTGAAACTTTGAAACCTGGTTCCCATCACGAACCCTTTCGCGGTGAGCTTGTCTTCACTCCGACGCCGGACGGAATATCTGATTCCAGATTTGCAAGAGTCAAGTCGCTTGACCAGCAGTCGGCTGTCAGCTTCCATTCACCGTTGCTCTGACGAGCGCACACCCACAAATATTTTCCACGTTCCTCGCGCCGTTTGCCGCTAGAACCTGGAATCAGAGCTTTGCAGCGCCCGGCCTCGTAAGCGAAATCTCCGACAACTTCTATCCGTAGGGGTTCCATCTCGACTTCTCCGAGACCGGAGTCCAAGGCACCAAAGAAGAACTCCCGCACTGCGGCCGCCCCTCGAATGGGAGCACAATTCGATCGCAACACAAGCGCATCCGAAACATAGAGTTCGAGCAAGTCATCGAGATGTTTGGTATTGCAGGCCAAAACCCATTCGTGCGCAATCGCGCGAACGGCGGCTTCCGCTCGGCTCAGGTCGCCGCGCAATGCCATCGTGGTGGAACGCAACTTGTCATCTCTTGCAACGTCCCGGACCGCCTCTCCGGCTCGCGGGTATGCACCGTCCTGTGCTCCGGGGAAATAGTGATGATGATAGTGATGGTGGTAATGATGTGTCTCGTTTCCAGATGGGCGAGTTGCGGCTTCCCTCAACATATGTTGAGGGAAGGCATTAGGCGAATCGGCAGCGCCTGGTACAGAACGAGCCTCGCTCGGTGTAAGAGCAGTAGACGGGCTTTTCTCGGCGGCACAGACTAAAGCGCCACACATCCCGCAAAATTTGTTGCCTTCGCGATTATGGTATCCGCAAGCGCCGCAGGCTACAGGACCCGAATCAGCCGACAAATCTTGAGCGACATCGGCGGCCGCATCTTCCGCGTCCTGTTCGGTCGCGAAACGTTGGGCGGCATCGATCGCCGCCGCGACTCCGTCCGATCCATGTTTCGAGCGTCCCGCGCCAGCTTTCAGACTGCGGAAAAACTCGTCCAATTCGGGATTGCCGGCAGAGGCATCGGCGGGGGGCTGGAGCGAAGCAGACTTTTTGTCCTTCTTATCCACGGATGGAATCACCTGCTCGGATTCTAGCCCAGTACTCTGAAGGATGCTATCGACTGGAAAACTCGATCTTCCCTTCTGTCTCAGTGGGAACACCGTTGCAGGTCGCAGGACGGTATCTCCAGGTCCTCACCGTTTGAAGCACCCGTCGATCTCCAACCACCCCGGCACTTTGCAGGATCAACGGGCTATGCACTCGACCGTCAGTACCAATGATGAAGCTCACTTTGATTTTTCCGGACGAGGCAGAGGAGGTGAGCAGCGGATCTGGAGTGGTCAAAGCCTGTGGTGGTTGGACGTCAGCGCAAGCAGGGCGAGAGCTGATATGAGGTACATCGACATACTGCGCAGCACGCCTCAGAGTCAATGGGACCTGTCGCTCGCGGTGATCGATGGCGGATACAGCAGGCGCGGCGGCAGAAGTTATGCGGGCGAAAGCGGCTATGCTCGCAGCTAACAGCAGAATCATGATCGGCCAGAAGTAGCGGTGCATCAGATCTCACCAAGTTTTCGGAGCAGTAGTATAACTTCGAAGTGGCCGCAAATTGCTAGCCAATCAGCAACGTAATATCGTCAATTACATCAATGACTTACAAGGCATCAGCAATAATTAGCTTTATCTCAATGAAACCCTTTGCACAAGCGCGCCTTCGAATCGACACGTCGTCGTGGTTGTTGGTGCAAGTATGGCTAAGACTGTCTGGAAAGCCGTATGAAAGTGATTTCTGCAGGGCAATTGAACCGCACAGGCACTCGGACGGTTCCGATACCGGCAGTCGTGTAAAGAGTAAGCGCATCTACTTTGAACAGGCCCCAGACATATTTCCTGGCTAGATCGGGCAGAAACAGCGGAGTGACCAGTGGCAAACTTACCTGTCCTCCATGAGAATGTCCCGAGAGCTGCAGATCGACGGGATAGCGTGTCACATAGTCGGCGTAATCAGGCTCGTGCGCCAACAAAACAGCGGCTTCGCCGCTGGGAACATTCTTCAAGGTGACGACGAGATCGGGAACGCCGCCCATCACGTCGTCCACCCCGCAAAGCCAAAA